>NZ_FPJI01000010.1:0-23533 GCF_900119355.1 Pseudomonas sp. NFPP02
TCAGCAATTCCTCGCCGGTGACCATCGACACCGGGCAGCCGTTGGTAACGGTCTTGTCCGCTGGCGCCGCCGCATCGCCTTTAGGATTTGAAGCCACAGCCGGCACATCATCCACACGCTCTTTCTGCGTCAGCACTACGTTCTGCCGCGCTCGCCAGCGCATCTGCACCGCGCCTTGCTTCAGCCCTCCCACCACCCCGCGAACCGCCACCGCTTTGTAGCGGTCCACCGCCCGCATGAACGTTGTGAGGATCGTCAGCACACCGGTCACGAAACCCACGGCTGACTGAAGAATCCCTGCGCCGTACTTGACCAGGCGCATACTCAAATACGCTACGCCCGCTGCCGGCAGCGCGATGGTCAACACCACGCCAATCACCAGGTCAATCAGCAGCGATACCATAAAACCGGCGGCCGCTTGCGCAACTTCACTAGGCGGTAACGCCTCCAGCCAGATCATGGCGGTGCGCAGTAACAGGTACAGCGCCGCCTCATCACTGGCCAGCAACATCGCCTGTTCCATGACCTTGGGCGCATCGGTGGCGATTTGTGCCAACTTCGCCGCCTCGCTACCCAGTTGCTCGACGTACTTGAGCGGGTCTTCAAGAATCGCCTGCACCTGCTTGATGCTGTCCCACACGTCACGGATCGCTGCCCAACTGCCGGCGAGCACGCCGTTGCCTATTGCGCTGGCCGGGGATTGCTGCCAATGCGGCTTGAAGCCTTGCCACTGCTCGCGCAGCCATTGCTCCAGATCCGCAGTCAGCCCGGCATAGGAAGCAAACAAGGCATCGACTTGCTGCGCTGAAACGCCGCCCTGAACCCTTACCTGATAGCGCCCGCCGGCGGCGCATTCGTGGAAACCGTCGCCGTGCTCGTCGAGCAGGATGACCCTGGAGCTGCCGTCATCCAGCCCGATCACTTCAACCGGAATATTGCCGATCGGCACGTCGTACGCTGACTCGAACCTGCTCTGGATCTTCAGCACACCCCCTGCCGGACAGCGGGCCACGGTGGAAAAGTCCGCATCGCCAAGACCGACCGACTGCTGTGCATCCCCAACCCGCAACACCCGATCCATACCCAGCAACGAAGGCATGTCCGCTGCATGACTGACCGTATCCAGCGCACGCGAATACCAGGCGCCCATCTGCTGGCGGTACTCCACCAGGCTCTGATGGAAACCATCCAGCTCGTGTTCGATAAAGGTAATGTGGGCTGCTTGGGTCATCCGCAGCGGCTCCCCACGAGGGGCGGCCAGGTAACCAAGGCACTAACAGGAAAAACCATCTGCAATCCCTCGCACTGTTTGATCAGGCGAGGGACTTTGCAGCGGTGGAAAGCGGAGGGGAGTAGAGCTTATCCGGCAGTTACGTGGGACGTTTCAGCAACCTTGTCGCGCAGTACCAGGCTGCACAGCGCCGGCAGGAACAACAGCGTCAACACCGTGCCTACCAGCACACCGCCAATCAGCACATAAGCCAGCGACGACCAGAACACCGAGAGCGTCAACGGAATAAACGCCAGCGCCGCCGCCAGTGCGGTCAGGATCACCGGGCGGGCACGCCGCACGGTGGCTTCGATAATGGCCTCGCGAATCGCCATGCCGTGGTCCTGGTTCTGGCGGATCTGGTCGGTGAAGATCAGCGTATTGCGCATCAGAATGCCGCCGATGCCAATCAGGCCCAGGATCGCGTTGAAGCCGAACGGCTGGTTGAACAGCAACAAGGTCGGCACTGCACCAATCAGGCCCAACGGCGCGGTAGCGAACACCATGAACATCACGCCGAACGAGCGCACCTGGAACATGATCACCGTGAGGGTCAGCAGGATCATGATCGGAAACAGCGCCGCCAGGGCCACGTTGGCCTTGGCGCTTTCCTCAACCGGGCCGCCGATGTCGATTTTGTAACCGCTGGGCAGCTTGGCGATCAGCGGTTGCAGGTCTTTGTACACCGCCATTTCGACATCGGGCGGTTGTACGCCGTCGATGATGTCGGCGCGTACCTCCACGGTGGTGGCGCGGTCGCGGCGCTTGAGGATCGGTTCTTCCATCACCGCCTGAAAATGCCCGACCTGGGCCAGCGGCACCGACGTACCGGCGCTGTTGGTCAGCGTCATGTTGTTGAGGTTGGCCAGGTCTTCGCGTTGGCTGCCTTGGGCGCGGGCCACCACTGAGACGGTGCGGTTGCCTTCGCGAACTTCGGTGATCGGGTTGCCGCTGAGCAGGGCGTTGAGTTGGGACTTGACCTCGTCGGGGGTAAAACCCAGCAAGCGCAAGCGATCCTGGTCCAGCACCAGGCGATAACCGCTGGCACGCTCGCCCCATTCTAGGAAGGTGTCTCTGGTCAGCGTGTTGTCGGCCACGACCTGACGCACGTCTTCAGACAGCCCGCGCAGCACATTCAGGTCGGGCCCCGAGACGCGAAACACCACCGGGAACGGCACCGGCGGGCCGAAGACGAGCTGCGTGACCCGTACCCGCGCCGACGGAAATTCGCCTGCCGCAATGCGCTCGCGCATCCGCAGTTTCAGCGCGTCGCGGGCGTGGGAGTCCGGGGTTTGCACGATCAACTTGGCGAACGCCGGGTCCGGCATTTCAGGGTTCAACGACAGGAAAAACCGCGGTGCACCGCCGCCCACATAGGTGTCGACCATACTGGTCTGCGGCTCTTGCAACAGCGCCTTCTCCACCTGCGCCGCCACGGCTTCGGTGCTTTTGAACGCGCTGCCGGGTGGCATATACACTTCCAGAATCAGTTCCGAGCGGTCGGAATCCGGGAAGAACTGTTTCTTCACCACCGCCATACCCAGGCCGCATACCACGAACGCGGCCACCACCATGCCGGTCACCAGCCAGCGCCCGCGCACGCAGGCCTCCACCAGGCTGCGCAGTTTCTGGTAGTAGCGCCCGGCATAAATCGCATCATGCCCGCCGGGCACTGGCTTGATCTGCGGCAACAACTTCACGCCCAGGTAAGGCGTAAACACCACGGCCACCAGCCAGGATGAAATCAGCGCGAAACCCACGATCCAGAAGATATTCCCGGCGTATTCACCCGCCCCGGAGCGTGCAAAGCCAACCGGCAGGAAACCGATAATGGTCACCAGAGTCCCGGTCAGCATCGGCGCCGCTGTTGAGCTCCAGGCGTAGGTGGCCGCGTGGATGCGGTCAAAGCCTTCTTCGAGTTTGACCACCATCATCTCGATGGCAATGATCGCGTCGTCCACCAACAGGCCCAGGGAGATGATCAATGCGCCGAGGGTCACGCGATCGAATTCACGGCCGGTGACCAGCATGATCACGAACACGATCGACAGCGTAAGCGGCACGGCCGCCGCCACCACCAGCCCCACGCGAAAGCCCAGGGCCAACAGGCTGATCAGCATCACCACCGCCAGGGCCACGAAGAATTTGAGCATGAACTCGTTGACCGCCAGGCTGATGTTTTTCGCCTGGTCGGAGACTTTGGCGAAGTTCACGCCCAGCGGCAGGTCGGCCTGGATTCTGGCTTCCTGGGCCTGCAGGCTCTTGTCCAGTTCCAGGCCGTTCCAGTGCTTCTCCATGATCACGCCCAGCATCAACGCCGGGTCGCCCTGATGGCGGATGCGATAACTGGGCGGGTCTTCATAACCCCGGCTCACGGTGGCCACATCGGCGATGCGCAATACGCGGCCATTGACTTGCAGGGGCACGTTTTCGATCAGCGCGAGGCTGTCGAACGCGCCGTCGATGCGGATATAAGCGCGGGCGCCCGCCGTTTCGACGAAGCCTGAGGGCGCCACGGCATTTTGTGCGGCGAGGGCGGCGAAGATCTGTTCGGGCTTGATGCCCAGGGTTGCCAGGCGCTCATAGGAGAACTCGACAAACACGCGCTGGGCCTGCTCGCCAAGGATATTGACCTTCTTCACCCCAGGCAGGTTGAGCAAACCCTGGCGTAGCTCCTCGGCCATTTGCACTTGTTGGCGATGGGGCAGGTGTTCGGCTTCCAGGGCGTACAACGCAAAGTACACGTCGGAATATTCATCGTTGAAAAACGGCCCGATCACGCCCTTGGGCAGGCGCGTGGCTTCGTCGCTGAGTTTTTTGCGGGTCTGGTAGAACAGCTCCTGAATCTCGCTCGGGCGCGTGGACTCCAGGAAGGTCATGCGCATCGACACAAAGCCTGGCTGGGCGATGGTCTCGACGCGATCGTAGTAGTCCAGTTCCTGCAGGCGCTTTTCCAGGCGGTCGGCTACTTGCTCCTGCATCTCCTGGGCGGTGGCGCCGGGCCAGGCGGCGGTGATGGTCATGACCTTGACGGTAAACGAAGGGTCTTCTGCGCGCCCCAGCTTGCCGAACGCGAAGACCCCGGCAACGAGGATCGCAATCAGCAAGAACAAGGTGACGGCGCGGTGCTTGACGGCCAGTTCGGAGAGGTTGATCCCGCGCATACTCATTGATCCTGCTTACGGTTGAGGGCCAGGGCCTGGGCGGGCAGCAAGCGCACCGTGTCGCCGCTGTGCAACAGGTGAGCGCCGAGGGCGACGATGGTTTGGCCGGGTGTTACGCCGCTGTCGAGCAAGGCGTCTTCCTGGCCGAGGCTGGCGACCTTCACGGGGGCGAAGCTGATCTTTTGATCATCGCCAATCAGCCAGACGCCCGTGCCTTGCCCCGCATCCTGCAAGGCGCCAATCGGCACGCGGGTTTGCAGGGGCTGGCCGTTGCCTTGCAGGCGCACGGTGATGGTGGAGCCGAGGGCGAAACGCTCGACCGAACCCTGCAGCACGTAACGTGCGCGGTAGGTGCGGGTGACCGGGTCGGCGCTGGCGGACAGTTCGCGCAGGGTGGCGGTCACGGCCTGGTCGGCTGCGCCAAAGGGAAACGCCAGGGCTTTTTGCGCAGCCAGGTCACGCCGGTTCTCCGGTAGGTTGACGATGGCTTCGCGGGCGCCGTCATGGGCCAGGCGCGCCACGATTTGCCCTTCGGCCACCACTTGCCCGCGATCGGCCAGCACGTCGGTGATGATGCCGTCGCCATCGGCCTTGAGTACCGAATAAGTGCGACGGTTTTCGATCTGGCTGGCATCCGATTGCGCCGCGGCCAGTTCGGCCTGGGCGACGCGCAGGTTGGTGGCCGACTGGTCGAAGATCTGCCGCGACACCGCGCCGGTGCTGGCCAGGCGCTGGTAACGGTTTTCATCGTCACGACGCTGGCGCAGTTGGGCCTGGGCGGCGTTGACGCGGTTCTTGGCCGAGCGAAGCGCCAGTTCGAAGTCGCCGATGTCCAGCACCAACAGGGTGTCACCACGGGAGACGTGCTGGCCGGGGTCGACCTTGCGCTCGATCACCTTGCCGCTGACCCGAAAGCCCAGGTCACTTTCAGTGCGTGCCGCCACCACGCCGGTATAGGCGCTTTGCTGGGTGCCGGCGGCTTCGACTTTGGCGGCCAGCACCGGGCGCGATGTGGGCGCCTGGGCGGCGCTGTCGGCCTTGCTGTTACAGCCACTGAGGACCACCAGCAGAGCCAGTGGCGTGAGAAGGCGCAGGGGGAGAGGGGGCATGACGAACTCCAGGGTGACCATAGGGCAAAAAATTATGGACATAATTTTTCGCTCATATTATGGTCGAAATATAAATTAATCCAGCCCCCGGATACTCCCCATGGCAAACGCCCCGGCACCCTCACGCAGCTTGCTGTTCTTGCTGGTTGCCCTCACCGCATTGGGTGAAGTCTCGACGCAACTGATCATCCCCGGCCTGGGTGCCATCGAGCACGCGCTGCAGGCGCCGCAAGGCTCGGCACTGATGGCGCTGTCGGCATTCGTTGCTGCGTTTGGCCTGGGGCAGCTACTGTTCGGGCCGCTGTCGGATCGCATCGGCCGGCGGCCAGTCTTGATCGGGGGCCTGGCGCTCTACGTAGTGGCGACGCTGGCGATGCTGCTGGTCACCGACATCCAGCAGTTTATCGCCGCCCGGGTGTTGCAAGGCCTGGGCGCGTGCGCCGCGCTGGTACTAGCGCGCACCGTGGTGCGCGATGTGTGGAAAGCCGAGGCAGGCCCGGCCCTGGCGCTGACGATGATCGGCATGTTGTATGCCATCGTCGTTGCGCCGATAGCAGGGGGCTTACTGATCAAATTGCTGGGTTGGCGTGCGCCCATCGCCCTGGCGTTGGTGATCGGTAGCCTGGTGTTATTGCTGGCGCTGCTGTTCTTTCGCGAGAGCAACCATCACCTCGATCCCAAGGCCGCACACTGGCGCACCCTCGGCGGGCAGTATCTGGATCTGCTCAAGGGGCGCCAATACCGTGCTTACGCGGTGGCCCTGGCGTGTACCTATGGCGCGATGTTTGCGGTGATCGCGGGTTCATCGTCGGTGTTTATCAATCTGCTGGGGTTCAGCAGCCTTGAGTACGGGCTCAACTTCGGGCTGATTGTGTCGATGCTGATCGTCGGCTCCACTTATACCCGGCGTAACATTCAGCGCCTGGGGCCGCAGCGCATTGTGGCGATGGGTGTGACGATGGTGGCGGTAGGCGGGGTGGCAGCCCTGGCGATTTACCTAGTGTTCGGGTTGTCGGTAGTGGGGCTGGATATTCCCATCGCCCTGGTCACGCTCGGCGGTGGCCTGGTGCTGCCCGGTTCCGTTACCGGGGCCGTGATGCCCAATGCGCATCGTGCGGGTTTAGCCGCCGGGCTCATGGGATTTGCACAGATGTTCGGCGCCACGTGCAGCGGGTTGCTGCTGAGCCAGTTACGCGATGGCAGTGCCGCGCCGATGATCATTATCCAGGCCGGGTTTGCACTGTCGGCACTGGTTGCCTTTCAACTGCTGCGCCAACGCCAGGTTAAAACGCTGTCCTATATATAGAACGATCAGGGCCATTTTTACCGGCTAGTGCTCAAGGGTGAGGCGATTTAAGGTGTACTCACTTTGGAGGTACACCATGAAAAAGCTGATTGGTATCTACACCAGCCCCCGCGCCCACTGGGTCGGCGACGGCTTCCCGGTACGCACGCTGTTTTCCTACGACACCATGGGCAAGCACATCAGCCCATTCCTGTTGCTGGATCACGCAGGTCCAGCCGAATTCACCCCGACTGAACAACGTCGCGGCGTCGGCCAGCACCCGCATCGCGGTTTTGAAACCGTGACCATCGTCTACGACGGCGAAGTCGAGCACCGCGATTCTACCGGTGCCGGCGGCAAAATCGGCCCGGGCGATGTGCAATGGATGACCGCAGCCAAAGGGATCCTGCACGAAGAGTTTCACTCCCAAGACTTCGCCCGTAGTGGCGGCGCACTGGAGATGGTGCAACTGTGGGTCAACCTGCCGGCCAAGGACAAAATGGCGGATGCCGGTTACCAGACCATCGTCGATGGCGACATTCCGGTGCTGCCATTGGCAAACGACGCCGGCCACCTGCGGCTGATCGCCGGGAAATTTGCCGGTACTCAAGGCCCGGCCCGCACCTTCACGCCGATAGACGTATGGGACTTGCGCCTCAACGCCGGTAAAGCGGTCACGCTGGACCTGCACGCCGGGCGTAACACCGCCTTGGTGGTGCTCAGCGGCACGTTGTTGATCAATGGCGAAGAAGTCGCACGCCAGGGGCAATTGGCGCTGTTCGAGCGCGACGGTAAGCAACTGACCCTGGAGTCCAACGACGACGCCAAGGTGCTGCTGCTCAGCGGCGAACCCATCGACGAGCCCATCGTCGGCCACGGTCCGTTCGTGATGAACACCGAGCAGGAGATTCACCAGGCATTTGCCGACTTTCAGTCGGGCAAATTCGGGCAGATGCACGCCTGACGGTTCACCGCAACCTCCTGTGGGAGCTGGCTTGCCTGCGATAGCATCACCCTGGTGTAGCTGATACACCGCGGTGTTTGCATCGCAGGCAAGCCAGCTCCTACATTTTGTTTCCAGGTTTCTGATTTCATGCGATCTTCTCGGCATTCGCCCTGGAGTCGCCTGGATGCCCTCATTTATCGCTGATCACCCGATGCTGTGCGCCGTGGCGTTGATCCTGATCGACATCGCCGTGTGGCGCCTTATTTCCCCCAACCTGGCCAACTGGAAACTCGCAGCGCGGCTGGTGATTTTCGCGGTATTCAGTGCCGTGTTGTTCAACGACGGCATGAACCCCATGCAAGCGGCGCCCTATGCCGATGACACTACCTTGCACCTGGCCGCCACGGCGCTGCAGATCGGCTGGTGGTTGTTCGCCGCGCGCACCCTCACGGTGTTGCTCGGCGCGGTGATGATGCAGCGGGTCGGCCATACCGGGCGTTTGTTGCAGGACCTGATGGGCGCGGTGATTTTCCTGATCGCTATCATCGCCGCCATGGCCTATGTGCTCGACCTGCCGGTCAAGGGCGTATTGGCCACCTCCGGCGCGGTGGCGATCATCGTCGGCCTGGCCTTGCAAAGCACCCTGAGCGATGTGTTTTCCGGGATCGTCCTCAATACCACCAAGCCTTACCAGATCGATGACTGGATCTCCATCGACGGCACCGAAGGCCGTGTCACCGATATCGACTGGCGCGCCACGCGCCTGCAAACCTCTCAGGGCAGCCTGGCGGTGATCCCCAACTCCCTGGCGGCCAAGGCCAAGATCATCAACTTCTCGCGTCCGGCGGACATGTTCGGCCTGGCGGTCAGCCTGCAAGTCAGCCCCCATGCGCGCCCGCAAACCGTGATCGAAGCGCTGGAGCGTGCGATGCAGGGCTGCCGGCCGTTGCTGGCCCAGCCGGCGCCCAGCGTCGCGTTCAAAGCGTCCACCGGCAGTGGCGTGGAATATGAGATCAGCGGCTTTGTGCCGGCCATGGGCCTCAAGCGCGAAACCCGCAACCAGCTTTACGACCTGGCCTACCGGCATTTGCAGGCGGCGGGCGTGGGGCTGTTGTCCGCCACCGAAGGCAGCACGCCGCCTGCGGTGTCTGGCGCCCGCGCCTTGCTGGAGCGCTCGTCGATCTTCTCGACCTTGCGCCAGGAAGAAAAAGACACCTTCAGCCAGAACATGACCCTGCACACCTACCGCGCTGGTGAGATGATCCTGGCGGCGGGGGAGGTCAGCGATCACCTGTTCATCATCGAGTCCGGCGTGGTCTCGGTGCTGTTGATCAAGGACGGGCACAAGTTCGAAGCTGGGCGTATGGGCCCTGGTGAGGTGATCGGTGAGTCCGGCATCCTCTCCGACCAGGCGGCGCTGGCGGATTTTTCGGCCAAGACCTACTGCACGCTCTACCGCATTGAAAATGAATACCTCAAGCCGTGCCTGGACGCACGGCATGATATCGGCGAAGCCATGAAGGCGCTCCTGGATTTCCGCCGCCATGCCGCCCAGGCTCTGACCGAAGACGCGCCCGTGGTACCGGTCAAGAAGGGCTTCATCCAGTGGCTGAGGAACCGCGGTCTGTAGATTGGTCACCTGTTCTTCGCCCGGATTGGCTATTTCTCCAGAACGCTGCGCTGACTACTCTGCGCACCTATCCCAACGTTCTGGAGATTCACCATGCAAACCCGTACCGATTTCTATACCGCCTCCCCGGACGCCATGAAAGCCATGCTCGCCCTGGAAGCGGCGGTCGGCAAACTTTCCATCGAACTGCCACTGCTGGAACTGGTGCGCTTGCGCGTATCGCAGATCAACGGCTGCGCGTTCTGCCTCGACATGCACACCGCCGATGCGCGCAAGGGCGGCGAGACCGAACGGCGCCTGTACACCGTGTCGGCCTGGCGTGAAACGCCATTTTTCACCCCACGTGAACGCGCCGCGCTGGCCTGGGCCGAAAGCCTGACGCTGCTCAGCCACACCCACGCCCCCGACGAAGACTTCAACGCCCTGGCTGCGCAGTTCAGCCCCCAGGAACAAGTCGACCTGAGCGTCGCCATCGCCACCATCAACAGCTGGAACCGCCTGGCCGTGGGCTTTCGCAAGATGCCCAAGTAACGATCAGAGAGTTTCTGCTTTTTGTGGCGAGGGAGCTTGCTCCCGCTCGACAGCGAAGCTGGAGCCGGATTTTGGGGGGCGCTTCGCACCCCAGCGGGAGCAAGCTCCCTCGCCACAGAGTCGGGGGTTCAGAAGTTTACTGAAGCACTCAGGCGCGCCGTCAGCGGTGCGCCCTGGAACAGGTAGTCATCGCCCATGTATTCGCCGGCGTCGCGCCAGTAGCGCTTGTCGAACAGGTTATCGACGCTCAGGCGAAACACGGTCTCGTAGCCATCGACCTTCGTGGTGTAGCGGCTACCGACGTTGACCACCGCGTAGTCGCCCACTTCCACGTTGCCGGTGCGATTGGCGGACTTCTTGGCGCTGTATTGCACGCCGCCCAATACCGCCAGGCCGTTGACCCAGGGCAGGGCGTAGTCGGCGTACACACTGGCGCGCAGCTTGGGCACGTTGATCGCCTGATGGCCTTCGTATTCCTGCGTGCCGCTGCCGCTCACCCGCGCTCGGATCGCGGCCACGCTGGTGGCGATCTGCAGACGGTCGGTGGCCCAGCCGTTGGCGGACAATTCAATCCCGGTGTTTTTTTGCTGGCCCTGCTGCACGTAGTTGAACGTGCCACCTTCGGGCTTGGCGTATTGGTAAGCCTGGCGCGTCTGGAACACAGCGGCGGCGAAGCTGATACGGCGCCAGTCGTATTTCACTCCGGCTTCGATCTGGCGCGAGACGGTGGGGGCGAGTGTTTCATCGGCATTGCTTGCAAACCACGGCGCGGTGCCGCCCAGGGACAGGCCCTTGCTGTAGCTGGTGTACAGCGAAACGTTGTCCACTGGCTTGTAGATCAACGAGGCCTGGGGCAGGAACACGTACTGTTGGGTGTGGCGTGTCTGGTTGCCAGTGACGCTGTCGAAGGCTTTTTCGTCCAGGCGCACTTCACGGCCGCCGAGGATGGTTTGCCAGTGCTCGTTGAAGCGGATGCGGTCGGTGACGAACAGCCCGTACTGGCGGCTGTCGAGGTTGCGGTGGCTGTCGTTCAACGGCTTGTCGGTCGGGGGAAAGCTCGGCACCTCTTCGTTGATATTGGCGGTGCCGATGAATTCGTTGACCGACTTGCGTTTGTCGATCACTCGGCGAAACGCGCTGCTGCCAAAGGTCAGTTCATGGCCGATGCCGGCAGTGTCGAAGAGGCCGGTCATGGCCGCCTGGATTTCGTCGTCGCGGCGAGTGTCGTCCGGGCTGCGGTAGTCGTAGACGTCGTAATTGCCTTCGGGGCTGAAGTAGTTCGGCACGCTGGCGGCACTGCAACTGGCCGAACCATAGCAACCCCAGGCAAACGAGCTGTAGTCATCAATCACCACCTTGCTACGCGCCGCGCTGACACTGCCTTTCCACTGATCGCTGAAACGGTACTCGAACTTGCCGTTGAGGTTCAGCGAATCAATCCCGACCTGCTTGCCGCCCGTCTGGTGCCCCAACAGCTTCTTCGGTGAAGCACCGTGGGGCACTTCGGTGCCCCCCAGCAGTTGATACCCCGGTACCGAACGCTGTTGCTTGTTCTGGTATTCGGCGTCCAGTTGCAGCACGGCGTCGGGGCTGATGTTCCAGTCAAAGGCCAGGGACACGAAATCGCGCTGGCCGTTGGCGTGTTCCACATAGGAATTGAGGTCTTCATGGGCGACGTTGGCACGCAGGCCGAACTGCTGCTCGCTGCCAAACCAGCCGCCGACATCGGTGGCGATATAACCGCTGCCGCGATCATCGGTGGACACCGTCACCGAGCGCACATCCTGGGGGCGTTTGGTCACGTAGTTGATCACCCCGCTGGGCTCGGAAATGCCGCTCTGCAAACCCGCCAGGCCCTTGAGCACTTCCACCTGCTGCTTGTTCTCCAGCGCGACGTTCTGCTCGCCGGTGATGGTGCGCCCATTGATCTTGTAACTGCTGGCCGCGTTCAGCGAAAAGCCACGCACCACGAAATTCTCGTAATAACCGATAGGCGCATAACTGTCGCCCACTGAGGCATCGTTGCGCAGCACTTCACTGAGCAAGCGTGCCTGCTGGTCCTTGATCAGCGCGGCGTTGATCACGGTGATCGAGGCGGGGGTGTCCAACAGCGGCGCTTCATCAAAGCCGCCCACCGACGCGGTTTCACTGCGGTAGCCCGACTCATCCTGGCCCTGGACCTTTACCGTCGGCAACTCGATCTCGGCGGCCAGGCTGCTGCCGATGCCGCCACTGAGCAACAGGCCGAGGGCGAAACGTGAAGTGACGACGGGGCGAAAACGCAAAACCATGGGGCAAGGCCTTAAAGCGCTGGGCGGGGGGCGCCTAAGCTAGGCATAAGCGCGGCCTTTTACAAGCTTTCGCGCAAGGTTCGCACGGCGAGACAACCCGTCTCAGCTCCGATGCCGATCCTGTTGCGGCTCGACAGCCAGGCGCCGGCTTGCGATAGACAAGGCTCCCCTCATCGTTTCAGGAGATTGTCATGGGTATCGCAGGTAAAGTCGCGCTGGTCACCGGCGCCGGGCAGGGCATAGGCCGGGCTATTGCCATGCGCCTTGCACAGGACGGCGCCGATGTCGCGTTGGTGGACATTGACGGCGCCAAGCTCAACGCCGTGGCCGCCGAAATCGTCGCCACCGGCCGCAAAGCCTCTGTGTTCATCGCTGATGTATCCAGACGCGAACAGGTGACGGCTGCGGTAGAGCATGCCCACCAGACGCTGGGCGGATTCGACATCATCGTCAATAACGCCGGAGTGGCGCAGATCGACTCATTGCTCGATGTCAGCCCGCAGCAGGTCGAGCGCACCCTGGATATCAACGTCAAGGGCGTGCTGTGGGGGATCCAGGCGGCCGCCAACAAATTCAAGGCGCTCAAGCAGAAGGGCAAAATCATCAATGCTTGTTCAATCGCAGGGCATGAAGGCTTTGCGCTGTTAGGGGTCTACTCGGCGAGCAAATTCGCGGTGCGCGCCTTGACCCAGGCGGCGGCCAAGGAACTGGCGAGCGCGGGGATCACGGTAAACGCCTATTGCCCCGGTGTGGTGGGCACCGATATGTGGGTTGAGATCGACAAGCGCATGGCCGAGATTACCGGGGCGCAGGTGGGGGCAACCTACAAGCAGTACGTGGATGGGATTGCCTTGGGCCGTGCGCAAACGCCGGAGGATGTGGCGGGGTTTGTGGCATTTCTGGCAGGCCCGGACGCAGACTATATGACCGGGCAGGCGCCGTTGATCGACGGTGGCCTGGTCTACCGCTGACAGCGTGGTCGACTCGCCTGCGTGGGAGTCGATCCCTTGTATCAGTGGGTTTTGCCGGGCATATCAATACCCAGTTGGTTCACGCGTCGGTACAGGGTTGCCCTTGAAATCCCCAGGGCCTGTGCCGCAGGCGAGGGTTTCCAGCGATGGCGAATCAACGCATCCAGAACCATTTGACGCTCGGGGCTGGCGCTTTGCTCTTCCAGCCCTTGAGGCTGCTCGCCCCGGATTTCAATCGGCAAATCCACCACTTGCAGTGTAGTGCCTTCGCACACCGCACAGGCGTACGCCAGCACATGCCGCAGTTGCCGCACATTGCCCGGCCACGCATAACCCAGTAGCAATTGCAGTGTGGCCTGGCCGATGCCCAACGACACGCCACTGTTACGCGCCTCTTGCTCCAACAGCCGATTGATCAGGGCCAGCTTATCGGTGCGTTCGCGCAACGGCGGCAGGCAGAAGCGCGCACAACCCAGGCGAAAGTACAGGTCTTCACGGAATCGGCCCGCGCTGACCAGCGCCGCCAAATCGCGGTGGCTGGCGCAGATCACCTGAATGTTCACCACGCGGGTTTTCGCTGCGCCCAACGGCGCGACTTCACCCTCGGCCAGCACCCGCAGCAACCGTGTCTGCAACGCCAATGGCATATCGCCGATTTCGTCGAGGAACAACGTACCGCCGTCGGCTTGCAGTAGCAGCCCGCTCATGCCTTTGCTGGAGGCTCCGGTGAAGGCGCCGGGCGAATAGCCGAACAGCTCGCTTTCAATCAGGCTTTCGGGAATCGCCGCGCAGTTCACCGCCACAAACGGCCCGTCCCGGCGCGTGCTGTGCTCATGCAACTGGCGGGCGAAGACTTCTTTGCCGACGCCGGTTTCACCTTGCACCAGCACGGGCAGGTTGCGGTCCTTGACCCGCGCAGCCAAGCGCAGGTGCTCCTGGATCCGCGGGTCGACTTGCGCCTCTGGCAGCGCCCGAACCGAGGGGCGTCGGGGTGCATTGACCCTCACGTGTACCGCGTCGGGCTTGCCCAGCCAGTGCAACTGCCGGGTTGACTGATCAGTGGCTGCACGCAATGCATCCACATCGAACACTTCGCCGATATGCTCAGGCAGCTGGCCAAAGCGCAAGCGCAGGGCTTGACGCGCCTTGCTGTTCAAGGCGTGCAGACGTCCGTCCTGGTCCCAGGCCAGCAGCAGGTCGGGTTGGCTGTCGACAAAGCCTGGAGTGCTATGGGCTTGTAATACCCAGTGCTGCCGGGCGCTGTGCATGAAAAAAGCGTTTTCGATGGCCTGGGCGCTCTGCGCCACCATCTGCCGTATCAGGTGCTGGCTGCCGCGGTCATCCGGCGACTTGAGCGCCGAGACATCCAGCACACCCAACAGGTGGCCCTGCGGGTCGAAGATGGGCGCAGCCGAACACGTCAGGCCGATAAACGCTGCGCGAAAGTGATCACGCTTGTGCACCGTCACCGCTGTTTTACTGGTCAGCACCGTGGCCACGCCGCAGGTGCCTTCCTCGGCTTCCGACCAGCAGGTGCCCAGGTAAAGGCCGGCCTTGCGGCAGTCGGTGCGAATGCTCGCATCGACACGGTGATCGATGGTCTGGCCCTGGGCGTCGGTGAGCATCACGCAGTAGTCGGCATGGCGCACGCGATGGTGCAACTGTGCGACTTCTTCGCCGGCGATGCGCATGAACAGCTCGGCGCGCTCGCGGCATTCCTTGAGCAAGGGTTCGCTGAGGATACGTGGACCTTGCAGGGAGCCGGGGTCCAGGCGGTGTTGCTCCATGGACCGCCGCCACGAATCGAAGATCAGCGACGGCACGGGCGCCTGGGGCAGGCGCTCGGCATTGCGGACCACGCGACTGACACAGTCGACATGCTCCCTGGAGTTCATGGCGAGCATAAAGCCTCCGGTTCTCAAGCTTTGTTGTTATGCGCGTCATTAAGCGCGCATGTGTGCCCACGGACAAGGGCACCCTGACCAACGCCTGCATTGAGACGCTGCGTCTCATGCCGCTGAGACTCAAGGGTCGAACTGCGTGGTTGCGTCTCACATTTAGTCGACCACTTGCCTGGGCATCGCTGTGTGGCAAGGCTCTGGATCAAGGCTTTGCCAGGTTTTCTCGACGGTTGGCACAAGCTGTGCTGAACAGCTTGGCACTGGCCGCAGCCAGTTTTTTGTGCGTCGAGACAACCTGGAGAACAACAAGATGTCCACCCACCTGTGCACCGATCAGTTACTGCATGCCTACACCGTGATGCGCACCATCCGCGATTTCGAAGAACGCCTGCATGTGGAGTTCGCCACCGGCGAGATCCCCGGTTTCGTTCACCTGTATGCCGGTCAGGAAGCCTGCGCCGCTGGCGTCATGGCGCACCTCAATGACGATGATTGCATCGCGTCCAACCACCGCGGCCACGGACACTGCATCGCCAAGGGCGTCGACGTGTTCGGCATGATGGCCGAAATCTATGGCAAGAAAACCGGCGTGTGCGGCGGCAAGGGCGGCTCCATGCACATCGCCGACCAAGAGAAAGGCATGCTCGGCGCCAACGGCATTGTCGGTGCCGGCGCACCGTTGGCCGCGGGGGCTGCGCTGGCTGCCAAGCTCAAGGGGAGCCAGGGCGTGGCAGTGGCGTTTTTTGGCGACGGTGGCTCCAACGAAGGTGCCGTGTTCGAAGCGATGAACCTGGCGTCGATCATGCAGCTGCCGTGTCTGTTTGTCGCCGAAAACAACGGTTATGCCGAGGCCACTGGCGCCGGTTGGTCGGTGGCCTGCAAAGACATCGCCGAGCGCGCCGCCGGGTTTGGTATGCCGGGGGTGATCGTCGACGGCAATGATTTTTTCGCGGTGCATGAAGCACTCGGCGTTGCTGTGGAGCGGGCGCGCCAAGGCGACGGGCCAACGCTGGTCGAGGTCAAGCTCAGCCGTTTCTACGGGCACTTCGAGGGCGATGCGCAAACCTATCGCGGCGCTGACGAAGTGAAAAACCTGCGCGAAAGCGCCGATTGCCTGGCCTTGTTCCGTCAGCGCTGCCATGCCGAAGGCTGGCTGGATGCAGCGCAGTTCGAGCGCATCGACGGTGAAGTGGCGCAATTGATCGAAGACGCCGTACGCCTGGCCAAAACCGATCCCAAGCCCCAGGCCGCCGACCTGCTAAGCGACGTTTACGTGGCCTACCGCTGATACCAACCCTATAAAAACAAGACGTGGAGAGAATCTAATGGCTCGTAAAATCAGCTATCAGCAGGCGATCAATGAGGCCTTGGCTCAAGAGATGGGCCGTGACCAGAGCGTATTCATCATCGGTCAGGATGTGGCCGGTGGCACCGGTTCCCCCGGTGAGCAGGACGCATGGGGCGGCGTGCTTGGCGTGACCAAGGGCTTGCACCCGCAATTTCCCGGGCGCGTGCTGGACGCACCGTTGTCTGAGGTCGGCTACGTGGGCATGGCGGTGGGCGCCGCTACCCGTGGCATGCGCCCAGTGTGCGAATTGATGTTCGTCGACTTCATCGGCTGCTGCCTGGACCAGTTGCTCAACCAGGCTGCCAAGTTCCGCTATATGTTCGGTGGCAAAACCACTACACCGCTGGTGATCCGTGCCATGTACGGCGCCGGTTTGCGGGCGGCTGCCCAGCATTCGCAAATGCTCACCTCCATGTGGACGCATATCCCCGGCCTCAAGGTGGTATGCCCGGCCACGCCCTACGACGCCAAGGGCATGTTGATCCAGGCAATCCGCGACAATGACCCGGTGATTTTCCTTGAGCACAAAATGCTCTACGGCATGCAGGGCGACGTACCGCAAGAGCTGTACACGGTCCCGTTTGGCGAAGCCAACTTTGTGCGTGAGGGCAAGGATGTGACGCTGGTGACCTACGGCCGCATGCTGCATATCGCCCTGGAGGCTGCGGCCAACCTGGCGCGTCAAGGCATTGATTGTGAAGTGCTGGACCTGCGCACCACCAGCCCGCTGGATGAAGACAGCATCCTTGAAAGCGTCGAGAAAACCGGGCGCCTGGTGGTGATCGACGAATCCAACCCGCGCTGCTCGGTCGCCACCGACATCAGTGCCCTGGTGGCCCAGCGGGGGTTCGCTTTCCTGCGCGCTCCCATCGAGATGGTCACCGCGCCGCACACCCCGGTGCCGTTTTCCGATGCTCTGGAAGACCTGTACATCCCCAACGCCGCGAAGATCGAGGCCGCCGTGATGAAGATCGCCGACAAGAGGACTTCCGCATGATTCATACCCTGACCATGCCCAAATGGGGCCTGTCGATGACCGAGGGTCGCATCGATGTCTGGCTCAAACAACCCGGCGACCGAGTGGAAAAGGGCGAGGAAGTGCTGGACGTGGAGACCGACAAGATCTCCAGCAGTGTCGAGGCGCCTTTTAGCGGCGTGCTGCGTCGGGTACTGGCGCTCAGTGATGAAACCCTGCCGGTGGGCGCTCTACTGGGAATTGTGGTGGAGGGCGAGGCGACAGAGGCTCAGATCGATAGCGTGATCGAAAGCTTCAACGCCGGGTTCGTCTCCAGTGCCGCCGAAGCCGAAGAGGCCGGCCCCAGCGCACAAAAAGTCGAGGTAGGCGGGCGCTTGCTGCGTTATCTGGACATGGGCGAGGGCGGCACGCCGCTGGTGTTGGTGCACGGCTTCGGGGGCGATCTGAACAACTGGCTGTTCAATCAACCGGCCCTGGCCGCCGAACGCCGGGTGATTGCCCTGGACCTGCCGGGGCACGGGGAGTCGGGCAAGTCTCTGCAAACGGGAGACGCTGCCGAACTCAGTCACGCCGTACTGGCATTGCTCGACCACCTGACGCTCGACCGTGTGCATTTGGCCGGCCACTCCATGGGTGGGCTGGTGACCCTCACCGTCGCCAGCCTGGCGCCTGCACGTATCGCCTCCATCACCTTGATCGCCAGCGCCGGTCTGGGTGCCGATATCAACGGCGATTACCTGCGAGGTTTTGTCGAAGCCAACAACCGTAACGCGCTCAAGCCGCCATTGACTCAACTGTTCAGTAACCCTGCGCTGGTGACGCGGCAGATGCTGGAGGACATGCTCAAATTCAAGCGCCTGGAAGGGGTGGATCAAGCGTTGCGCCAGCTCGATCACAGGCTGTTCGATGGCGGGCGGCAGATGCTGGATCTTCGCAGCGAGGTGGGCCGCCAGCCGAGCCTGGTGATCTGGGGCAGTGACGACGCGATCATCCCGGCAAGTCACGCCCAAGGGCTGCAGGCTCAGGTGCATGTATTGCCGGGGCAGGGGCATATGGTGCAGCTGGAGGCGGCGGAGCAGGTCAATCAACTGATCTCCACTTTTTTGAACGCGCAGCCCTGATTGAGGTTTAAGGGAGGGACGGTTTGGCCTGTCCCTCCCACAAGGTCAAGCGTGTTTTTTCAGCTGGAGCGTTTCAGGGTTTCGCTGGGCAGCTCCTGAAAAAGCGCCCGGTAGCTGTTTGAAAACCGCCCCAAATGCCAGAACGACCAATTCATCGCGACCTCGGCGACCGTGGTGTCGGTCGTGCTCAGCAACTCACGCCGCGCCCCGTTCAACCGACGCAACCTTAACCACTGCGCCGGGCTCATCCCCGTGTAGGTCTTGAACCCTTGCTGCAATTGGCGCAACGGCACACCCGCAATCTGCGCCAGTTCCAACAGGTTGGCGGTTTCATCCGGTGCATCCGCCGCCCATTCGCCGATGCGCGCCATCAATTGGCGTTCTTCATTGCGCTTTTGCAATGAACTGCCGTCCAGGCACACGCAGGCGTTATCGAGGATAAACAGGCAGTCGTCGAGCAGTTGCTGGGTGAGGGCATCGCGGCTGATGGGGTCGGTCAGTGCCGACAGGCGCGTAAGGGTGCCGCTCAGCCAGCGAGTGAACAGCGCATTTTGCCGACAGGTCAGCGGTGCCATGAACAAACCTTCGAGTTTGGCTATATCCAGGCCCTGGCGCTGGACGAACTGCGGGCCGAACACCACTGCCACTTCGCGGTAGTTTACCGGGGTGATCCAGGTGTTGCGGCTTTCGCCATTGAGCAGGTACAGCGCGTTGTCGCTGCCGTCGAAACAAAACGCCAGGGCGCCGGCAGGTGCGTTGAAATGCTGCTCCACCCGGGTGTTCATGCACTCTTCGTACACCTGCACCCCGTGCAGGTCGAGGTAGCGCACCCGCCCGGCAAAATGCCCGGGGGACATCTGCTGGTACTGCTGCACCCAGCCGGGTGTCGCACTGCATTGGGCGGCCACATCGCCGGTGGCGAAGGCCTGTACGCGCAAAGCGGTTGCCTGTGTCATGGTGATCCGTGCGCACTCTATTGGTGCGTTGTGCCGCGTGCAAAGTGGATAGATGCCGTTTCAAGGCTGGGCCAAGATAGACCTCAATGCGCTGGGAGTACAAGCCGGCGTCGCATCCCACCCAAGACGAGGTCCTTATGAACGCCCCCTTCGATCAGCTGTCCACCTGGCTGAAAGAACACAAGATTACCGAAGTCGAATGCGTGATCAGTGACTTGACTGGCATCGCACGCGGCAAGATCGCACCCACCAACAAGTTCCTGCATGAGCGAGGCATGCGCCTGCCGGAAAGTGTGTTGCTGCAAACGGTAACCGGGGACTTTGTCGACGACGATATCTATTACGACCTGCTGGACCCGGCCGATATCGACATGATTTGCCGCCCGGTCGCCAACGCCACTTACGTAGTGCCGTGGGCCATCGAGCCCACCGCCATCGTGATCCACGACACCTTCGACAAGCAGGGCAACCCCATCGAGCTGTCGCCGCGCAATGTGTTGAAGAAAGTCCTGCAGCTCTACACCGACCAAGGCTGGCAGCCGATTGTCGCGCCGGAAATGGAGTTCTACCTGACCCAGCGCTGCGAAGATCCGGACCTGCCCTTGAAAACCCCGATTGGCCGCTCGGGCCGCGCCGAAACCGGGCGCCAGTCGTTTTCCATTGATGCCGCCAACGAATTCGACCCGCTGTTCGAAGATGTCTATGACTGGTGCGAAGCCCAGGGCCTGGACCTGGATACGCTGATCCACGAAGACGGCCCCGCGCAGATGGAAATCAACTTCCGTCATGGCGACGCCCTGGACCTGGCCGACCAGATCACGGTGTTCAAGCGCACCTTGCGCGAGGCCGCCCTCAAGCACAACGTGGCCGCCACCTTCATGGCCAAGCCAGTGGCCGACGAACCGGGCAGCGCCATGCATTTGCACCAGAGCGTGGTGGAGATTGCCACCGGCAAACCGGTGTTCGTCGATGCCGACGGCAACATGAGCCCGTTGTTCCTGCATCACATCGGCGGCTTGCAGAAGTACATCCCCAAGCTGTTGCCGATGTTCGCGCCCAATGTGAACTCGTTCCGCCGCTTCCTGCCCGATACCTCGGCGCCGGTCAACGTCGAATGGGGCGAAGAGAACCGCACCGTCGGCTTGCGCGTGCCCACTTCCAGCCCGGAGGCGATGCGCGTGGAAAACCGCCTGCCGGGCGCCGATGCCAATCCTTACCTGGCGATTGCTGCCAGCTTGTTGTGTGGCTACCTGGGCATGATCGAGCACATCGAACCCAGTGCCCCAGTGGAAGGCCGCGCCTATGAACGCCGCAACCTGCGCCTGCCGTTCACCCTCGAAGATGCGCTGGCGCGCATGGAGGATTGCGACACGGTCAAGCAGTACCTGGGGGAGAAGTTCGTGCGCGGCTATGTCGCGGTCAAGCGTGCCGAGCATGAGAATTTCAAGCGGGTGATCAGTTCCTGGGAGCGTGAGTTCCTGCTGTTGAGCGTCTGAAAACAAGCATAAGAGGGGTGACGATATGCGTCTTGTGAACAAGCTTCTTCCACTGGCCCTGGTCGCGGCGTTCAGCAGTGCCGGCCAGGCGGCGCCGACGGTGAGTGTCTACAACTGGACCGATTACATTGGCGAGACCACCTTGGCGGATTTCCAGGCCAAGACCGGCATCAAGGTGATCTACGATGTGTTCGACTCCAACGAAACCCTGGAGGGCAAGTTGCTGGCCGGGCGCACCGGGTATGACGTGGTGGTGCCGTCCAACCATTTCCTGGCACGCCAGGTGAAGGCCGGTGCGTTCCTCAAGCTTGACCGTGCGCAGTTGCCCAACTTCAAAAACCTGGACCCCAAGCTGCTGAAGTTACTGGAACAGAACGACCCCGGTAATGCGCACTCGGTGCCATACCTGTGGGGCACCAATGGCATTGGCTACAACGTCGACAAGGTCAAGCAAGTGCTGGGTATCGACCGCATTGATTCGTGGGCGGTGCTGTTTGAACCGGAAAATATCAAGAAGCTGCATGAGTGCGGCGTGGCCTTCCTCGATTCAGCGGATGAGCTGTTCCCGGCGATCCTCAACTACATGGGCAAGGACCCACGCAGCGAGAATGCCGAGGACTACAAGCAGGCCGAAGCCAAGCTGCTGACGCTGCGGCCGTACATCACCTATTTCCACTCTTCCAAGTACATCTCGGACCTGGCCAACGGCAATATCTGCGTGGCCTTCGGTTATTCCGGCGATGTGTTCCAGGCCGCCAACCGCGCCAAGGAAGCCAAGAACGGGGTGAACATTGCGTACTCGATCCCCAAGGAAGGCTCCAACCTGTGGTTCGACCTGTTGGCGATTCCGGCCGATGCGAGCAACCCTAAAGAAGCCCATGCGTTCATCAACGACCTGCTTGAGCCTGAGGTGATTGCCAAGGTCAGCACCTCGGTGGGCTATGCCAACGCCAACCCGGCCGCCAAGCCGTTCATGCCTGCGGAGCTGGTGAACAATCCTGAGGTGTACCCGCCCCAGGACGTACTCGACAAACTCTATATCTCCACCACGCCTACGCCGGCGACCATGCGCGTGATGACCCGCGCCTGGAGCAAAGTGAAGTCCAACCGATGATGAAGCCCAATGAGCACGCCCCGTCCTATTACCGCGCTTCGGCGAATGCCATGGCGCAGCGGCCCGCACTTGAGGCAGACCTGAGCGCCGATGTGTGTGTGATCGGCGGCGGCTTTACCGGGGTCAACACCGCCATCGAACTGGCCCAGCGCGGGCTCTCGGTGGTGCTGCTGGAAGCGCGCTGCATCGGTTGGGGCGCCAGCGGGCGCAACGGTGGGCAATTGATCCGTGGCATTGGCCATGATGTCTCCGGGTTTGCCAAATACGTGGGCGAGGAGGGCGTGCGCTATATGGAGCGGGCCGGTATCGACTCGGTCGCCCTGGTGGGCCAGCGCATTGCCGAGCACGGCATCGACTGTGACCTGCGCTGGGGCTTTTGCGAACTCGCCAATACTCCGGCGCAGTTCGCGGCGTTCAAGGGCGAACAGGCGCACCTGGCGGCCGTGGGGTATGCCCATGAAACGCGGCTGGTCGGCCCACAAGACATGGCACAGGTGGTGGGCTCTGCTATGTATGCCGGCGGCCTGGTCGACATGGGTTCCGGGCATCTGCACCCGCTCAACCTGATATTGGGTGAAGCGCAGGCGGCCGAGGCCCTCGGGGTGCGCATCTTTGAGCACAGCCCAGCGCTGGAACTGATCCATGGCGAAACGGTGCGGGTGCGCTGCACAGGCGGAAGCGTGCGCGCAGCCAACCTGGTGCTGGCATGCAATGCCCATCTTGAAGAGCTGGAGCCGCGCTTGAGCGGCAAGGTACTGCCGGCGGGCAGCTACATCATCGCCACCGAGCCTCTGCCTGAGCCCGTGGCCCAGCAGTTGATCCCACAGAACCTGGCGCTGTGCGACCAGAAAGTCGGCCTGGATTACTACCGGCTGACCGCCGACCGGCGTCTTTTGTTCGGTGGCGCCTGCCACTACTCGGGGCGCGACCCCCAGGACATCGCCGCGTACATGCGCCCGAAAATGCTCAAGGTGTTCCCGCAGTTGGCCAACACGGCTATCGAATTCCAGTGGGGCGGCAAGATCGGCATTACTGCCAACCGTTTTCCCCAGGTCGGGCGCCTCAAGCAGTACCCCAACGTGTTCTATGCGCAAGGCTATTCCGGTCACGGCTTGAACGTGACGCACTGGTGCGCACGGTTGCTGGCCGAAGGGATACACGCGGGTGCAAGCCAGGGCCTGGATATTTTCAGCCAGGTGCCGCACATGACCTTTCCCGGTGGAAGGGCGCTGCGCTCGCCACTGCTGGCGTTGGGGATGTTGTGGTATCGGTTGCGCGAAGCACTCTGAGATCCGATGTGGGAGCGGGCTTGCTCGCGAAGGCGGTGTGTCAGTCACTGAATCTTCAACTGAACCACCGCTATCGCAGGCAAGCCAGCTCCCACACTGGTCCGGCGTTGCCCACAAAATCATCACCCGGCATAG
>NZ_FPJI01000010.1:23841-279731 GCF_900119355.1 Pseudomonas sp. NFPP02
CTGAACCACCGCTATCGCAGGCAAGCCAGCTCCCACACTGGTTCTGCGTTGCCCACAAAATCATCACCCGGCATAGACACCCTGTGGGGCGTCAGTCAGATAGCCTCAGGTTCGGTCAGCACTTTGCGAAAGGTTTCCACCAACGGCCTCAAGTTGACGCGGTGCCAGGCCGCCCACAGCGGTGTGGTGTAGGCCAGCCACGGCAGTTCGCGCAATACCACGCCCGGTGGAGCGTTGCGGCTCAGGCCCTTTTGCACCATCGCCACCCCTAGCCCCGACGCGACCAGGCCCAATGCAGTAAAGGGCTCGCTGGCTTCCATAGGAATCTGCGGGGTGAAACCGGCACGGATACAGGCGGCGACGAAATCATCGGCCGGGTTGGCGCCAGGTTTGCGCTGCACGCCGATCCATTGTTGGTCGGCCAGGTGCTCGGGTAACAGTTCATGTTGTTGAACCAGCGGATGCTGTTCGGGCAGGGCCAGCAGCATCGGGTCATCGAGGACTTGCCAGGCGGTCAGGTCCGGGTCGTCGGCGGCAGGTGGTTCGCCCACCAGGGCGATGTCCAGGCTGCGTTGGCGCAAACCTTCGAGTTGTTCCAGGGAGGGCAGGTTATACAGCTTGATATGCACGGCGGGCCGGTCGTCGCGCAGTATGCGCAAGGCATTGGGCAGGACACCGGCGTGCATGGCGTTTTCGATATAACCGATGCACAAACCGCCTTCTTCGCCGCGGCCCAGGCGCTTGCCCAGGGACTCCAGGCGGTTGGCGTGGGTCAGCAGGGCCTTGGTTTCGGCCAGGAACGTCTGGCCGTCGCGGGTCAGGCGGATGCGCTGCTGGCTGCGCTCGAACAGGGTCAGGCCCAGGCGTTCCTCGAGCTGGGCGATCTGCCGACTCAGGGGCGATTGGGAAATGTGCAAGCGCTCGGCGGCGCGGCCGACGTGTTCTTCTTCGGCCACCACTTCGAAGTAGCGCAACTGGCGTAGATCAATCATGTAAGACCTGCAAGGACTCAAGTTGGTCGCAGTATGTCTTGGACGGTCTGATCTGCGCAATCTAGCATCTGCTCAACGGTCACAGCGACCTCGCACCGATTGAGGAACCACCATGAGCTTGAAAGACACACTGCCCGGCGTACTGGGCTTTGGCACCGCCCCCTTGGGCAATATGTTTCGCGCTATCCCCGAAGAAGAAGCCCAGGCCACCGTCGAGGCCGCCTGGAGCCACGGCGTGCGTTACTTCGATACCGCGCCGTTCTACGGCTCGGGCCTGTCGGAAATCCGCTTGGGCCAGGCCCTGTCCAAGTATCACCGCGATGACTACGTGCTCAGCACCAAGGTTGGCCGGGTAATTCTCGATGAAGTCGAAGAAACCGCCCGTGACCTTGGGGAAAAAAGCGGCGTATTCGAACACGGCCGGCCCAATAAAATAATCAATGACTACAGCGCCGACGCCACCCTGCGCTCCATTGAAGACAGCCTGACACGCCTGCAAACCGATCGCCTGGACATCGTGTGGGTTCACGACATCGCCCAGGATTTTTACGGCGACCAATGGCTGGAATACTTCAACCAGGCCCGCACTGGTGCCTTCAAAGTACTCACCCGTTTGCGCGAGCAAGGAGTGATTAAGGCCTGGGGGCTGGGCGTCAATCGTGTCGAGCCTTGCGAGTTGACCCTGGACCTGGCCGAAGCCCAGCCCGACGGCTTTCTGCTGGCGGGTCGCTATACGCTGCTGGACCACGACCGCGCCTTGCAGCGCCTGATGGACGCAGCCCACGCCCAGCAGGTCGAGATCGTCGTCGGTGGCCCGTACAGCTCCGGCATCCTCGCTGGCGGTGCGCACTTTGAATACCAGCAAGCCGGTCCGGCGATCATTGCCAAGGTCGAGCAGATCAAGGCGATTGCCCAGGCGTTTGGCGTCAGTATCAAGGCCGCTGCGCTACAGTTTTCACTGGCGCATCCGGCGGTGGCGGCGGTGATTCCCGGTGCCAGTCGTCCGGGGCGGATTGCCGAAGACGTCGCGGCGTTGTCTGAACAGATTCCAGCAGCCTTCTGGCAGGCGTTGCGCGAGGCCCGCTTGATCTCGGACCGTGCACCTTTGCCTCTCTCACGTTAAGGAGCTTGAGCATGAAGATTGATGTAAGCGGCAAAGTGGCTATTGTCAGCGGTAGCACCGCCGGTATCGGCCTGGGCATCAGCCAGGCCCTGGCGCAATCCGGTGCCACGGTGGTGGTGATCGGGCGTGATACAGGCAAGGTGGACGACGCCTTGGCGAGCATTCGCCAGGCGGTTCCCGCTGCTCAACTGCGTGGTTTAGTGGCCGACCTCGGGACCGTTGAAGGCGCACAGAAACTCTTCGCCGCCGAACCCCGCGCCGACATTCTGGTCAACAACCTGGGCATCTTCGACGCGGTGGATTTCTTCGACGCGCCAGACAGTGAGTGGGCGCGCTTCTATGAGGTCAATGTGATCTCCGGCGTGCGCCTGGCGCGGCATTATGTGCCGGGTATGGTCGAGCAGGGCTGGGGTCGGGTGATCTTCGTGTCGTCGGAGTCCGGCGTGGCGACGCCGGCTGACATGATCAACTACGGAGTGACCAAAAGCGCCAACCTGGCGGTGTCCCACGGCCTGGCCAAGCGCCTGGCGGGTACTGGGGTGACGGTGAATGCTATCTTGCCGGGGCCGACCTTTACCGATGGCCTGGAACACATGCTCAAGGACGCCACGGCCGAATCCGGGCGCAGTGCCCGAGACGAAGCAGATGTGTTTGTGCGCCATGCGCGGCCCACCTCGATCATCCAGCGTGCGGCCAATGTGGATGAAGTGGCGAACCTGGTGGCGTACATTGCTTCACCGCTGTCTTCGGCGACGACCGGTGCCGCGCTGCGGGTTGACGGTGGCGTTGTCGACAGCATGGCAATCTGATTTTTTCCTGACTGGAGTATTGATTGTGGCAACAGCTTCTTCTGTGATTGAAATTGCGGTGTCGGCCGACCAAGTCTGGCAACTGATTGGCGGCTTCAACAGCCTGCCCGACTGGCTGCCTTTGATTGCCAAGAGCGAGCCGAGCGAGGGTGGCCGTGTGCGTCATCTGACCGCCGCTGACGGCGGCACGATTGTCGAGCGCTTGCAGACTTTCGACAACGTTGCGCGCACCTACAGCTACACCATTGAAGCGTCGCCGTTTCCGGTGAGTGCTTACCTGTCGACCTTGCAGGTGGAAGCGTTGACGGACACCTCGGCGAAAGTGACCTGGTCCGGCGTGTTCACGCCGGCAGCGGGCACCACCGATGCGCAAGTCGAGGAATTGTTTGCCGGTATTTACGAAGGCGGGCTTGAGGCGCTGCGCGGTAACTTCTAAAGATTGTGGCGAGGGAGCTTGCTCCCGCTGGACTGCGTAGCAGTCCCACAAAGAGCGGGGCCGCTTCGCGCCCCAGCGGGAGCAAGCTCCCTCGCCACAGGTTGGGTTTAGCCTATATGGAGCAAGGCTGCCGCGACAGCCTCTGCCGGCGTCATCTGCGCCGTATCCAGCCTGAACGGTGGTACCTCCCAGCGTTCATACTCATGTACCTGTACCGATTCCCAGGTCGGTGGCACCAGCCCCGGAATATCGCCCACACGCCCTTCGACTCGGCGCCGATGCGCCTGCTGATCGGTACACACTACCTCGATATTGATCAGTGCCACGCCGGCCGCTGTCGCCACCGCTTGCCAGGCATCGCGGCTTTCCTTCACCGGGTTCACACAATCGGCGATTACCCGCTGTCCCAGGCGCAGGTTACTCAGCGCCAGCGCATTCGCCACACCGTAGCCACTGGCCCCCACATCGCCCGCCAACACCGCAGCCTCCCGCAGCGCCTGCTCAATCACATCAATACGCAGGTAAACCGCGCCCAACTGTCGCGCCAGCTCCCTGGCAATCGTGGTCTTGCCACTGCCAGGCAAGCCGCTGAATACAATAAGCATGACCCATCAACCCCATATGTAGGAGCGAGCTTGCTCGCGAAAAACGCCAACAAAACGCGTACTGCCTGAATAAACGCGGTGCCTGTGAGTTTTTCGCGAGCAAGCTCGCTCCTACAGTGGTATTAGAACCGCGTGATTCATTTCACCCACAGGAGCGCCCATGACCCTGCCGTTCGTGAAGATGCACGCCCACGGCGATGACTTCATTATCATCGACCGCCGTGGCGAGGATAACCCCATTAATGCGCAGATTGCCCGCCACCTGGGTAACCGCCGCACCGGCATCGGTTTCAATCAACTGGCGGTGGTGCTCGACTGTGAGCAGGCCGCCGCGCGCGTTCAGTTCTGGAACCCCGACGGAACACGCCTGCAAACCTGCGGCAGCGCGACTCGTGGCGTGGCCGACCGCCTGATGCATGAGGCAGGTGCCGAGGCCATTGTGCTGCTTAGCGACCGCGGTTTACTGACATGCACACGTGCTGATGGGCAGCGGGTGTCGGTGGACATGGGCGCACCCTCGCTGGGCTGGGCGTCGGTACCCTTGGCCAAGGCGATGGACACCTGCGTGTTGCCTATCGACGGCCAGCCGGCAGCGTGCAGCATGGGCAACCCGCATTGCACGTTTTTTGTAGAGGATGTGACTGCGCTCGATATTGAGGCCATAGGCTCGACCCTGGAAGTTCACCCGCTGTTTCCGGCCAGGACCAATGTGCATTTCGTGCAAGTGCTGGACCGCGGCCATATCCGCCTGCGTATCTGGGAGCGTGGCGGCGGTGTGCCGCTGGGGTCCGGTTCATGCTGTTGCGGGGCGGTCGTCAACGGCATCCGGCGAGGGCTGCTCGATGAGCGTGTGGAAGTCCAGTGCGACGGTGGCGCGGTCACGGTGCAATGGGACGGGCAGGGCGGCGTGATATTGACCGGCCGTGTCGAGCCGATCATGCAGGGCACCGCGTACCTGGACTAGAACTTCACGGTAAACGTGGTGCCGGCACTCGCACAGGAACTCACCGCCACGTCGCCGCCATGTACTTTGGCCAGTTCGCGCACGATATACAGGCCCAGGCCTACGCTACGCACGTCGCTGCCTTGGTCGGTGCCGCGGGTCATGGGTTCGAACAACCCGGCCAGCAGGGTTTGCGGAATCGCCGGGCCGTGGTTGTGCACCGCAACCGCGCAGGTGTTGTCGCCCAGGCGTGAGGTGATGGTAATCGGCTGCAGCAAGTCGCCATAGGCCACGCTGTTGGCCACCAGGTTACCGATCATCTGTTGCACACGGTCGGCGTCCAGGCAGGCGTCGCCCTGGCCCTCGGCGTGATGCACCAGCGTGGCCTTGGGGAAGGCCACCCGCAGTTCGTCGACGCTGCGATGAATAACGCCATGCAGGTCCAGCGGTTGCGGCTTGATGGTAATGCCCTGGCCGACCCGGGCCTGGGTGAAGTCCAGCAGGTCGGCGATCATGCGAAGGGCGCGTTCGGAAGACTGGCCGATGTGCCCCAGTAGCTGGCGCTCCTTGGCCGTGCGCTCGCCGCGCTGGAGAAAGTCGGCGGCCATGCGGATCGCCGTCAGAGGGTTTTTCAGGTCGTGGCTGACAATCGCCACCATCTGTTCGGCAAACAACGCCCGGCGCTGGGCAATGGCATAGGCCTCGCTCAGCTCGGCCTGGGCCTGTTGCAGGGCCAGTTCCGTGGCGGTTTTTTCCTGCAGCAGGGCTTCGGCCTGCTTGCGCGCATTGAGCAGTTCGCGCTCGTACTTGTCACGGTCGGTGGTGCCGAACAGCGCCAGGTCATACACCACGCCGGCCGGCTGCTGGCGCTGGTTGGCATTGAGCAAGACCGTGACTTTGTGCCCGTTGGAATGGCGGATGTCGAGCTTCACCTCGGTGACGCTGCCGTGCATGCGCAGCATTGGCGCCAGGTGCGTCTGGTAGAAAATCCGCCCGCCCATGGCCAGCAGGTCCTGGAAACGCCGGCCCAGCAGTTGGGCCGCCGTGAAGCCCAGCCAATCGCACAAGCGTGGGTTGACGTGCAGGATCGTGCCATCTTCCTGGGTCACCGCCAGGGCACAGGCCGCGCTGTCAAACAGCGGGTCAACGGGCATCGGCAGCCGCCCAAGGGGCCAGGAACCGGTCCATCGCCGCGGCACACGCCTGGGGCGCGCTCATATGCGGGCAATGGCCGACATTCTCGACCAGGCAATAAGTGCTGTTAGGTAATACGGTGTGCAGGTATTCACCCACGGCCACGGGGGCGATCAGGTCGTCGGTCGATTGCAGGATCAGCACCGGGGTGGTCAGGCCGAACACATCCTGGCGGTTATCCGACAGGAAGGTCACGCGGGCGAACTGCTTGGCGATGTCCGGCTCGGTGCGACAGAAGCTGTCGGTGAGCGCCTCGCTCAGGTGCGGTTGCGTCGGTGCGCCCATGATCACCGGGGCCATGGCGCTGGACCAGCCCAGGTAGTTGCTGTCGAGGGTGTCGAGCAGGTCGTCGATGTCATCGTGCTTGAAACCGCCGACATACTCCTCAGTGTCGATATAGCGCGGCGATGGGCCAATCATCACATGCGCGGCAATGCGTTCCGGGATGAAACGATCAGCGAGAGTGCCGATCATCGAGCTCACCGAGTGGCCCACTAGAATCACCGGGCCTTGGGCGTAGGCGTCGATAATCTCGTTCAGGTCATGGGCATAGCCATCCAGGCGGCTGTATTTGGCTTTGTCGAACGCGCTCAGGTCCGACAGGCCGGCGCCAACCAGGTCATACAGCACCACGCGAAAGCGGTCGAGAAAGTGCGGCGCCAGGGCATCCCACATGGCCTGGTTGCAACCAAAACCGTGGGAAAACACCAGGGTCGAGGGACCGTTGCCCATCACATGTACATTGTTGCGGTGACTTAGGTCCATGGGCGTCCCGTAGATGGCTTATTGCTATGCAGCTGATCGGCAGTTTAGATAGTCGCAGGCCCTGGGTCACGCGTTTGCACGCAGATAAGGTAAAGTCGGCGCCTTCAGGGAGAGACTTCAGGTAACCATACATGATCGTGCTTGTGCGGCAATCGGTGTTCAGCCTACTGGCCCTGGTATTTTCCAGCCTGTTGATCACCGCTCATGCGGACACCTCGCCGATTGAGGTAGCCCTTGATCAGCGGGTCATTGACCTGACAAACACCCTCGACTCGGGCACCGCCCAGCGCCTCAAGCAACAGCTGGCTGACCTTGAACAACGCAAAGGCGCGCAAGTGGCGGTATTGCTGGTGCCAACCACCGGCAGCGCCGATATCGAAGGCTACGCCAACCAGCTGTTTCGTGCCTGGAAACTGGGACGCAAGGACGTCAACGACGGCATCCTGCTGGTGGTGGCCAAGGACGACCGCAAGGTACGTATCGAGGTGGGCTACGGCCTGGAAGGCATCGTCACCGACCTGCTGGCCCATCGTATTATTGAAGAACAGATCACCCCGGCGTTTCGCCAGGGCGATTTTGCCGGCGGTGTGCAACAGGGGGTGGACGCCCTGACCGTGCTGGTGGACGGCGGTGACCTGCCGCAACTGGCGGGAGCCGGGATCAACCCCCAATTCATGGCATTGTTGGCGGCGCTTATCCTGGGCGGCTTGGGCGGCGTGGCGATTGCAGCCGGCAAGCTGCATTGGCGCAAGGCGTTGATCGCCGCCGTGGCGGCCACGCTGTTGTTGACGCTGCTGGCGGGCGGTTGGGAGTGGCCGATGTTCCTGTTTGTCGTGCCGCTGACGCTGTTGATAGGCGGCGCGATATTCGGCGCGCTGTGGCAGGTGCGTACGCTGTTTTACTGTGTGATCGGGCTGCTGGCTTACAGCCTCGGGTTGGTTATGGCAAACCAGTACGTGGATGTCAGTTTCATCCATTGGCTGCTGTGGCCATTGGGCGTCTTGGTGGTGCTGGGGTTGTACCTGGTACTGCTGCTGATCATGAGAGAGACATGGCGCACCAGCCGCGCCGGTTTTATCGTGCGGCTGCTGGCGGCGGTAGTGGTGTACGTGGTGGCAGGATGGGTGATTGACGGCGGCCGCGACGGCTGGCTGCTGGCGTTTCCTATCGCATCGTTTGTCGCGCTGATTATCTTTGGCAAGGTTGGCGAGGGGGCTGGATCTGGCTCGGGCGGTGGCTCCGGTTCAAGTTCCAGCAGTTCTAGCAGCAGCTCGTCCGGTGGTGGTGGTTCCAGTGGCGGTGGTGGGGCTTCCGGCAGTTGGTGACTCGCTGGCGGATGCCCACGCTTTCGCACCCCACCCATGGCAAGCGCGTGTTTGGCAATACCATGGGGAGGCGCAACGGCTTGGATAGCAAACAGTCGTTTGCACTGTTACGCCTTGACCCAACCGCCCTTGCCGTCGGATTTGATTTAGGAATCTATGGGGGCGCGATTGGCGACGCTCGGAGCGTCGTCGATGACCTTTTGGTCCGCAGGCAGGTAACCGTTATCAAACCGATGGGGAAGAGGGGGGATCTGCGCGTCGTCGATGACCTTTTTGTCCGACGGCAGGCAGAGGTGATCAAACCGACGGGGAAGAGGGTGGATCTGCGCGTCGTCGATGACCTTTTTGTCCGAAGGCAGGAAGATCTGATCAAACCGATGGGGAAGAGGGTGGAACTGCGCGTCGTCGATGACCTTTTTGTCCGAAGGCACGAAGTGGTGATCAAACCGATGGGGAAGAGGATGGACCTGAGCGACGTGGATGGCTTTTTTGTCCGAAGGCAGGAAGAGGCGATCAAACCGATTGCGATTGGCGTAGGCCCGATATTCGTCGCCGACGCTCTTCCAGCCGCACTTGCCACCGGACACTTCTGCATCATCGCCAACCCTGTTTTCTTCCAAGGGGTTGTACCTGGGTTTATCGTTATCGATCTTGTTTGCGTCAACAGGTTGATGGGTCGGGATGGATGGGGTGAAGCCACTGATTGAAGACACGATTACACCTCTGTGATAGCTAGGAAGATGCCCCGCCGGGGCAGGGTCCTGGCGGGGTGTTTCGCAGGCTACAGCGCCCGGAACCTTCACTCAATGTGGCCTGTTTCGCGTGAATGTAAGCGTGTGAAACCCCTGTGTGGTTAGCTCATACAGCGGGAGAAGTTGCTGTAGGCACAATCTGAGATAACGCTTTGCAGCGTCAGGCTTGACGTCAGACAGCACAGACAAATCCAGGATTTTTACCTGTTGAAAAGCATTCGTTCCCTGCACGGCTTTTCGGCAGTTTCATGCCTTGCAACACACAATCACTACTGCGACGGTGTGGCTTTCAACGCCATCACCATTTCATGCCACGCCATCCCACCGTGATCCGACGGCGAAGGGCGCACGTAGGTATAGCCCATGCGGGTGTACAACGGCACATGCTGTTGCTTGCACATTAGATGAATCGTCTGCTTGCCCAGTGTTCCCATGCGCTGCACGAACGCGGTCATCAGTCTTTTCGCATAGCCCTTGCCTTGATGGGCCGGGTCGACCACCACCGACATGATCACCACATTCGGCGCCTCGGCGTCATGGCCCACCAACTCCTTGAAAGCCTCGTCCGACATTACCACCTCATGGGCACAGCCCGAGTTGATGAACCCCACCACTGCGCCATCTTCCTCCAGGATCAGAAATCCCTCGGGATACTGCGCGATGCGCGTGGCGATTTTTTCAAGCGTTGCGGCTTCGTCGCCTTCGTAAGCGGTGGTTTCAATGTGAAAGCAGCGTGCGGCGTCGGTGGGCAGGGCGTTGCGCAGGGTGAGAGTGGGCATGGGCGGTTCCAGGGATGTTCAGTGAAAGGCCACATCATAGAGAAACATCGGGCCTATGGCACCGCACGGCACCCCTTGTAGGAGCGAGCTTGCTCGCGAAAAACGTCAACGATAACGCGCGCCTCCTGGATGAACGCGGCGCCTGCGAGTTTTTCGCGAGCAAGCGCGCTCCTACACGTTGTAAGGGTAGGGCAGGCGCGACCGAGAGTCTGTATCAAACCCCACCCACCAACTTGCCACTGTCCATCCGGCGCTTATACGCACTGTCCCGACTCGCCAACCAGAAGTACAACGGCGAGGTCACCGCCAGCCCCACCACCCACGACAAGTCCGCGCCGTTGATGTGCTGCGAAATCGGCCCGACGTACAGCGGCGTGTTCATGAACGGAATCTGCACCGCGATCCCCACCGCATAGGCCAGCAGCGCCTGCGGGTTGTACTTGCCGTAGATGCCGCCATCCACACGGAAGATCGAGGCGATGTCGTATTGGCCTTTGTGAATGGCGTAGAAGTCGATCAGGTTGATCGCCGTCCAGGGCACCAGCACCACGAGCAGCACCAGCACCATGTCGACGAAGTGACCGATGAAGTCTTGGGAAGCAAACACCGCCGCAATCGAACAGGCGGCCAGCACGATAATGGAGATCACCGCACGGCTTTTCGCGGTCGGGATCCAGCGGTAGGCGAAGGTCTGTACCAGGGTGATGATCGACAGCACCGCGCCGTACAGGTTGAGGGCGTTGTGGCTGATCACGCTGAGCAGGAACAGTACCAGCATCAACGGGCCGATGGCGCCGGTGGCGAGTTTGACGGCGTCCATGGTGTCCATGCCTACCGGCGTGGCGAGCACTGCCACGGCGCCGAAGATGAACGCCAGGCTCGACCCCAGCGCCGAGCCCAGGTAGGTGGTCCAGAAGGTGGCGGCTACCGGCACGTCGGCTGGCAGGTAGCGGGAATAGTCCGACACGTAGGGCGCAAAGGCGATCTGCCACAGCGCGGCCAGGGAAACGGTGGCCAGCCAACCCGAGATGTTGAAGCTGCCACGGGTGAGGAAATCCGTGGTCTGTACATGGGTGAAGATGTAGGCAAAGCCCAGCACGATGCCGGCGCCCAGTACCCAGGTGCCGATTCGATTGAGTACGTGGATGAAGCGATAGCCGATGATGCCGATGATCCCGGAACCAATGGCGCCGATAACGATGCCCACCGGTACAGGCACGACGTCCACCACGCCGTGCAGGGATTTACCGGCCAGCACAATGTTGGAGGCGAAGAAGCCGATGTACATCACCCCGGCAATCACCACCACCAGCAACGCGCCGAGGGAGCCGAACTGAGCACGGCTCTGGATCATCTGCGGGATGCCCATCTGCGGGCCCTGGGCTGAGTGCAATGCCATCAGCACACCGCCGACCAAATGGCCGACAAGAATGGCGACAATGCCCCACACCAGGTTGAGGTGGAACAGTTGCACACCCAGTGCGCCAGTGACGATAGGCAACGGCGCGATGTTGCCGCCGAACCACAGGGTGAACAGGTCTCTTACCTTTCCATGGCGATCTTCCGGAGGCACGTATCCAATCGTGTGTTTTTCGATGAGCGGGGCGGAGGATGTTGCAGTGGTAACCATGACGAGCTCCAAGGCAAGGTGAGTACGTGGACGTACTTCGCTATGCGCTGCACGGGCGGCGCTTTGTTGTTGGAGTGATCATCTGTAATGGGCGCAGGCAGGTAAATTAGTAAGTTTGTTGCTATAGACCTTAAAAAAAATATCTCACGTGGTTTTATGCTCCGGTATGTTGCATGGGCTTCAATGGCTTGAAAAACCGGTGTATCTGCGCACCTGTTTGGGGCGAAAACCCACGTTTATGGAGGTGCCGATGGCTGCCTACAACCTGCGCCAGCTCAGATATTTTGTGACCACGGCCGAATGCGGCAGCGTCGCCGAGGCGTCGCGCAAGCTGTATATCGCCCAGCCGTCGGTGTCCACGGCGATCAAACAGCTGGAAGACAGCTTTGGCGTGCAGCTGTTTATCCGCCACCACGCCCAGGGCGTTTCCCTTACGCCCAGTGGCGCGCGCTTTTATCGCAAGGCTTTGGAGCTGTTGCGGGTGGCCCATGAGTTCGAGCAGAACGCCCTGGCGGATAATGACGTGGTGGCCGGGCAGATCGACATCGGCTGCTTTGAAACTGTGGCGCCGTTGTACCTGCCACGCTTGATCGCCGGCTTCAAGGCGCGCTGGCCAGGGGTGGAGATCCGCATCCGCGATGGCGAGCAGCAAGAATTGGTGCAGGCGCTGACCGCAGGCAGTATCGACGTGGCGATGTTGTTTGAGCACGACCTGGGCGGCACCATCGAGACCACGCCGTTGATGCCGCCCCAACAGCCCTATGCGTTGCTGCCGGCCGATCACCGCTTCGCCCAGCAGGCCAGGGTGTCCCTGGCCGACCTGGTGCTGGAGCCAATGATTTTGCTGGACGTGTTGCCCAGCCGTACCTACTTCGTGAGCATCTTCGAAGAGCGCGGGCTGACCCCGAATATCGTATTCAGCTCGCCCTCCATCGAAATGGTGCGGGGCATGGTGGGGCGCCGGTTCGGGTTCTCGATCCTGGTGACCAAACCCTTCAGCGAGTACACCTATGATGGGCAGAAGGTGGTGTGCATTCCCTTGGCTGAAACGGTCACGGGGTCCGGGTTGTCGGCCGTGTGGCTGCGTCGTGCACCGCTGACCAAGCCGGTGCAATTGTTTGTCGACTATTGCCGTGAAGAACTTGCGCGGTTACTGGCGTGACTGCGAACCAGCCCCGCGCGCTTATGCGGGTCAGTTTTCAGCCAACTGGAGCTGTTGCTTGGCCAGCTTCACCACATTGTCCAGGGTAAACCCGAACTTCTCCTGCAACTTTGCCAGCGGTGCCGAGGCCCCAAAACTGTTCATCACCACCTTGGCGCCGGTCTGCCCGACATAGCGGTCCCAGCCCAAGGGACCTGCCTGTTCCACCACTACGCGGGCTTTCACCGCGGGCGGCAGCACACTGTCGCGGTAGGCTTGATCCTGGTCTTCAAACAGCTCCCAACTGGGCATCGATACCACGCTGGCGGCAATGCCTTCACCTTTGAGCTGCTCATAGGCGGCTACCGCCAGGCTGACTTCGCTGCCTGTTCCTATCAGGATGACCTCAGGCTCTTGCGCACTGGCCAGCACGTAGGCACCTTTGGCCGCACCGCAGGCCGCCGCGTACTGGGTGCGATCCAGGGTGGGCAGCGGCTGGCGTGACAGCACGACACAGCTGGGCCGATGAGTCTGGGCCAAGGCGACTTTCCACAATTCCAGCGTTTCATTGGCATCGCCCGGGCGCAAGGTCAACAGCCCCGGCGTGGCCCGCAGTTGGGTGAGGTGTTCGATAGGCTGATGTGTCGGTCCATCCTCGCCGACGCCGATGGAGTCATGGGTAAACACGAAGATCACGGGTAATTCCATGATCGCCGCCAGGCGGATCGGCGGTTTCATGTAATCGCTGAATACCAGGAAGGTCGAGGTATACGGGCGCAGGTAGGACAGCGCCATGCCGTTGGCGATTGCGCCCATGGCGTGTTCGCGGATACCGAAGTGCAGGTTGCGCCCGCTGTAATCATCCGCGCTGAAACGCCCGGCGTCGTCGAAGGTGAGGTTGGTCTTGGTCGAGGGCGACAAATCCGCCGAGCCGCCCAGCAGCCAGGGGATCTGTTGGGCGAAGGCATTCAACACTTCGCCGCCTGAGGTACGGCTGGCGACGCCTTTGGCATCGGCGGCAAAGTCTGGCAGGTGCGCTTGCCATTGCTCGGGCATTTCCCCGGCGCGCATGCGTTGCAGTTCATCGGCCCGTTGCGGCTCGAGGGAGGCCAGGGTCTGGTTCCATTCGGCGTACAACGGCTCGGCACGTTCGTAAAGGGCATCGCGCAACACTGTGCGAGCCTCTTGCGGCACCAGGAAGCTCGAATCCTGCGGCCAGCCATAGGCGGCCTTGGTCAGGCGAATTTCATCGTCCCCCAACGGCTCGCCATGGGCAGCAGCGGTATTGTGTTTGTGCGGTGAGCCGTAGCCGATCACGCTGTCCACGACGATCAAGGTGGGCGCGCCGGTGTTGGCCTTGAAGGTTTCCAGCGCCACGCTCAAGGCCTGCAAGTCATTGGCGTCGGTGACATGCACGGTGTGCCAGCCATACGCCTGGAAGCGTTGGATCACGTCTTCACTGAACGCCAGCTCAGTGTGGCCCTCGATGCTGATGGTGTTGTTGTCATAGATCCAGCACAGGTTATCGAGCTTCAAGTGCCCGGCCAGGGACGCGGCTTCGCTGCTGATGCCTTCCATCATGTCGCCGTCACCGCACAGGGTGTAGACGTCATAGTCAAACAGCACCTGGCCGTCGCGGTTGAAGCGCTGAGCCAGCCAACGCTCAGCCATGGCCATGCCCACGCTGTTGGCGCAGCCCTGGCCCAACGGGCCCGTGGTGGTTTCTACGCCTGTGGTCATGCGGTACTCGGGGTGGCCAGGGGTCTTGGAGCCCATCTGCCGGAACTGCTTGATATCCTCGAGGCTGACGGCCGGTTGGCCGGAACGCTTGCCGTGGGCGTCGATCTCTACCACGCCGGCCAGGTGCAATAGCGAATACAGCAACATCGAGGCATGCCCCACCGACAACACAAAACGGTCACGGTTGGGCCAGTCGGGATGTTCGGGGTGATAACGCAGGAAGCGACTCCACAGTGTGTACCCCACGGGCGCCAGGCCCATGGGCGTGCCAGGGTGACCCGAATTGGCCTTCTGCACGGCATCCATGGCCAGGGTGCGTAGGGTATTGATGCATTGGGTGTCGGCAGCAGTGGCAACGTGACTCATAAAACCGTTCTCCCTGGGGTGGCGATCTACAGTGGAGGGCAGGGCGGGGCAAAGGTTTGATCCCATCGCGTGCGCCGCGACGAACGGGTCGTTCTTGACTTCAAACATGACAAGTCTTGTTGGAATGGGCTAGCTTCAAGGGCGCAGACCATCGATCAATCTGTGGAGGTACGCCATGCCAGTGAAACACGACCTGTATCAGGACTTGGGATTGAGCAAGGAAGACGTTCACAAGCGCAGGGCGCAAGACAACCGGTTGGACTCACTGCTCACTCAATACGACGACGCCGACGCCAAGGTGCTAAAAGCGGAAAAAGCCAGTGCCAGCGATGAAGAGGTGGAGAACCTGAAGAAGAAGCGGCTGTCGATCAAAGACGAAATTGCGCAGCGGCTGGCTTAAGCAAACCCGTAACCTGTGGCGAGGGAGCTTGCTCCCGTTCGGCTGCGCAGCCGCCGCCGATGGGGGCGCTTCGCACCCCAGCGGGAGCAAGCTCCCTCGCCACACACACACACGGAATGTGCACATTTGTTCAGAATTGTCTGGAGGACAAGTGTCGCTTCTCTCCTTATGATGCCCCCGTCCACTCGGCTCTGGGGCTTGTTGCGGCGCAAGGATTGCGTTGTTTGAGCCGGGTGGGCATCCTCAGAATTCATGCAACACAGGGCCGAATCGGTCGGCTGCAAATGCCGTCTGTGGGAGCTGGCTTGCCTGCGATGGCGGCCTCCCAGCCGACGCCTACCTACCTGACACACCGCGATCCAACTGTGGGAGCGGGCTTGCTCGCGAAGGCGGCCTGACAGGCGACGCAGGTATACCGGGTGTATATCCATTCCTGCGGTAACGGCCACTTAGGGTTCCGCTTTTACAGCGGCTCACTTTTGAAAAGCCCAAAAGTAAGCAAAAGGCTCTTGCCCCACCACTCGGCACCTCGCTTAGGCTCGGTGTGCCCGTAATCCTCCAGTGATTTGGGGGGCCGCCGCCACGCGCCATCCATGGCGCGGGGCGGCTAAACCCGCATCCCTGCCGGTTTACCCCCCAAATCCCTGTCGAATTCCGGCCAGCGTGGTTTGACGGGGCGCTTAAGATCAAGATCAAAAGCAGATCAAGATCAAAAGCGGCTCGCTTCGCATCGTGGTTACCATCAACGCCGTGACGCTTGGCGTTCGGTCTTGCATCCAGTCATTTCAACAGCGTTTCAACGCATATATCCATGGAACGCTGCTGCGTCTGCTCATACAACTGCAACTCATCAATCGTCCTGCGCCCCAGCGCCTGTTCGAAGGCATCTCGGTTGGAGTTGCCCGCGTAGTGACTCTGCGCCCCATCCCCCAGGTTTGACTGGAAGATCCCCGCCGCACTGACCGGCAAAAAGTCCTCATACACCAACGGCTCCACCGCCACATGACCGGCACCGACCAGCGCCTCCAATGTGCGCGGCTGATCGGCCTGGGCGCGTGCCGTCAGGCCTTTATCGGTGACGAAGTAGCGAAAATACGCCAAGCCCTGCTCGCGCATCTGCGGGTAGTTATCGGGGAAGGCGTGGAAGTGCTGTTCCATCAATTGCACATAGCGCTCGGCGTTGGCCTCATTGGGGAATGTGCCGAGTTCGTCGCGGGCGGCGTTCAGCAGTTGGTCGTACAGGGCGCGGCCTTTAGGGGTAAGTGCGACGCCGCGCTGTTCGATTTCGCCGAAGCGTGCGCTGTGGCTGCCGTGGGCATCGGTGAAGGCGATGGGTTCGTCCAGGGCCTTGAAGCTGGTCTGGCGCAGCAGGATCGGACATTGGCGCCGAGGTGGGCCTTCGATCACGGCTTTGGGAGTGATGCCTTTGCCGGGCATCGCCGCCTGCACCTGGTCGATGTCCAGGGTGCGTGGCGTCAGGTGGTTGATGTGCGGGCCTTTGAACGCGACGACGTCGGCGATCAGGCGGTGCTGGTCGCTCAGTTGCTGATATTGGGCGCCGGTGACCGTGGCAGTGTGGTGCCAGCGGAACGTCTCCAGGGCCTGGCGGATAAAGACCTCGGCATCGCTGGCATTCAAGCCGCCTTGGGTCTCTGCCTGGTCGATCAATGCCAAGGCCTCGCCGGTGAAGATCGAGCGCTTGGCCAGGGCGCTTTCGGCGAAGGCGCGCAGGTCGGGGTTTTCGATCAGTTCCAGGCGCAGCAATGAAGTGAACACGCGAAACGGGCTGGTTTGCAGCGCGTGTTCATGCACGGCGCGAAAGGCGGTGGAGTGAACAGGTACGCCAGCGGGGGTGAGGTCGTAGTACCCCACCGGTTGCATGCCCATCACCGCAAACAAACGGCTGATAGTCGCCAGTTCCGCAGCGGTGCCCAGGCGGATGGCGCCGTGGCGTTCCATGCCCAGGCGCTGGATTTCGCCGGTACGTTGCAGCTGGTGCGCCAGGCCCGGTTCGCTGTCGAGCACATGTGCATTGGTCTCGGCCACCAACTCCAGCAACGCCCCATATAACGGAACTTCATCTCGATACATGTCGGACATGGCCTTGGAAAAGCCCTTGCGGATCTCGTCAGGGCTGACATGTGCAGTGGCGTGCATAGAAAAATTCCTGATGGCTGGAGCGATGAAAGTGGCCTTTGCCTGATTTTGTTGAGCCGCCGGCTGCCTTGCAAACGAAGATTCTTCTGGACTTCATTCTGCAAATGAATGAGTTGACCCTGCGTCCAAGTCTTCATGTGCAAGCGGGCGTCATTGGGCTCTACACTGCGCTCCACCGTGTAGGTGAAGGAGGACCCAATGACGGCCAAACCCGCAACCAACCTGCTGGACACCCTCGAAGGCCAGCGCCTGGCAACGCCAGGCGCCGAGCAGTGGCGCGACTGGGGCCCGTACCTGAGTGAACGCCAATGGGGCACGGTGCGCGAAGACTACAGCGCCGACGGTGACGCCTGGGCCTACTTCCCTCATGAGCATGCACGCAGCCGCGCCTATCGATGGGGCGAGGACGGGTTGGCCGGTTTCAGTGACAAGGCTCAACGCTGGTGCCTGGGCCTGGCGCTGTGGAACGAGCGTGACGCAATCCTCAAGGAACGTCTGTTCGGCCTCGACAACGCCGAAGGCAACCACGGTGAAGACGTCAAGGAACTGTACTTTTTCGTCGATGGCGTGCCGAGCCATGCCTACATGCGCATGCTCTACAAATATCCCCATGCGGCCTTTCCCTACGCTGACCTGATCGCCGAAAACGCCCGTCGTGGGCTGGCGGATGCCGAGTATGAAATCCTTGATACCGGTGTGTTCGCAGACAACCACTACTGCGACGTCAGTGTCGAATACGCCAAGCATCAGCCCGACGATATTTTCATGCGCGTCACCGTGCATAACCGTTCGGACCAACCCACACGCCTGCAGGTGCTGCCCCAGCTCTGGGCGCGCAATGACTGGAGCTGGACCTTCGATGCACCCAAGCCCAGCTTGAGGTTGGACGGCGAGCGGGTTCTGGCGCGTCATCATGAACTCGATGATCGCCACCTCAGTGCCTGGGGCCAGGACGGGTTGCAGTGGCTGTTCTGCGAAAACCAAACCAATCGGCCCAAACTGGACGGGCAACCGGCGCCGGGGCCATTCAAGGATGGCATTAATGATTACGTGGTGGGCGGGGTTGAGTCGGCCGTTCGCCGGGACGCCGGCACCAAGGTGGCCGCGCATTTCACCCTTGAACTGGCGGGCCAGGAAAGCAAAACTCTTTACCTGCGTTTTGCGCCTCTGGACGCGCCCGATGTCAATGCGAGCAAGCTATTCGAACAGCGCCGCCAGGAGGCCGATGACTTCTACGCGGTCTTGCAACAGGGCCTTGCCGATGACGATGCGCGCAATGTGCAACGCCAGGCCCTGGCCGGCCTGCTGTGGTCCAAGCAACTGTACTATTTCGACGTGAACCAGTGGCTTGACGGCGACCCGGCTCAGCCCGCGCCACCGCCCGAGCGTCTGCTTATCCGCAATTCCCATTGGCGGCACCTGAGCAACTTCGACATCTTGTCCATGCCCGACACTTGGGAATACCCCTGGTATGCCTCTTGGGATCAAGGCTTCCAGGCGGTGGCCATCGCGCTGATCGACCCCGGTTACGCCAAGCAACAGCTGTTGCTGCTGGTAAAGGACCGCTTCATGCACCCCAACGGCCAATTGCCGGCCTACGAATGGCGTTTTGACGACGCCAACCCGCCCGTGCATGCCTGGGCCAGCTGGCGCGTATATCAGCAGGACAAGGCGTTGACCGGCGTGGGCGACATGGATTTCTTGGAGCGCATCTTTCACAAGCTGCTGTTGAATTTCTCCTGGTGGGTCAACCGCAAGGACGCCGAGGGCCGCAACCTGTTCCAGGGCGGTTTTCTGGGCCTGGACAATATCGCCTTGTTCGACCGCTCGGCCACGTTGCCGCCGGGTTACCAGTTGGACCAGGCCGATGGCACCGCCTGGGTGGCGGCCTATGCCCTGGACCTGATGCGCATCGGCCTGGAGTTGGCCAAGCGCAATGTGGTGTACGTGGACATTGCCGTGAAGTTTTTCGAGCATTTCCTCTACATCGCCGGTGCTATCAACCGCGTCGATGACAGCGCCGAAGGCTTGTGGGATGAGCAGGACCAGTTTTTCTACGACGTACTGCACCGTCCTGATGGCCAGAGCGAACCGGTGCGCCTGCGCTCCATCGTCGGGTTAATGCCGCTGTTCGCGGTGCTTGTGCTGGAACAGCGCGAGCACGAGGGCCTGGAAGGCTTGCGCGAGCGCCTGCTGGGCTTTATGCATCATCGGCCGGACCTGGCCAGGTTGGTTTCGCGCTGGACCGAACCGGGGCAGGGCAACCGCCTGTTGCTGGCGCTGCTGCGCGGTGAACGCACCAAGGATTTGCTGCGACGCATGCTGGATGACCAGGAGTTCTTGTCGGCCTTTGGCGTGCGCGCCCTGTCCAAGGCGTTCGCCGAGCAGCCCCTGGCGTTGAAGATGAATGGCGACACCTTGTGCGCCAGTTACCAACCCGGTGAATCCGACTCACGCTTGTACGGCGGCAACTCCAATTGGCGCGGGCCGCTGTGGATGCCGGTCAATTACATGCTGATTGAATCGTTGCGCGAATTTCATCGCTATTACGCGGAGCATTTTTCCGTGGAGTACCCGACGGGCAGTGGGTATCTGGCGTCACTCGAGGAAGTGGCTGACAGCCTCAGCGAGCGGCTGACGCGGCTGTTTCTCAAAGATGAAAACGGTGTGCGGCCGTCGATGGCGGGGTATGCGCAGTTGCAGGAAGACCCGGCCAGTCGTGACCTGGTGTTGTTCCATGAGTATTTTCATGGTGAGACAGGGCGAGGGTTGGGGGCTTCACACCAGACCGGGTGGAGCGCGTTGGTGGCGTTGTTGCTACAGCCAAAAACCTGAGCAGTCCTACGGATTTGCTTTTCTGTGGGAGCTGGCTTGCCTGCGATACAGGCACCGCGGTGATGGAGTAGATGCCATCGCAGGCAAGCCAGCTCCCACAGGGGATCTTCATTCACCGCGAGAATGCAGGCAAAAAAATCCCGCCTGGGGAGGCGGGATCAGGATTCAGGGTTACCCGTGAATCAGGAAGGGAACAGCTCGCTCAGCTTCATCGCCAGCATCATGTCGCCTTCGGTGCGCAGCTTGCCGCCCATGAACGCTTGCATGCCGTCGGTGGAGCCGTCGACGATGCCTTCCAGGGTCTCGCTGTCCATCACCAGGGTGACCTGCGCGTCAGGGTTTTCGCCTTCTTTGAGCTCGCAGGTCTTGTCCTTGACTACCAGCGAGAAATTCTTGCTGTCGTCGATACGGAAACCGAACACCAGGTCCAAGCCTTCGGCAGCGCTTGGGTTGAATTTGGCTTTCATTGCTTCTACTGCTTTAGCTACGTCAGTCATGGTTTCGATCCTTAAGGGTAGAGTCCAGTGACCTTGGGGTCACGGTTGGCCGCAGTTCATCGGAAAGTGATGAGCTGCGGCGCCTTCAACAGTTGCAAGTGGGCGTGACTGTTGAAGGAAGCCAGTGCCACCTCGCGACCACGGAACTTCAGTTGGTTGAGCGAGGTGTTAACAATTTGCCAGTTCATTTCGAAGGCCTGGGCGGCAGGCATTCGGGTAATCAGGTGGAGCAGGGCGGTGATGGTGCCGCCGGAGGTGAATACGGCGATTTTGTCGGTGTGGTTGGCGGCTTCAAGGATCCGCTGCAAACCACCCTGGACCCGCTCGACAAACCCCAGCCAGCTTTCCAGCCCGGGCGGATCATAGGTGCCGGCCAGCCAGCGTTCGATGATCAGGGCGAAAATGCGTTGGAACTCGCTGCGGTTCTGCGGGCCATTGCGCAGGATGTGCACGGCATCCGGCTCACTGCTGAGCAGGTCGGGCAACAGGCCGCGAATGATCGCCTCGCCGTCGAACTCGTTGAACGCGCTGTCTGTTTCCAATGCCGGAACCGGCAAGCCCAGGGCGCTGTACTGGTCGAACGTGGCGCTGGCAGTGTGCTGCTGGCGACGCAGGTCGCCGGCGATGCAGCGGTCAAACGCAATGCCCAGGTCTGCCAGGTGGCGACCGAGCACTTGCGCTTGTTCCACGCCAATGGGCGAGAGGACGTCATAGTCGTCTGCACCGAAGGAAGCCTGGCCATGTCGAATCAGATAAATGCTGCCCACGTCCGTTTTCCCGGTACGTTGAAAGTCTGGCGAGGTTATGAGGATGCCTGCGAGCTGTCAATGAAAAAACATACGCTTGTTTTAAAAGCGCGTTGGAGCCCACCTGCTGGCGGTTTGATCACTGGCTCCTTCGCAGTGGCGTCGGTATGCTGAGGCCATCCGCGCCTGGCGCAGTGCATTTTTTAAGGAGACATATGGATTTTTTGGCCGAATACGCGAGCTTTCTGGCGAAGACCGTCACCCTGGTGGTCGCTATTCTGGTGGTACTGATCAGCTTTGCAGCACTGCGCAGCAAAGGTCGTCGTAAATCCGCCGGCCAATTGCAGGTCAGCAAGCTGAATGATTTCTACAAGGGCTTGCGTGAGCGCCTGGAGTCCAGCCTGCTCGACAAGGACCAGCTCAAGGCCCTGCGCAAGTCCGAAAGCAAAGCTGAAAAGAAGAAAGACAAGAAGAAGCCCGAGCCCAAGCCACGGGTATTCGTGCTGGATTTCGACGGTGACATCAAGGCCTCGGCCACCGAAAGCCTGCGCCATGAAATCACCGCACTGCTGAGCCTGGCCACGCCCAAGGACGAAGTGGTGTTACGCCTGGAAAGCGGCGGCGGCATGGTGCACAGCTATGGCCTGGCCTCCTCGCAACTGGCGCGTATCCGCCAGGCCGGCGTGCCGTTGACCGTGTGCATCGACAAAGTCGCGGCCAGCGGTGGCTACATGATGGCGTGCATCGGCGAGAAGATCATCAGCGCTCCCTTCGCCATTCTCGGTTCCATTGGCGTGGTGGCGCAGTTGCCCAACGTCAATCGCCTGCTTAAAAAGCACGACATCGACTTTGAAGTGCTGACCGCCGGTGAATACAAGCGCACGCTCACAGTGTTCGGCGAAAACACCGAGAAGGGCCGGGAGAAGTTCCAGGAAGACCTGGACATCACTCATCAGCTGTTCAAGAACTTCGTCTCGCGTTACCGCCCGCAGTTGGCGATTGACGAGGTGGCCACTGGCGAAGTGTGGTTGGGGGTTGCCGCTCTCGACAAACAACTGGTCGATGAGCTGCAAACCAGCGATGAATACCTGGCCACCAAGGCCAAGACCGCCGAAGTGTTCCACCTGCACTATGCCGAGCGTAAGAGCCTGCAGGAGCGCGTGGGCTTGGCGGCCAGCGGTTCGGTGGACCGGGTGCTGTTGACCTGGTGGAGCCGCTTGACCCAGCAGCGGTTCTGGTAAGCCAGTACTGAAAACCAGGTAATCCCTTGTCGATCGTTCGCACGCGGAGCGTGGGAACGATCATGTCAGGTCAAACGGGGTTTAATCGAGTCCGCCAACTGCGTAAGGATCAGGCAGCACGACACGGCCCCGGCATCCAGAACTCCGAGGGAACGCTCGCCCAAACGACTGGCCCGGCCAATCTTGGCCACCAGGTCCTTGGTCGAATCCCGCCCCTGAGAAGCAGCGCTTTTCATCGCGTCGAGTGCATCGCTGAAAGAACGCGCCGCTGCATGCGCCCGTTCAAAGGCTTCCACCGCCGGGATCAACGTGTCCATCAAGCACTTGTCGCCCACGCCCGCTTCGGTGATGTCCTGCAACGAGGTCAAGCCGCCGCGCAGCAGGTGGGCGAAGGTGGCGGCGTCGATGTCTTCACTGCCGCGCACTTCGTCGGCCATGCCGATAAACAGGCTGCCATACAAGGGCCCCATGGAGCCGCCGATGCCTTCCATCAGGCTCAGGGTCAGTTCATCCAGGGCTTCGGCCAGGGTCAGTTGGCGGCCTTCGATCGTGCGGCCGCAATGGGCAAAGCCCTTGGCCATGTTGATGCCATGGTCGCCATCGCCTATAGCGCCGTCGACTTCGCTGAGGTACTCCCGGTTTGCCACGATCACGCTGACCAGGTCGGCGACAATGGCGCTACCGTCATGGGTGGAAAAATGCTCGCTCATGGTTCACTCCGCCTGGGTCATGCCGATGGAGCGGCAGGGTTGGTCGATCAGGGTTTTCAGCTCGGCGTCGAGGCCGAGCAGGGTCAAGGTCACGCCCATCATCTCCAGGGACGTGAAGTAGTTGCCCACGTAGCAACGGTGAATCTTCAAACCTTTGGCCTTGAGCTGTTTTTCCACCTCGGCGTAGAAAATATACAACTCCATCACCGGGGTGGCGCCCAGGCCTGAGACCAGCACCACCACGCTGTCGTCCTGGCTGAAATCGCGGTCGGCGAGGATCGGCGCCAGCATGCGCTCGGCCATGGCGGCGGCCGGTTCAATCGGGATGACTTCGATGCCCGGTTCGCCATGATGGCCGATACCCAGCTCCATCTGGCCGTCGGGAATCTGGAAGTTCGGCTTGCCCACCGCGGCGATCGTGCAGGGCGTAAGGCCGATACCAATCGAGCGGCAGTGGTCGACGGTTTTCTGCGCCACCCGAATCACGCCGTCCAGGTCGTAATGCTGGGCAGCGGCGGCACCGCCGATCTTCCACATGAAGATCTCCCCGGCCACGCCGCGACGCTTGGCAATATCGGCCTTGGGCGCGGAGGCCACGTCGTCGTTGGCGACCACGGTGCGGATGCGCATGTCTTTGCTGGCGGCCATTTTCATTGCCAGCTTCACGTTCATGTTGTCGCCCGCGTAGTTGCCATACAGGCAGGCCACGCCTGCGCCATGGTCGGCGGCGCGGAAGGCGTCGAAAAAGCTCTTGGCGGTGGGCGAGGAAAAAATCTCGCCGACGGCCACCGCATCCACCAGGCCCGGGCCAACATAGCCGAGGAATGCCGGTTCATGCCCGGAGCCGCCGCCGGTGACAATGCCGACGCGGCCCTGGGCGGACGGTCTGGCCCGGACAATGACCCGTGGGTTGCTTTCGTACTGGCGCAGTTCGGGGTGCGCGACCAGGATGCCGCGCAGCATGTCTTCGACCACTTGGTCGGGATCGTTGATGACTCGATTCATAACGCGGGTTCCTGTTGTTTTTATTAACTGTAGGAGCGAGCTTGCTCGCGAAAAACGCCAACGATGACGCGGGCTGTCTGATTCAGCGTGGCGGCCTTGAGTTCTTCGCGAGCAAGCTCGCTCCTACAGTAAAAGCGGTTGAGTAAACTTTCAGGGTTCGAGCACAACCTTCAGCGATTTATCGCCGCGCTCCATCACCGCAAAGGCTTCCTTGAAGTCCGCCAGCGCAAACTTGTGGGTCACCACGTCGCGCATATCGATCTTGCGGTTGCCGATAAAGTCTATGGCCCTTGGGTACATATACGGCCCCAGGTGCGAGCCGAGGATATCCAGCTCCTTGCGGTCACCGATGATCGACCAATCCACCGTGGCCTCGTCATTGAACACGCTGAATTCCACAAAGCGTCCCAGCTTGCGCAGCATCGCCAGGCCTTGGTTCACCGCCTTGTGATGCCCGGTCGCCTCGATATAAATGTCGCAGCCGTAGCCATCGGTGATTTCGCGGATCTTCGCCAACACATCCACCTCGGCCGGGTTCCACACTTCATCGGCGCCCAGGCGCAGGGCGAGGGCGGCGCGTTCGGGTTTCATGTCCAGCACGATGAGTTTTTTCGGGTTGCGCAACCGCACCGCGCCGATGATGCCCAGGCCCAGGGTGCCGGCGCCGGCGACCACCACGATGTCGTCATGGTCGACGTTGGCGCGTTCCGCCGCGTGTAGCGAGCAGGCCAGGGGTTCGATCAGGATCGCTTCATCGGGGGCGATGGATTCCGGTACTTTGTGGATGATGCCTTCCTTGGTGAAGATCATGTATTGGGCCATGGCGCCCTGCACATTGTTCTGGAAGCCATACAGGTCGTGCTTCTGGCACATCCAGTACTGGCCGTGGTTGCAAAAGCGGCAGCCCCAGCACGGCACGATCTGCTCGGAGATCACCCGGTCGCCCACGGCCACGCCGCGCTTCTCGGCGCCTGGGCCAAGGGCGACCACGCGGCACACGAACTCATGCCCGGGGATCATCGGTGGCTTCACGTAGCGCGGTTGTTCGGCATCGCCCCAGAACGACGGCGCGCCGCGATAGGTCTTGATATCGCCCATGCAAATGCCGCACAGCTCGACTTTGGTCAGGATCTCGTCGGGGCCGGGCGTGGGCACGTCGACGGTTTCCAGGCGGTAATCTTCGGGACCGTGGCAGACCACAGCCTGCATGGTTTTCGGGATGCTCGGGGCGAGTTGTTCAGGTGTGCGTTCGGTGACGGTGGACATGACAAAACCTCACGACATAACGATGAATTACTGAATGCTGTAGCCGCCGTCGATCACCATGTTGGCACCGGTGATCATCTGCGCGGCATCACTGAGCAGGTACAACGCCAGCCCGGCGATTTCTTCCGGTTGGGCAAAGCGACCTGCCGGAATCTGCAATTTGGCCCGCTCACCCACCTCGCCCGCCCAGGCTTTTTTGCCCAGGGCGGTTTCGACGATGGTCGGAGAGATGGCGTTGACGTTGATCTGCGGCGCCCACTCCATGGCCAATACCTTGGTCATGCCGACGATGGCGGCTTTGCTGGCGCAGTAGGCGACGTGACGGTCCAGGCCAATCACGGCGGCCTGGGACGCCAGGTTGACGATGCGCCCGCTGCCCTGGGCGATCATGTGCCTGGCGCAGGCCTGAGCCATGAAAAAACTGGCCTTGAGGTTGATGTCCAGGGTGGTGTCCCAGGCGCTTTCGCTGACCTCGATGGCCTTGTCCAGCAGCACCACGCCTGCGCTGTTGATCAGGTAATCCAGACGCTGGAAATGCGCGAACACCTTGTCGACGGTCGGTTGTATTCGGTCGATCTTCCCGAGGTCGACGGCAATGCCCAGGTGCCCGGCACCCAGGCTGGTGGCCACTTCGACCACGGCCGGATCGCGGTCCAGCAGCGCCACCCTTGCGCCGCGTTCCGCCAGCAAAGTGGCGCAGGCCAGGCCGATGCCGGCGGCGCCACCGGTGATCACCGCGCAACGGCCGCTGAGGTCGAAGGCTTGGTTCCAGAAACCAGACATGAATGACTCCTCGTTCCCACGCTCTGCGTGGGAATGCCGCGTGGAACGCTCTGCGTTCCGATGTTAAGTGACGCGGAGCGTCACGGGATGCGTTCCCACGCGGAGCGTGGGAACGATCAAACTACTTACCGCCGCTGACTTGCTTGTACAGCGCGTCCGCATTGGCATTGGTCACCGGCACCCAGGGCAGGATGTAGTTCTTGGCTGTGCCGTCGGCCCATTTCACGTCCTTGGCGTAGCGCTCCCAGATCACCGATTGCGGCTTGTAGTCCTCGCCTGCCAGGGCGCGCAGGGCCACGTCCAGTGCGCCTTGGGATTGGGCCTGGGCATCCTGGAGGAAGGTGGTGACTTCGTCCTTTTTCGCCGCCTGGATCGCATCCGGCATGCCGTCGATAGAGGTCACGGGCACATCCTTGGCGGTGAGGCCATGGGACTTCAAGGCCTGCACGGCGCCCAGGGCCATGTCGTCGTTCTGGGCGATCACGCCATTGATGCCCTTGGGGTGGGCGTTGAGCCAGTCTTCGGTGAGCGTCATGGCCTGGGCGCGGTCCCAGTTGGCGGTTTTCTTTTCGATGATCTTGATGTCCGGGTGTTTGCCCAGCACTTCCAGCTCGCCTTTTTCCCGGTCGATCTGCGCCGACTGGCCAATCGGGCCCTGGATGATCACCACGTTGCCCTTGCCGTTGAGCTTGTCGACCATGGCCTGGGCCTGCAGGCGGCCGCCTTCCACGTCGTCGTTACCCACATACGGCACGCTGGCATCGGCTACTTTCGTATTGGAGGCGATGACCACCACGTCGTTGCTCATGGCGGCCTTGACGGTGCCGACGCCGGCCTTGGTATCAATCGGCACGAACAGAATCGCGTCGTAGCGTTGGGTCACCATGTTTTCGATCTGGTTGTTCTGGGTCAGGGCGTCGTAGTTGCCGTCGAACACGGTCAACTGCACGGTGCCATCCTTGACGGCCGGATGCTCCTTGAGCTCACGAACCCAGTTCTGCATGAACTGCCCCTTGAGGCCATAGACGGCTGCGCCGATCTTGTAGGTCTTGCCGTCGGCGGCCAGGGCGATACTGCTGGCGAGCAGGGAGAGGGCCGCCGCGGCGGCCAGGGTGGTACCCAGTTTCATAAGTAGAACTCCGGTTATTGTTATGGGTCGTTCTTCAGCGTTTCTTCTTGCGCCACACGTCGATCAGTACTGCGAACACAATGATCAGGCCCTTGGCGACCTGCTGGTAATAGGAGGACACGCCGAGCAGGTTCAGGCCGTTGTTGATCACGCCGATCAACAGGGCCCCGAACAAGGTGCCGACAATGCTGCCGGTACCGCCCGACAGGCTGGTGCCGCCGATCACCACCGCGGCAATCGCGTCCAGCTCATAGGAAACCCCGGCCTGGGGCAGGGCAGAGGTAGTGCGTGCCGACAGCACCACGCCGGCCAACCCGGCGAGCAGGCCCGAGACCACGTACACCGAGAACATCACCTTGCGCACGCCAATGCCGGAGGTGCGTGCGCTTTTTTCATTGCCGCCCACCGCATACACATAACGGCCGTAGGTGGTGTAGCGCAGCACCATCCAGAAAATAAGCGCGACCACGGCGAAGATGATGATCGGCACGCCCACCGGGCCGACCTTGCCGATGCCCAGGGCCAGGTAGGCGTCGGGCAGGTCGGTGATCGGGCTGCCGTCGTTGAGAATAAAGGTCATGCCCCGCGCGATGCTGAGCATGCCGAGGGTGGCCACGAACGGCGGGATCGACAGGTTGGCGATCATGAAACCATTGACCACCCCGAGCATCGCGCCGGCAAACATCCCCGCGCTGACCGCCGCCAACAGGCCATAACCCTGGGTGGCGACCATGGCGCTGCACAACCCGGCGAAGGCCAGGATCGACCCCACCGACAGGTCGATGCCCTTGGTCAGGATCACATAGGTCATGCCCACGGCGAGAATGCCGTTGATGGAGGTCTGGCGCAGGATGTCCATCCAGTTGCGCCAGGTCATGAAGTACTCACTGGAAAACGCCATCACCACGCACAGCAGGATAAACACCAGCGGCAGGCCGAAGCGGTCGAGGGACAGGCGCAGGCGGTTGCGCGGCGCGGCGGTAACGGGGGCAACGATGGTTTTGGCATTCATGAGGCAAGACTCAACAAGGCTTCCTGGGAAAGGGCGGTGTCGGTGCTGATAGTGACCAGCCGGCCACCTTTGAAGACGGCGATGCGGTCGCTCAAGTGCAGCAGTTCCGGTGCTTCTGACGACACCACAATGGCTGCGCCACCGGCCCGCACAAACTGGTCGAGCAGGTGGTAGATCTCCTGTTTGGCGCCTTCGTCGATGCCGCGGGTGGGTTCATCGCAGAGCAGGCACACCGGTTCCGTGGACAGGCATTTGGCGAGCACCACCTTTTGCTGGTTGCCGCCGCTCATGGACGCCACCGGCAGCTCCAGGGAGCTGGTCTTGATCTGCAGGCGCTTGACCATGTCTTCGGCCAGTTGCGCTTCTTTGCGTGCGTTGATCAGCGACCAACTCGACAAGCGCTTATAGGCCGACAGTGCAATGTTCGACAGGATGCTGCCGGTCAGCACCAGGCCGCTGTCCTTGCGGTCTTCGGTGACCAGCGACATGCCGGCGTCGATGGTCGCCTTGGGCTGCCCGATGGGCATGGGCTTGCCTTGCAAGGTAACGCTGCCGGCATCCGCCACGGTCAGGCCGTAGATGCAATTGAGGAATTCACTGCGCCCGGAGCCCATCAACCCATAAATGCCGAGGATCTCGCCACGGCGCAGCTGCAGGCTGATGTCGTGGAACTCACCGTTGCGGCTCAGGTTGTCGACCTGCAGGCAGGTGCTGGCCGCGCATTCGCGGCCCACCTTGTGGTCGATGCGCGTCAGTTCCTGGCCGACAATGCCGCGCACCAGGTGGTCGCGGTCGATATCGGCCATGCGCCCGCTTTCGACAAAGGCGCCATCACGGAAGATGCTGTAGTCATCGGCGATCTGCGCCAGTTCGCTCAGTCGATGGGACACGTACACGATGCCGGCACCGCGTGCGGTAAGGCGGCGAATCGCCTTGAACAGGGTTTCGGCCTCGCGCTCGCCGATGGCCGAGGTGGGCTCGTCCATGATCATCACTTGGCAGTCATGGCTGAACGCCTTGGCGATTTCCACCAATTGCATCTGCGCCACGCTCAAGCGGTGCATGGGGCTGGTGGCGTCGACGTCGAACTCCAGGCTTTCGAGCAGTTCGCGGGTGCGGCGGTTGAGGGCCTTGCTGTCGACGATGCAACCGGCGCGGCGCGGTTCGCGGCCCAGCCAGATGTTTTCGGCGACGGTCATGTAGGGGATGGGTTCGAGCTCCTGGGTGATCATTGCGATCCCCGCGGCCAAGGCTTCACTCGGGCGATTGAACTGCACTGGTGCGCCGTTGAGCAGAATGCTGCCGGCGTCACGCTGGGTGATGCCCATCAGGATGCTCAGGAAGGTCGACTTGCCGGCACCGTTGCCGCCGCACAGGGCGTGGACGCTGCCGGCGCGCAGAGAAAGGCGCCCGTCGCGCAGGGCTGGCACCCCGGCGTAAGCCTTGGCGACGTGTTCAGCCTGGAGCAGTAATGGCGTGGCCATCGGCGTGTCCTCGTGCTGTGAATTCTTATTAGGTCGCACAGTCATGTTTCGCTGTGATCATATGTGTATCAAATGAAATTCTGATCAGTCAATCTCTTTCACTTAAAAGGTGTGATTCTCATCTTTGACGCGGTTATTGCCTTGGTATAGGGCTTTGACTGGCAGGTCAGTTAAATCTCGCTTGACAGTAAGGGGTGAATGCTTGCGAAATGAGTGAGAGATATTTCACTAAGTGATCATTTGATCAGTGGAGTTTGGCGCCATGAACACACCTTTCCCGGTGGCTATCGGATGTGATGAAGCGGGTTTTGAGCTCAAAGAGTTGTTGAAGCGCCATATCGAGGCGTTGGGATACCCGGTGACCGACTTCGGTACGCATTCAACGGCGCCGGTGCTGTACCCGGACATCGCCCTGGCCGTGGCCACCGCCATCAATGCCGGGCAACAGCGCCTCGGCGTGCTGGTATGCGGCACCGGCATAGGCATGGCCATCTCGGCCAACAAGGTGCTGGGCATCCGTGCGGCCCAGGCCCATGACACCTACTCGGCGGAGCGGGCGCGCAAGAGCAACGATGCGCAAATCCTCTCCATCGGTGCGCGGGTCATCGGTGCGGAGTTGGCCAAAAGCATCGTCAGTGCGTTTTTGGCCTCGGAGTTCGAAGCGGCGCGGTCCGGGGCCAAGGTCGAACGCATCAATGCGATCGAGCGCGATGGGCATCAGTAGTGGACGGCGCGGGGCAAGAGTCGGGAGAATGCGCCTTTGACGCCGAAACGGAAGCCCGTCCCCATGAGTGACAGTACCCAGCGCATGGCCAGTGATATCGATCAGATGACCGAAGTGGCGATGCTCTATTACCTTGAGAACGTCACTCAGGAGGCCATTGCCAAGCGCTTTGACCTGTCGCGGGCCAAAGTCAGCCGCCTGCTCAAGCGTGCTCGGGATGAAGGGATCGTCGAGGTGCGTGTGTTGCAGCACCCGGCGATGAACAACGAGCTGGAGCGGGCGCTGGTAGAGCGCTTCAAGCTCGACCGCGCCTTGATCGCGGTCGACCACAGCGACCCCGACACCCAGCGCTCGGCGGTCGCCAGCCTGGTCGCCAACTACCTCAACAAGACCCTGAGTGATGGGATGATCGTTGCCGTGGGCATGGGGCGTAACGTCGGCGCGGTGGCCGATAACGTGTTTCTGCCGGTGACCCGCAACTGCACCTTCGTGTGTGCCATCGGCGGTTCGCTCAAGGCCGGCGAATACATGAACCCTGACCACATCTGCCGACGCCTGGCCCTGCGCTTTGGGGGCGAAAGTGAAAGCCTCTACGCCCCGGCGTTGGTGGCCAACCCGGAACTGCGCGGGGTGCTGATCAACAACGACACGGTGCGTTCGACCCTTGACCGCGCACGCCGCGCTGACATTGCCTTGATCGGCATCGGCGACATGAGCGAGAACAGCAACATGGTGCGCATGGGCTGGTTCTCGCCCCAGGAAATCGCCCAGGCGCGCCTGTCTGGCACTGTGGGCGACATGATGGGCTATGACTTTATCGACATTCACGGCCAGCCGGCGGTCAACGCCATCCAGGGGCGGGTGATCGGGTTGACGGTGCAGGAGCTGTTTCGCATCCCGGACGTGGTGGCGATTGCCAGCGAGAACACCAAGGCGGCGGCGACCTTGGGGGCGTTGCGTTCGGGGGTGATCAATACGCTGGCGACCACCGTCACCAATGCCCACACCATCCTGGCGCTGGACGATGCCACTCGTAAACCCTGATACAGATCGTTCCCACGCTCCAGCGTGGGAACGCATCCTGTGACGCTCCGCGTCATCCTTGCGCGGGTGGGACGCGGAGCGTCACAGGCGGCATTCCCACGCAGAGCGTGGGAACGATCATGCATCGAGGTGCCGGCATCTCAACGATCATGCATCGAGGTGCCGGCATCTCAACGATCATGCATCGAGGTGCCTGCATCGCGGGCAAGCCAGCTCCCACAAGTATCGCTGTGCTTCTGATAGGGGTTTACAGGTTTTGTAATAGTTTTGCGTTGTGGGAAATTTGTATTTCGAATGTAGGATTCAAGTCCTTTTGTCATTTCAGGACTTGCATGAACACCCTCTCGGAGCCTCCCAGTCGTCTTTCCCCAAGACAACCGCTGTCGCTGTTCCCGCTGAAGCACCCCGTATTCCGTCAACTAACCTTGTCCCGGTCGCATGACCGCACTTTGCCGTGCCCGGCGTTCTGAACACTTTAAAGACAGAGAATTTATAAATGGAATGGTTAGCGGATCCTACGGCCTGGCTCGGCCTTGCGACCTTGATTGTGCTGGAACTGGTGCTGGGTATCGACAACCTGGTGTTTATCGCGATCCTGGCGGACAAGTTGCCGCCGGAGCAGCGTGACCGTGCACGTTTGATCGGTTTATCCCTGGCGCTGCTGATGCGCCTGGGCCTGTTGGCGAGTATTTCCTGGTTGGTGACCCTGACCCAGCCGCTGTTCGAGGTGTTCGACAAGAGCTTCTCCGGCCGTGATCTGATCATGCTGTTTGGTGGTGTGTTCCTGTTGTTCAAGGCCACCATGGAATTGCATGAGCGCCTTGAAGGCCATGTGGCGCAGCACAAGGGCAGTGTGGCTTACGCAATGTTCTGGCCTATTGTCGCGCAGATCGTGGTGCTGGATGCGGTGTTCTCCCTCGACGCGGTGATTACCGCCGTGGGCATGGTCGACGAGCTGGCGGTGATGATGATCGCCGTGATCGTGTCCATCGGCCTGATGATCGTGGCGAGCAAGCCGCTGACCCGTTTCGTCAATGCGCACCCGACCGTGATCATGCTGTGCCTGGGCTTCCTGATGATGATCGGTTTCGCCCTGACCGCCGAAGGCCTGGGCTTCCATATTCCCAAGGGCTACTTGTACGCGGCCATTGGCTTCTCGATTCTGATCGAGGTGTTCAACCAGATCGCCCGAGCCCGTCGCAAGAAGTCGGCGCAGGGCGTGTTGCCGGTGCGTGAGCGTACCGCCCATGCGGTGATGCGCTTGTTGGGCGGCCGCAGCCTGGCGGTGGAAGAGGTGGGTGAAGACGTGGCTGACCTGCTGGGCGAGCCGGATGCTGCGCAGGGTCCGCTGTTTGACCGACGCGAACGGGTGATGATCAGCGGCGTGCTGCAACTGGCCGAGCGGCCGATTCGCACCCTGATGACGCCAAGGGCCAAGGTTGATTGCATCGACCTGGCGGATGACCCCGAGACGATCCGTCTGAAACTGATGCACTCGTCCTACTCGCGTCTGCCGTTGATCCGTAACGGTGCGGTGGATGAGCCCCTGGGTTTTGTGCACAAGAAGGAGTTACTCAAGGAGTACCTGGCGGGCAACGAGCCGAACCTGGAACACCTGGCGCGTCGGGCGATCAACCTGCTGGACAGTTTTTCGATCCTCAATGCCCTGGAGCAGATGCGCCAGGAGTCCACTCACATCGCTTTCGTGATCAACGAATTCGGCGACTTCATGGGCGTATTGAGCATGACGGATATTCTGGAATCCATCGCCGGTGAATTGCCCGATGCCAGCGAAATCGAAGGGCCCGATATTGTCGAGCAAGGCGATGGCTTCCGTGCCAATGGCGCCTTGAACCTCAACCTGGTGCGTCAACGCACGGGCTTCAAGGCGGTGACGACCGAGGATTATCAAACCCTGGCAGGTTTGGTGATGAGCCTGCTTGACCGCCTGCCGGTGGTGGGCGATAGCCTGGAACATGAAGGCTGGCGTTTGACCGTGGCTGAAGTGGAGGAGCGTCGAGTGACGCAAGTGCACTTGCACCCTTGCTCAGGTCATAACGGCTGAAGATGTCCTTCACGTACTGCTCTTGTTCTTCAAGGGGGCCCAAACCTTTGTGTTGTTCCACCAGGGCGCCCTTGCGATAGATCAGCAGCGTCGGGGTGCCTGACACGTCCGGGTGCCTCGGCGTATGGGCGCAATCGAGTACCAGGCTCACGACCCAGGGATGCTGCCAGGCGTGCTGTTCGAACAAGGAGCCTGCCTGCGCGCAAGCGGGGCAATGCTCTGATACAAACAGGAGGAACACCGGGCGCGGTGTATTCAGTACGCGTTCGAACGCTTTGGCGCTGGAAATGATGCGGGTGGCCATTCCCATGGTGATCTCCCTTCAAGCCGCGTGGGTGTTTGCCAACGCTAAGCCCGTGGCTTATCACCGTCTACTGTCAACCTTCACAGGCCTGCCTCGCGCTCTATGCGCTCCCTGGCCTTGCGGGCCTGGCTCGCGCACTTCTCGTATTCCTCATTGTCGCGGGAGGCCTTGGCCCGGCGATAGCCATGGTGATTCTGGGCGGTGTAGTCGGTACTGAAGGCTTCCTTGAGTTTCTGCAGTTCTTCCTTGCATTCACGACGGTCGCTACTGGCCAGGGCGTTGCCAGCCACCCCGAGCAAAAGCACGGGCAAGATATATCGCAGTTTCATCAGTCAGGGTTCCATGTAAGGGCGAGCAAGCACGCTCTTAGAGGTTAGCCCAGGCGTTCGGTATTGGTGCGCAGTAACAGGGTTTGAGGTCTTGCGTAGCAAAGCGTTTGTACTCACAGGCAGGCGCCGTATTCCCGTCAGGCCGCTATCTGACTGATCCACAAGGCATTTGCGGGGCGCATGTCTTTCCATGAGCACCTATGGCACACTTTCTGCTGTCTATTCCGTTGTTACATACCAAGTTCCGGTATAGCGGAATACACCCTCCCTGGAGTGCTTGTCATGCATCACCGACCTTCCGTATTCAAAGCGTGTGTTTTTCTCGTCGCTGCATCGGCTTCCCTCGCCAGCGTGGTGCAGGCGGCGGACAGCAAGCTCGATGATGTGCTCAAGCGTGGGCACTTGATCGTAGGCACAGGCAGTACCAATGCGCCGTGGCACTTCCAGGGAGCGGATGGCAAATTGCAGGGGTTTGATATCGACATCGGCCGCATCGTGGCCAAAGGCTTGTTCAATGACCCGAGCAAGGTGGAGTTTGTGGTGCAATCGTCCGATGCACGTATTCCCAACCTGCTCACCGACAAGGTCGACATGAGCTGCCAGTTCATCACCGTTACCGCCAGCCGTGCGCAGCAGGTGGCCTTTACCCTGCCGTACTACCGGGAAGGCGTCGGCCTGCTGTTGCCCAATAACAGCAAATACAAGGAAATCGAAGACCTGCAGGCGGCGGGCGACGACGTCACCGTGGCTGTGCTGCAGAACGTGTATGCCGAAGAGTTGGTGCACCAGGCACTGCCCAAGGCCAAGGTCGATCAGTACGACAGCGTTGACCTGATGTACCAGGCCGTGAACTCAGGCCGCGCCGATGCTGCTGCCACCGACCAGTCCTCGGTCAAATACCTGATGGTGCAGAACCCTGGCCGCTACCGCAGCCCCACCTACGCCTGGAGCCCGCAAACCTATGCCTGCGCGGTCAAGCGCGGCGACCAGGACTGGCTGAATTTCGTCAACACCGCGCTGCACGAAGCCATGACCGGTGTGGAATTCCCCACCTACAAAGCCTCGTTCAAGCAGTGGTTCGGCGTGGAACTGCCAGAACCGGCGATTGGTTTTCCCGTGGAATTCAAGTGACCCGCAACAACAGGGGCGTGCCTGAACACGCCCCCTTCAGGTGCTGCTGACCATGAACTATCAGTTGAACTTTGCCGCCGTCTGGCGTGATTTCGACACCTTGCTGGCGGGGCTCGGCCTGGGGCTGCAGTTGGCGTTGCTGTCGATCGCCATCGGCTGCGTGATCGGCCTGTTGATGGCGTTTGCCATGCTTTCCAGGTACCGCGCGTTGCGTATTATTGCCTCGGTGTATGTCACCGTGGTGCGCAACACCCCGATCCTGGTGTTGATCCTGTTGATCTACTTCGCCTTGCCCTCCCTGGGCATTCGGCTGGATAAGATTCCCTCGTTCATCATCACCCTGTCGCTGTATGCCGGTGCCTATCTCACCGAGGTATTCCGCGCAGGCCTGGTGAATATTCCCAAGGGCTTGCGGGAAGCCGGCCTGGCCATCGGCCTGGGGGAGTGGCGGATTCGCGCTTACATCACCGTGCCGGTGATGCTGCGCAACGTGTTGCCGGCACTCTCGAACAACTTCATCTCGCTGTTCAAGGACACCTCCCTGGCCGCCGCGATCGCGGTGCCGGAGCTGACCTATTACGCCCGCAAGATCAACGTCGAAAGCTACCGGGTGATTGAAACCTGGCTGGTCACGACCGCGCTCTACGTGGCTGCCTGTTACCTGATTGCCATGCTGCTCCGTTACCTGGAACAGCGTTTGGCTATCCGTCGTTAAGGAAGGGCCTCATGTACGAATCCCCCAGTTGGCTGCATGAATTGTGGATCGCCCGCGAGACCCTCTGGGCCGGCTTTCAGGCCAGCGTGGCGGTCTCGGCGCTGGCGATTGTCTTTGGCACCCTGATCGGCATCGTCGCCGGGTTGATCCTCACCTACGGCAAGTTCTGGATGCGTGCGCCGTTCCGTCTGTATGTCGATTTGATCCGTGGCACGCCGGTGTTTGTGCTGGTGTTGGCATGTTTCTACATGCTGCCGGCCCTTGGCTGGCAAATCAGTGCGTTCCAGGCCGGTGCTGTGGGGCTTACCTTGTTCTGTGGCTCCCATGTATCGGAAATCGTGCGCGGCGCGCTGCAGGCCATTCCCCGTGGGCAATTGGAAGCGGGCAAGGCCATTGGCCTGACGTTCTATCAGTCCCTGGGCTATGTGCTGCTGCCCCAGGCGCTGCGGCAGATCTTGCCGACCTGGGTGAACTCCTCTACGGAAATCGTCAAGGCTTCCACCTTGCTGTCGGTGATCGGTGTGGCCGAATTGCTGCTCAGTACCCAGCAGGTGATCGCGCGCACCTTCCTGACCCTGGAGTTCTACCTGTTCGCCGGTTTTCTGTTCTTTGTCATCAACTACGCCATCGAATTATTCGGGCGCTACATTGAAAAGCGGGTGGCCTTGCCATGAACCAAGCTCAAACCAACCCAGCGCTGCTGGACATTCGTGGCCTGCGTAAACAATACGGCCAGGTGGAAGTGCTCAAGGGCGTCGACCTGTCCATGCAGCGCGGCAATGTGGTGACGTTGATCGGCTCCAGCGGCTCGGGCAAGACCACCTTGCTGCGCTGCGTGAACCTGCTGGAAGAGTTCCAGGGCGGGCAGATCACCCTGGATGGCGAGTCCATCGGCTACAGCGATGTCGGCGGCAAGCGTGTACGCCACCCGGAGCGGGTGATCGCCCAGCACCGCGCAATGACCGGCATGGCGTTCCAGCAATTCAACCTGTTCCCGCACCTGACCGCGCTGCAGAACGTCACCCTCGGCTTGCTCAAGGTCAAGAAAATGGGCAAGGATGAAGCGGTAGCGCTGGCCGAAAAATGGCTGGACCGCGTCGGCCTGCTGGAGCGCCGCAACCACTTTCCCGGCCAATTGTCCGGTGGTCAGCAACAACGCGTGGCCATTGCCCGGGCCATTGCCATGAACCCCAGCCTGATGCTGTTCGACGAAGTCACCTCGGCCCTCGACCCGGAGTTGGTGGGCGAAGTGCTCAGCGTGATCAAGGGGTTGGCGGAGGAGGGCATGACCATGTTGTTGGTCACCCACGAGATGCGCTTTGCCTATGAGGTCTCGGACCAGATCGTCTTCATGAACCAGGGCCGCATTGAAGAGCAGGGCAGTGCGAAGGACATCTTCGAACGGCCGCAGTCGCCGCGACTGGCAGAATTTCTCAAGAACATTCGTTTTTAACAAGGAGCAACTTTATGAGCATTACTCGTTACGGCACCGGCAGCACCGCAGGTGGCGGCCAGCCACGTCCGTTCGCCCGCGCGGTGGAAGCCGATGGCTGGCTGTACGTGTCGGGCCAGGTGCCTGCGGTGGACGGTGAAATCATCAGTGGCGGCATCATCGAGCAAACCCGCCAGACGATGCGCAACGTGGTGGCGATCCTCGAAGAAGCCGGCTACGAACTCAAGGATGTGGTGCGGGTGGGCGTATGGTTGGAAGACCCACGGGACTTCTGGAGTTTCAACAAGGTATTCGGCGAATACTTCACCCCGGAACACGCCCCGGCGCGCGCCTGCGTGCAGGCCAATATGATGGTCGATTGCAAGGTCGAGATCGATTGCGTGGCCTACAAGAAAAAGGCCTAACTGATCATTCCCACGCTCTGCGTGGGAATACCGCCTTGGACGCACTGCGTCCGCGCATGTGACGCAAAGCGTCACCGCATGCATTCCCACGCAGAGCGTGGGAACGATCATCTGGAACGGGACCGAGTACTGCCATGACCGAAGACACCATCAAACGCCGCGCCAAAGGCCTGGACCGTGCGTTCGATATCCTCGATTTTCTCAAGGAAATCGGCCAACCCCTGCGCCCGAATGATATTGCCAGCGGCATTGGCAGCCCCAAATCCACGGTCTACGAACTGGTGGCGTCGTTGCTGGAGCGGCGCATCCTGGAGACCGTGGGCAAGGACGGCCACGTGTATCTGGGGCGCCAGCTGTATTTCCTCGGCCAGGCACACTTGCGTCACTTCGACCTGACCCGCGAGGCCGACCACGCCTTGCAGGAGATCGTCAGCCAGACCCACGAAACCGCGCAGATGTGCCTGCTCAACGGGCGCAAATACACGGTGGCGCTGATGCGCGAGGGCCAGCGGCATTTCCGTATTTCTTCGGACATAGGTGAAAACGCGCCCATTCCGTGGACTGCCTCGGGACGCTTGTTGCTGGGGCATTTGAGCGATCAGCAGATCGTCGACCTGATCGATCCCGACGATTTCATCCTGCCGGATGGCCTGCGCCTGCCGCTGGACACCTTTCTGGCGCAGATTCGCCAGGCCAGCCTGGATGGGTTCTTCTCCTTCGACAGTGTGGCCGACACCTTCACCCACTGCTTTGCCGCCCCGGTGCGCGATGCCCAGGGCATCAGCATCGCGACCCTGTGCATCGTCGCCCCCCGGGCTGATGCGAGCAAAAACTACCACGACTATCGCCGGGTACTGATCGACAGTGCCAACAGCCTGGCCCGGCGCATCAACGAATAGGAGTTTTCCATGTCTGCCCTCAATGCCGTTGAAAAAGGTGCCGCCGCCGTCGGTGCCCATTTGGTTCGCGATGTCAGCCTGCCGGCCCTGGTGCTGCACCGTGACGCCCTGGAACATAACATCCGCTGGATGCAGGACTTTGTCCGCAGCAGCGGCGCCGAGCTGGCGCCCCACGGCAAGACCAGCATGATGCCCGCGCTGTTCCAGCGCCAGATCGCCGCCGGTGCCTGGGGCATCACCCTGGCTACCGCCGTGCAGACCCGCGCCGCCTACGCCAGCGGCGTGCGTCGCGTGCTGATGGCCAACCAACTGGTGGGCGCGGCGAACATGGCCTTGATCGCAGACCTGCTGGCCGACAAGGATTTTGACTTCCATTGCATGGTCGATCACCCGGACAACGTCGCCGACCTGGGCCTGTTCTTCGCCGCCCGTGGCCAGCGCCTCAACGTGATGATCGAGTACGGCGTGGTCGGTGGCCGGTGCGGCTGCCGCAGCGAGCAGCAAGTGCGCGACCTGGCCAAGGCGATCAAGGCCCAGCCGGCCTTGGCCCTCACCGGTATCGAGGGTTACGAAGGCGTGATCCACGGCGAGCACGCCATCAGCGGTATCCGCGCCTTCGCCGCCAGCCTGGTGAGCCTGGCGGTGGAACTGCAAGACAGCGGCCTGTTCGACCTGCCCAAGCCGATCATCACCGCATCGGGCTCGGCCTGGTACGACCTGATCGCCGAGTCGTTCGAAACGCAGAACGCCGCCGGCCGCTTCCTCAGCGTGTTGCGCCCTGGCAGTTACGTGGCCCACGACCATGGCATCTATAAAGAGGCGCAGTGCTGCGTACTCGAACGCCGCAGCGACCTCAACGAGGGCCTGCGCCCGGCAATGGAAGTCTGGGCGCATGTGCAGTCGCTGCCGGAGCCTGGTTTTGCGGTGGTTGCCCTGGGCAAGCGCGACGTGGCCTACGACGCCGGTTTGCCAGTGCCGCTCAAGCGCTACAGGGCCGGGATCGTGCCGGCGCAAGGTGATGATGTGAGCGGGTGCAAGGTCACGGCGGTGATGGACCAGCATGCGTTCATGACTGTGGCGCCGGAGGTTGAATTGCGTATTGGCGACATCATTTCCTTTGGTACGTCCCACCCTTGCCTGACCTTTGACAAGTGGCAGGTGGGGTGCCTGGTGGATGAGCAGTTGCAGGTGGTCGAGTCTCTGCATACCTGCTTCTAGACCGAGTCGCGGCTATCGCAGCGATGCGGCGACCCGACAAGCCAGCTCCCACAGTGACCGCGTTTTAACTGAAGGAATGCAGTCGAATATGGGAGTCGGGCTTGCCCGCGATGGGGCCCTCCAGCACACCTGAGAACTTTGCCATGAACATCCACCCCCGCATCGCCCTCATCGGCGAATGCATGATCGAACTGCAACACCGCGCCGACGGCAGCCTGCACCAGAGCTTCGGCGGTGACACTTTGAACACCGCGGTGTACCTGCGCCGCGAGCTGGGCGATGCCGGCAGCGTTGACTACGTCACCGCCCTGGGCGATGACAGCTTCAGCGATGCCATGTGTGAGCATTGGCACGCCGAAGGCCTTGGCCTGGACAGGGTCCAGCGTCTGCCTGGGCGCCTGCCGGGCTTGTATTGCATCCAGACCGACGCCCAGGGCGAACGTAAATTCCTCTACTGGCGCAACGAGGCGGCCGTGCGCGACTGCTTCACCACGCCTGCCGCCGAGCCGGTGCTGGCGGCCCTGCCGGGCTATGATGTGGTGTATTTCAGCGGCATTACCTTGGCCGTGCTGGGAGACATCGGGCGTGAGCGTTTACTGCAGGCGCTGATCGAAGCCCGCCGGCGCGGCGCCAGGGTGGTGTTCGATAACAACTACCGGCCCCGGTTGTGGGCCGATGTGCAAACGGCTCGTGAGGCGTATCGCAGGGTGTTGGCCGAAGTGGACATTGCCTTGCTCACCGAGGATGACGAGCGCGCGTTGTTTGGCTATGAGGATAGCGAGCAGGTGTTTGCGGCGTACCCGTCGATTGCAGAAGTGGTGCTCAAGCGGGGAGCGGATGCGTGCCTGATTCGTTGCGCGGGCGAGCGCTTTGCGGTGCCGTCGTTGAAAGTGGAGAAGGTGGTGGACACCACGGCGGCGGGGGATTCGTTCAGTGCGGCGTATTTGGCCTCTCGGCTCAAGGGTGGCTCGCCCCAAGACGCCGCACTGGCGGGGCATCGGTTGGCAAGCCGGGTGATTCAGGTGCCCGGGGCGCTGATACCGAGATGATCACTGATCGTTCCCACGCTCTGCGTGGGAGTGCAGCCCGGGACGCACCGCGTCCCAGAAGCGGACGCAGAGCGTCCAGTGAGGCATTCCCACGCAGAGCGTGGGAACGATCGGACTGAAGCCATCCACTCAATCGCGGTAAAACACCTGCACCAGGTGATACCCAAATTTGCTCTTGATCGGCCCGTGCACCACCTTCACCGGTTTCTTGAAGATCACCGCATCAATCGCCCCCACCATCTGCCCGGGCCGCACTTCGCCCAGGTCACCACCGCGTTTGCCCGACGGGCAGGTGGAGTACTTCTTGGCCAGCACATCAAAGGCTTCGCCCTTGGCAATGCGCTGCTTGAGTTGTTCGGCTTCTTCGCTGGTTTTCACCAGGATATGACGGGCTTGGGCTTTCATGGGGCTCTACCAGCTGTGCGACGGCGCGCGATTATGCCTGAACTCAGGCCTCGACGCCGATCATGCTACGGATTTTGTTGGCCAACAGGTCAATGGAAAAAGGCTTGGCGACCATGTCCATGCCGTCCTCCAGGAACCCCTGGCGCTCGGCGGCTTTCTCGGCATAACCGGTCATGAACAGCACGCGCAGGCCGGGACGATGCTGACGGGCGATTTCCGCCAGTTGTCGGCCGTTCATGCCGGGCAAGCCAACGTCGGTCACCAGCAAGTCCACACGCAAATCCGACTCCAGCAACGGCAGCGCCGCACGGGCATCCGCCGCCTGGTGCGCGGTGTAGCCCAGTTCGTCGAGCACATTGACCACCAGCATGCGCACCGCCGGGTCGTCCTCGACCACCACCACCGCTTCACCGGCCAGGGCCACGGGCGCTTCGGTCAGGCTGGCGGGCAGGCTGCTTTCCAGCGCCGTGCCATACAAACGCGGCAGGTACAGGCGCACGCAGGTGCCCTGGCCCGGTTCGCTCTGGATGGTCACGTGGCCGCCGGATTGCTGGGCAAAGCCGTAGATCATCGACAACCCAAGGCCAGTGCCTTGGCCGATGGGCTTGGTGGTAAAGAACGGGTCGAACGCCTTGGCGAGGATTTTCGGCGCCATGCCGCTGCCGTTGTCGCTCACACCAAGCATCACATAGTCGCCGGCCTTGACCGGTTCCAGGGTGGTGATGTCGGTGCCGTCCAGATAACTGTTGGCGGTTTCGATCAGCAGCTCACCGCCGTCGGGCATGGCGTCGCGGGCGTTGATCACCAGATTGAGCAGGGCATTTTCCAGTTGGCTGGCGTCGGTGTTGACCGGCCAGATGTCCTTGCCCAGTTGCACCTTGAGCGTGATATGCGCGCCCTTGGTGCGCCGGAACAGGTCTTCCAGGGACGCCACCAGTTGGTTGGGGTCGGTGGGGCGACGGTCCAGTGACTGGCGCCGCGAGAACGCCAGCAGCCGGTGGGTAAGGGCGGCGGCACGGTGCGCGGAGGACACGGCAGCATCGGCAAAACGGCCGATATCGTCGCTGCGCCCGGCGGCGATATAGCGCTGCATCAGGTCCAGGCTGCCGATGATGCCGGTGAGCATATTGTTGAAGTCATGGGCGATACCGCCGGTGAGCTGACCGACCGCTTCCATCTTCTGCGCATGGCGCAGGGCATCTTCTGCACGTTCGCGCTCGAACATCTCGTTCTGCAGGCGCTGGTTGGCCTCGGCCAGCGCCTGGGTGCGCTGGGCCACGCGTTCTTCAAGGTTCTCGTTGAGGTGGCGCAGGGCCTCTTCGGTGAGCTTGCGTTCGGTCTCGTCGATCACAAAGATGTAGAAACCATTCACCGAGCCGTCACTGCTAAACCGCGGCAGGTACTTCATCAGCGCATGGCGGGGGCGGCCATCGCGATGAGGCGTCACCGTCATGAAGCTGCACGCCTTGCCCTTGAGCGCGGCGGCGATCTTGTCTGCGCGCCCGGCATACACCTCGTCGCCGAGCACTTCGCGGATGGTCTTGCCGTACAGCTCCTGGGGCGTCTTGCCATACCACTCGAGGTAAGCGCTGTTGTTGAGGCGAAAGCGCTGTTCGTGGTCAACGTAGCCGATCAACACCGGCATGGCGTTGATGATCAGTTGCAGCTCGGTCTGGCTCTGGCGCAAGGCCTGCTCGGTGTTTTTGCGCTCGGTGAGGTCCAGCGCGGCGCCGAGGAACCGCGCCGGCCGGCCCTGTTGATCCTTGTAGCAGCGGCCACGGGCGAACACCCAGCGCACCTGGCCATCGGCCTGTTGCAGGCGGTATTCCTCGGCGTACTCGGTGCCATGGGTGATGCAATGCTTGATGCTGCGCGTCACCGTGCCCCGGTCTTCGGGATGCACGCCGTGCAGGTAGGCGCTGATGGGCAGCAGGCTTGAATCGTTGGGGTCGACGCCATGCAGGTAGGCGAAATGGGCGTCGGCGATGAAGCGGTCTTCACCGATATCCCAGTCCCAGGTACCCACCGCGTCGGTGGCCGCCAACGCGAGTTGCAGGCGTTGCTCGGTGTTGTGCTGGGCCTTGAGGCTTGCTTCGGAGCGCTGTTGCAGTTCGAGGGTTTTGCTGCGTCGCTCATTGGTTTCAATGGCCGTGACCAGAATGCCGGCTACCCGGCAGCTTTCATCGCGCACCGGGCTGTAGGTCAGATCCAGCCAGATTTCGGTATCGCAGCCCTGGCGGTGCAGCACAAAGCGTTGCTCGCTGAAGGTGCGTACCTGGCCGCCGAGCACGGCGTCGTACACCGGCGCGGCGAAGCTTTCAAGCTCAGGCCAAGTGTGGTGCGCCGGCTGGCCCAAGGCGCCGGGGTGCTTGCTGCCAATCAGGTGTGCAAAGCCATCGTTATAGAGTTGCGTGAGGTGCGGGCCCCACAGCAGTACCATCGGCATGGGCGAATGCACGACGATATCAACGGCAGTGCGCAGGCTTTGCGGCCACTCACTGGCCTCACCGAGTGGGCTTTGCGCCCAGTCCAGCCGCTTGATCAACGCAGCGGCTTCGCTACCGGTGGATGTTCCATTCATAAAAAGCCCTGAGCATGACGCTTTGAAAAATGACAACACCCATTGTCCCAAGGAACGACAACGGGTGGCTACCCCGGAAAAATAGCATGCCTTGAGGGTTTTTCTTCAAAACGCTGCGTCAGCGCTGAAACCTTTCATCTAATCGGCCAGTTCAGCTCTGTGGCGAAATTGCTCCAGTGCCTGGGGGTTGGCCAGGGCATCGGTGTTTTTCACCGGCTCGCCATGCACCACATTGCGCACCGCCAATTCGACGATTTTGCCGCTGATGGTGCGGGGGATATCCGTGACAGCGAGGATCTTCGCCGGCACGTGCCGCGGTGTGGTGTTGGCGCGAATCACTTGGCGAATCTGCTGTTGCAGCGCCTCGTCCAGTTCAATTCCATCATCCAGGCGCACAAACAGCACCACGCGCACGTCGTCCTGCCAGCGTTGACCGATGGCGAGGCTTTCCAGCACCTGCGGGACCTTTTCCACCTGGCGATAAATCTCGGCGGTGCCAATGCGCACGCCGCCGGGGTTGAGCACCGCATCGGAACGCCCGTGGATCAACAGGCTGCCGTTGGCGCGTTGCTCGGCATAGTCACCCTGTGCCCACACGCCGGGGAACTGGCTGAAATACGAGGCGCGCAGTTTTTGCTGTTGCGGGTCATTCCACAGCCCGATGGGCATAGCAGGGAAGTGCCGGGTGCACACCAGTTCGCCTTTCTCCCCGATCAGGGGCCGGCCCTGGTCGTCCCACACTTCGATGGCCATGGCCAGGCTCTTGCACTGCATTTCACCGCGCCGTACCGGCAGCACCGGGTTGCCGATCACAAAGCAGGAGACAATGTCGGTGCCACCGGACATCGAGGACAGGCACAGCTCAGCCTTGATCTCGCGGTACACGTAGTCGTAACTCTGGGGCGACAGCGGCGAGCCGGTCGAAATCAGACCCTTGAGGCTGCCCAGGTCGTGGCTCAGGCGCGGCTGCAACCCGGACTTTTCCAGGGTGGCGAGGAATTTGGGGCTGGTGCCGAACACGCTGATTTTTTCCGCATCGATCAGGTCGATCAAACGTTCGGGGCCGGGGTGGAACGGCGAGCCGTCGTACAGCACCGCGGTGGCGCCGATCGCCAGCACCGACACCAGCCAGTTCCACATCATCCAGCCGCAGGTGGTGTAGTAGAACAGGCAGTCCTCGCGGTTCAGGTCGGCATGCAGGCCGTGTTCCTTGAGGTGCGTCAGCAATACGCCGCCAGTGCCGTGGATGATGCACTTGGGGATGCCGGTGGTGCCGCTGGAATAAAGGATATACAGCGGGTGGTCGAACGGCACCGCGACAAATTCCGGTTCGCCGCCGGCTTGATAGAAGTCGTCCCACAGCGCGACGTGGGCGTGGGTGGTGTAGTCCCCAGCCTGCGCTTCGGGCTTGGCGTAAGGCACGATGATCAGCTGTTGCAGGGAGGGCAGGCGTTCAAGGATCTCATTGAGCTTGGCGCTCTGGTCGATGCGCTTGCCGGCATAGCGGTAGCCTGCGCAGGTGATCAGCACCTTGGGCTCGATCTGGCCGAAGCGGTCGATGACGCCTTGGGTGCCGAAATCTGGCGAGGAGCACGACCAGATCGCACCGAGGCTGGTGGTGGCGAGCATGCCCACCAGGGTTTGCCAGGTGTTGGGCATACACGCGGCCACCCGGTCACCTATGCCGACCCCGGCCGCCCGCAGGCTTTTTTGCAGGCCGGCAACCTGTTCCGCCAGTTGTGCATAGCTCAACTGTTCACGTTGGCCGTCTTCGCTGACAGCCACCACCGCAGGATGATCGTCACGGCGGCGCAACAGGTGTTCGGCGAAGTTCAGGGTGGCGCCGGGAAACCATTGGGCGCTGGGCATCTCGATGTCTTCGATCAGCGTGACGCTGGATGGGCTGCGAAACTGCACGTCGAAGAACGCGACAATCGCCTGCCAGAAATCCGGGCGCTGGTCGATGCTCCATTGGTGCAGGGCGGGGTAGTCGTCGAGCTGCACGCCGTGCCGTTGGTTGATGAAGCGGCGGAACTGATCCATGCGCGTATTGGCGATGCGTTCCGGGGAGGGTTGCCAGAGGATGTCGGACATAAGCTGCCTCTTCTCGTTCCCACGCTTCGCGTGGGAATGCCTGACTGGACGCTCTGCGTCCGCTTTTGGGGCGCGGAGCGCCCCGGTCTGCGTGCCCACGCAAAGCGTGGGAACGATCATCACGGGTTTACTGGGCCAGCCAGCCACCGTCGATGTTCCAGGCCGCGCCGCGCACCTGGGCGCCGGCTTCACTGCACAAGAACAACACCAGTTCCCCAAGCTGCGACGGCGTCACAAACTCCAGCGACGGCTGTTTCTCTGCCAACAGATCCTGCTGCGCCTGCTGGGGGTCTATTCCAGTGGCCACGCGATCATCAATCTGCTTCTGCACCAGCGGCGTCAGCACCCAGCCCGGGCAGATGGCGTTGCAGGTGACATTGCTGGTGGCGGTTTCCAGGCCCACCACCTTGGTGAGGCCGATCACCCCATGTTTGGCCGCCACATACGCCGCCTTGCCCACTGAGCCGACTTGCCCATGCACCGAGGCGATATTGACGATACGCCCCCAGCCCTTGGCCTTCATGCCCGGCAAGCTCAGGCGTGTGCTGTGGAACACCGAGGACAGGTTGATGGCGATGATCGAATCCCAGCGCTCCACAGGGAAGTCTTCTACCGCTGCCACATGCTGGATACCGGCATTGTTGACCAGGATGTCCACGCCACCGAACTCGCGCTCGGCGTAGGCGAGCATGTCTGCGATCTGCGCGGGGTCGCTGACGTCTGCCGGGTGATGCCCGACCTTGCCGCCAAAGGCCTGCACCTGGGCGACCACCGCGCTGGCGTCGCCAAAGCCGTTGAGAATCAGGTTGGCGCCGGCCTTGGCCAGGCTCAGGGCAATCCCCAAGCCGATACCGCTGGTGGAGCCGGTGACCAGGGCGGTCTTGCCATTCAAAGTTGTCATGAAAACCTCACACAATGCCGGTGGCGTAGAAAGTGCCGATCACCACGAACACCGCAAGGGTCTTGATGATCGTGATGCCAAAAATGTCCTTGTAGGCTTCGCGGTGGGTCAACCCGGTGACCGCCAGCAGGGTGATCACCGCGCCGTTGTGGGGCAGGGTGTCCATGCCGCCGCTGGCCATGGCCGCGACTCGGTGCAGCACCTCAAGGGGGATATTGGCCGCGTGGGCGGCTGCAATGAAGCTCTCGGACATCGCCGCCAGGGCGATGCTCATGCCGCCGGAAGCGGAGCCAGTGATACCGGCCAGCAAGGTCACGGTGATCGCTTCGTTGACCAGTGGGTTGGGGATGCCCTTGAGCCAGTCCGCCAGTACCAGAAAGCCTGGCAGCGAGGCGATTACTGCGCCAAAGCCGTATTCCGAGGCGGTGTTCATTGCCGCCAGCAGCGCACCGCTTACCGCGCTTTTACTGCCTTCGGCCAGCTTGCTCTTGATCGCCGAGAAGCCGAACACCAGCACCACGATAATCCCCACCAGTAATGCCGCCTGCACCGCCCAGATCGCGGTGAGCTTGGCGATTTCGGTGGTCACCGGCGCGCTCATGCCCGGCAGGCTGAGGCTGTGGGTCTTGCCGTACCACTGCGGGATCCAGTGGGTGAACAACAGGTTCATCACCCCCACCAGGATCAGCGGCGACAGCGCGACCCATGGGTTGGGCAAGGCAAGGTTGTCGGCGGTTTCCGGCTCATTGCGCAGCTCGGTGCCATAACCTTCACCGGCGCGCTGGGCCTTGTTGCGCTGGCGCGCGAGGTAGAGCATACCGGCGCAAAACACGAAGATCGTGCCGATCAGCCCCAGCCACGGCGCCGCCCAGGCGGTGGTGTTGAAGAAGGTGCTGGGGATGATGTTCTGGATCTGCGGCGTGCCGGGCAGGGCGTCCATGGTGAACGAGAACGCACCGAGGGCGATGGTCGCCGGGATCAGGCGCTTGGGGATATTGCTCTGGCGGAACATCTCGGCGGCAAACGGGTACACCGCAAACACCACCACGAACAGCGACACGCCACCGTAGGTGAGCAGGGCGCAGACCAGCACAATCACCAGCATCGCCTGGCGCGTGCCGAGCAAGCGGATCGCAGCGGCCACGATCGAGCGCGAAAACCCCGACAGCTCAATGAGCTTGCCGAACACCGCACCGAGCAGGAATACCGGGAAATACAGCTTGATAAAACCGACCATCTTTTCCATGAACACCCCGGTAAAGGCAGGTGCGACGGCGGACGGGTCGGTGAGCAGCACCGCGCCAAGGGCGGCGATGGGGGCGAACAGGATAACGCTATAGCCACGGTAGGCGGCCAGCATCAGCAGCGCGAGCGCGGCCAGGGCAATGATCACACTCATGGTGTGTCTCCATCGGATTGTTATTGTTGTGGGTGAGGCTGTGGGAGGAAGCTATAGCGAGATGTGTGCCAGATTTATAACTTGTTGATATATATAGATTTATTTACTTTTTAACGACGGTTTTCCAGAAGGCAGTCTCAATCGAGAGACGAGTGGAGATCCCTTGTGGGAGCTGGCTTGCCTGCGATAGCGGTGTAACAGTGCCATATTCCCTAGCTGAACCAACGCTATCGCAGGCAAGCCAGCTCCCACACAGGATTGTCTCCATAGTGGGAATCTAGTCTCTTTAATGAGACTGGGTTATTCCAAGAGCCAGCATTTTTTTATACAACGTTGACCGCCCAAGCCCCAACCGCTTGGCTGCCTCTACCACATTCCCTTCACACGCCGTGAGCGCGGCTGCGATCACCTGCCGATCTAACCGTTCCCGTGCCGCACTGAATGTCTCTTCTTCCATCGACACCAGCGCACGGCGTTCAACCGGCGTAAAAGTGCCAATCGCTGTGCGTATCTCCTCGGCATTCAACACCAAGTCATCACTCAGCAACGCCGCCCGCTCCAGCACATTGCGCAGCTCGCGGATATTGCCCGGCCAGGCATGTTGGGCCAACAGCGCCAGGGCATCGCGCTCCAGTTCGTGCTGGCTGCGCAACTCCTCAAGGATCGCCTCGCTCAGCGCCGGAATATCCTCCAGCCGTTCACGCAGCGGCGGCACCTGGATCGGCAGCACGTTGAGGCGGTAATACAGATCGGCGCGAAACTCGCCACGCTTGATCGCCGCTTCCAAGTCCATGGACGTCGCGGCAATCACCCGCACATCGCTGTGCAGCATCTCGTTGGAGCCCACCGGTTCGAATTCCTTTTCCTGCAACACCCGCAGCAATTTGCTTTGCAGTGGCAGCGGCATGTCGCCGATTTCATCGAGAAACAACGTGCCGCCCTGGGCAATCTGGAACTTGCCGGGGCGACCCTTGCGGTCGGCACCGGTAAAGGCGCCGGGTGCGGTGCCGAAGAATTCGGCTTCAAGCAGATCATGGGGGATCGCCGCGCTGTTGACGCTCACAAAGGCTTTGTGCGCCCGTGGCGATGCGCCGTGAATGGCCTGGGCCAGCAGCTCCTTGCCGGTGCCGGTCTCCCCGAGCAGCAATACCGGCGAATCGGCACTCGCACTGCGCCGCGCCCGGCGCTTGACCTCAAGGCTGGCGGCGCTGGTGCCGATAAAGTGCGCGAAGTTGTATTTGCTTTGCCGCGAACGCAGCAGCGAGCGCGTGGAGGCCAGCTCCTGCTGCATGCTCAGGTAGCGCTCGATCAGCGGCGACAGGTTGCGCAGTTCATCGAACAGCGCAAACCCAATCGCGCCGATCACCGCCCCGGCCTCGTCGTGGATCGGCAGGCGCATCACCACCAGCGGGCCTTTGGGAGTGTCCTGGATATCCAGCAGGATCGGCCGGTCGTTGCGCACCACCTGGCGCAGCAGGCTGTTGGAAATCACCTGCTCGCAAGGCTGGCCGATGGCTTGGTCGGCGCTCTTGAGGCCAAAACGCTTGGCGTAACGCTCGTTCATCCACACGATGTTCGCATCGCGGTCGACGATGACTGTGCCCTCGCTGGACTGCTCGATGATCTCGAACAGCGACTGGATGGCCAGGCCGCGAACCTGTTGGTAGTCCTTGAGGCTGGTACTCATGGGTACAGAATCCTGTTAATGATCGTTCCCACGCTCTGCGTGGGAATGTCTACCGTGACGCTCTGCGTCACTTGGCGCAGGGCCAAGACACGACGCGGAGCGTCTCGGGTTGTGTTCCCACGCAGAGCGTGGGAACAATCTCACCTCACAAAGGGATGTGCGCTGCTGCCAGCAGTTCTTTGGTGTACGGGTGTTGGGGCGATTCGAACACATCATGGCTCGCGCCACGCTCCACCACCTTGCCATCCTTGACCACGATCATGTCATGGGCCATGGCCCGCACCACCGCCAGGTCATGGCTGATAAACAGGTAGGTCAGGCCGTATTTGTCCTGCAGTTCGCGCAGCAGCGCCACCACTTGTTTCTGCACTGTACGGTCGAGGGCCGAGGTCGGTTCGTCGAGCAGCATCAGCGCTGGCTTGAGTACAAGGGCGCGGGCAATGGCGATGCGTTGGCGCTGGCCACCGGAAAACTCATGGGGGTAGCGATGTCGGCTGGCAGGGTCGAGGCCCACGTCCTTGAGCACCTGGATGACTTGCGCGTCACGCTCGGCCAGGCTGCACGGCGCGTGTACTTCCAGGCCCTCGCTGATGATCTGCTGCACCGACATGCGCGGGCTGAGGCTGCCATAGGGGTCCTGGAACACCACCTGCATCTGCTTGCGCCATGGGCGCATCTGCTGATGGTTGAGCGGGTCCAGGGCCTCACCCTGGAAGCGAATGCCGCCGCTGGAGTCGAGCAAGCGCAGGATCGCCTGGCCCAGGGTGGACTTGCCGGAACCGGACTCGCCGACAATCCCCAGGGTTTTGCCGCGCTGCACGCTGAGGCTGATGCCGTCCACCGCGCGCAGGTAGGTCTTGGCCCGGAACAGCCCGCCACCGAGGGGGAATTGCACGCTCAGGTCATCCACTTCCAGTACCGTCTCACGGGGCTCGCTGCACAGCACATCGCCCGAGGGCTCGGCGTCCAGCAGCAGGCGGCTGTAGGGATGCTGCGGTGCGGTGAACAAGGCCTGGCAGTCAGCCTGCTCGACGATTTCGCCGGCACGCATCACACAGACCCGCTGGGCGATACTGCGCACCAGGTTGAGGTCATGGCTGATCAGCAGCAGCGACATGCCCAGGCGTTGTTGCAAGGACTTGAGCAGCAGCAGGATCTTGCGCTGCACCGTCACGTCCAGCGCCGTGGTGGGCTCGTCGGCAATCAGCAGTTCGGGCTCGCAGGCCAGGGCCATGGCGATCATCACCCGCTGGCGCTGGCCGCCGGACAATTGATGGGGGTAGGCCTTGAGCCGTTCCTGGGGTTTCTGGATGCCCACCAGTTCCAGCAGTTCGAGGATGCGCGCCTGCGCCGCCTTGCCGCCCAGGCCCTTGTGCAGCAGCAGGGTTTCGCCGATCTGCTTTTCGATGCTGTGCAGCGGGTTGAGGGAGGTCATCGGCTCCTGGAAGATCATGGCAATGCGGTTGCCGCGCAATTTTTGCAAGGTACTCGGTGAGGTGCCGATCAGTTCCTGGCCGCGATACTTGATGGAACCCAGGGTTTCGGTGCCGGCTTGCGGCAGCAGTTGCAGGATCGAATGGGCCGTCACCGACTTGCCCGAGCCCGACTCGCCCACCAACGCCAGGCACTCGCCAGGGCGCACGTCCAGGCTCAGGTTGCGCACGACGGTCTGGCCGTTGAAGGCGACGCACAGGTCGCGGATTTCGATCAGGTTCATACGCAGTCACTCATGAGCGGGGGTCGAAGGCATCACGCAGTGCCTCGCCGATAAACACCAGCAACGACAGAATCAGCGCCAAGGTGAAAAACGCCGTCAAGCCCAGCCACGGCGCTTGCAGGTTCTGCTTGCCCTGGCCGATCAGCTCGCCCAGGGAGGCGCTGCCGGCGGGCATGCCGAAGCCAAGGAAATCCAGGGCGCTCAAGGTGGATATCGCCCCGGTCAAGATAAACGGCAAATAGCTGAGGGTTGCGGTCATGGCATTGGGCAGGATATGCCGGCGAATGATCTTGCCGTCGCCCAGGCCCAGGGCGCGTGCGGCCTTGACGTACTCCAGGTTGCGCCCACGCAGGAACTCGGCGCGCACCACGTCCACCAGGGCCAACCAGGAAAACAGTGCCATGATCCCCAGCAACCACCAGAAGTTCGGCTCCACAAACCCCGACAGGATAATCAGCAGGTACAGCACCGGCAGGCCAGACCACACCTCGAGGATGCGCTGGCCGAGCAAGTCCACCCAGCCGCCGTAGTACCCCTGCAACGCCCCGGCGGCAATGCCAATGACCGCGCTGATGGCGGTCAGGGCCAGGGCAAACAGGATCGACACCCGTGCACCAAAGATCACCCGGGCCAACACATCGCGGGACTGGTCATCGGTGCCCAGCCAGTTCACCGCCGACGGCGGGCTCGGGGCAGGGCGGGTGAGTTCGTAGTTGGGTGTGTCATCGCTGAATGGAATCGGCGGGAACAGCATCCAGCCGCCATCCTGCTTGATCAGCTTTTGCACGTAGTCACTGCGGTAGTCCGCCTGGAACGGCAACTGCCCACCGAACTGCTGCTCGGTGTAGCGCTTGAACACCGGAAAATACAGCTCGTTCTTGAAACTGAGCACCAGGGGCTTGTCATTGGCGATCAACTCGCCGCCCAGGGTCAGGATAAACAGGCCGATAAACAGCCACAGCGACCACCAGCCACGGCGGTTTTTCTTGAAGCGCTCGAAGCGTCGGCGGGCCACGGGGGAGAGGTTGAGCATCAGGCGTTCCTCGCGGCGAAGTCGATACGCGGGTCCACCAGGGTGTAGCAGAGGTCACCGATGAGTTTTATCAAGAGGCCGAACAGGGTGAAGATAAACAGCGAGCCGAACACCACCGGGTAGTCGCGGGACACGGCCGCCTCGTAGCTCATGCGGCCCAGGCCATCGAGGGAGAAGATCACCTCGATCAGCAGCGAACCGGCAAAGAACACGCTGATAAACGCTTGGGGAATCCCCGAGATCACCAGCAACATCGCATTGCGGAACACGTGACCGTACAGCACCCGGCGTTCGCTCAAACCCTTGGCGCGGGCGGTGACCACGTACTGGCGGGTAATTTCATTGAGGAACGAGTTCTTGGTCAGGATGGTCAAGGTGGCAAAGCCGCCGATCACCAGCGCCGTTACTGGCAGTACCAGGTGCCAGAAATAGTCGGCGATTTTGCCCACGGTGCTCAGTTCGGCGAAGTTTTCCGAGACCAGCCCGCGTACCGGGAACCAGTTCAGCGAGGTGCCGCCCGCGAACACCACGATCAGGAACATCGCAAACAGGAACGCCGGCATCGCGTAACCGATGACGATGGCCGTGCTGCTCCACATATCAAAGCTGCTGCCATGGCGCACGGCCTTGCGTATGCCCAGCGGGATCGACACCAGGTAGGTGATCAGCGTGGCCCACAGGCCAAGGGAAATCGTGACGGGCATCTTTTCCAGGATCAGCTCAGTCACCGTCGCGCCACGAAAGAAGCTGTTGCCGAAGTCCAGTTGGGCATAGTTCTTGAGCATCAACCACAGGCGTTCCGGCGCGGATTTGTCGAAGCCGTATTGTTTCTCGATGTCCTTGATCAGCTTCGGGTCCAGGCCGCGGCTGGCTCGCGAGCCGCTGATGCCTTCGCCGGATGCGCCGGCTACACCACCGCCGCCAATGCCTTGCAAGTGGGCGATGGCTTGCTCCACCGGCCCGCCGGGCGCGGCCTGCACGATCACGAAGTTCACCAGCAGGATGATCACCAGCGTCGGGATGATCAGCAGCAGGCGCCGTACGATATAGGCAAACATCAGTGGGCCTCTCCGCGTTTTTTCAACTCAGCCTGCATTTGTTCGTTCGTCAGCGGGGTGGGGCTGACTTCCCACCAGGTTTCCAAGGCTTCGTCGTTCTTCGCCTCGATGGCCGGGCGCCCGAAACGGTTCCACCATGCGGCGGAGGTGCCCGGTGGGTAATAGTTGGGGATCCACAGGTAATTCCATTGCAGTACGCGGTCCAGGGCGTGGGCATAGGTGAGCATCTTCGCCTGGGTGTCGGCCTTGACCAGGCCATGGATCAGCGTATCGACGGCCGGGTCCTTGAGTACGATGTAGTTGTTGGCGCCCGAATCGAACGCGGCGGCAGAGCCGAAATAGTTGTACAGCTCCATGCCGGGCGAGGTGGTGACTGGGAAACCCGTGACGATCATGTCGTAGTCGCGGGCCATCAGTCGGTTGACGTATTGCGAGGAGTCGATGCGGCGGATGTTCAGGGTAATGCCGATCTGCGCCAGGTTGCGTTTGTAGGGCAGCAACAGGCGTTCGAGGCCGTTCTGGACGTTGAGGAAGGTGAATTCCAGTGGCTCGCCCTGGGCATTGACGAGTTTGTCGCCCACAGGTTTCCAGCCGGCGTCTTCCAGCAGGGCCAAGGCTTGCAACTGTTTGTCGCGGATCATGCCACTGCCATCGGTGACCGGGGCCTTGAACACCTGGGTGAACACCTCGTCGGGAATCTGCCCGCGCAGGGGTTCGAGGATCGCCAGTTCTTGCGGGGTGGGCAACTGGCTGGCGGCCAGCGGGCTATTGGAAAAATAGCTCTGCTGTCGGATGTACAGGTTGCGCATCATCTGCCGGTTGGCCCATTCAAAATCCCACAGCATCGCCAGGGCCTGGCGCACGCGGCGATCCTTGAATATCGGTTTTTGCACGTTGAACACATAGCCCTGGGCCGGCTGCGGCATCTCCTTGGCCAGGTGCGCGCGCTGCAGGCGGCCATCGTCCAGGGCCGGGCCGTTGTAGCCGATGGAGTAACCGGTGGCGGAGAATTCACGGTTGAAATCATAGGCGCCGCCGCGTAGCACTTGTCGCGCTACTTCGGTGTCGCCGAAGTACTCCAGGCTCAGGTGATCGAAGTTGTACAGGCCGCGGCTGACCGGCAAGTCCTTGCCCCACCAGTCGGGGTCACGGGTGAAGGTGATGGTACTGCCGGAGTCGATCTTGCTGACCTTGTAAGGGCCGCTGCCCAGTGGCGCTTCGTAGCCACCGCCGTTGGCAAAGTCGCGGGTCTTCCACCAGTGCTCGGGGAACACCGGCAAGGTAGCGATATCCAGGGGCAGGGTACGGTTTTCGTTGCTGGAAAAGTCAAAGCGCACCTGGCGCTCACCTTCGACCTCGACGTGCTTCACGTCGGCAAATAGCGTGCGAAAGCGCAAGCTGCCTTGGGTCATCAGCACGTCAAAGCTGTAGCGCACGTCTTGCGCGGTGATGGGCTTGCCATCGGCAAAGTGCGCCTTGGGGTTCAGGTAGAAGCGCAGTGACAGGCCATCGTCGGCGCGCTCCATCTTTTGCGCCACCAGGCCGTAGACGGTGTAAGGCTCATCCAGCGAGCGCAACGCCAAGGGCGCATACACCCAGCCGTCGACCTGGGATACGCCGATGCCTTTGTCGATATACGGCAGCACATGGTCAAACCGCCCCACCTCCAGCGCGGAACGCCGCAGGCTGCCGCCCTTGGGAGCGTTGGGGTTGGCATAGTCGAAATGGCTGAAACCTTCGGCGTATTTGGCGGGCTCGCCGTACACCGTCAGGTAGGTTTGCGGGGCTGCGATCACCGCAGTGCTGGCCATTAGCAAGGCCAGGGTGGAACAGAGCAGAGATGAAAAAGCCAATCGCATTATCAGCCTTGAGCGCCGGGTAAGAGTCATAAGGATTTGTACGCTAACGGCCTGGGCATCGCCAGTCATCAGATGCACAACGGCCCACCAAAGGGCGGGCCGTTGTTTATAGCATCAGCGCGGATTGAATCAATCCTGGCGGCTGGTGACTTCCAGCAGGTGGTAGCCGAACTGAGTCTTCACCGGGCCTTGCACGGTGTTGACCGGGGCACTGAAGACCACGGTGTCGAATTCCTTGACCATCTGGCCTGGGCCGAACGAACCGAGGTCACCGCCCTGGCGGCTGGATGGGCAGCTGGAGTTGGCTTTAGCGATTTCTGCGAAATCAGCGCCGCCTTCGATTTGGGCCTTGAGTTCGTTGCACTTGTCTTCAGAGGCAACGAGGATGTGACGGGCGGTGGCTTTGGCCATGGTGAGTAACTCCTAGAGTAAAAAACGGTGAGCGTACCGGATTCAGGCGGTTATTTCTCGGCAAAGTTCCACTGGGTTTCAGCCGGCACTGTTTTCGCCGTGAGGATTCAAGGCAGCACAAGGTAGTCGTTGCGCTGCACGATCGGGCGGTGCGCCGCTTGCACCAGGTGGATATAGCGGCCGTCCACCAGGTCGATGGCCAGGCAGTCGTCGATATCCAGCACCGCGTCGGTGTGGGCCTGGGACCAGTGGCTGAGCATCTGCTGCTTGCCTTTGCCCATGGCCTCCTGTTTGTTACGGGCGACCAACAGCAGGTAGTGATGGGACTCGCCAAAGCTATTGGCTTCGTAACCGCCCAGGTTGATGAAGTACAGGCGGAGTGCATCGCCGTGGGGCGCCAGGTGGCTCAGTTCAACCTTCCAGCCGTCGACGCCATCGACGGCCATCCATGAATCGATGTGTACGCCTTTGGGGCTGCCGAACCAGGCGTCGCGTAATTGCGGGTAGGTGGCTTGCAGGGTGTCCGCCACGGCGAACACCACATCGTGTACTTCGATCCTGGCCCGCGGGTGCTTGCCCCCGAGCATGACGACAAACAGCATTACCGATGATTCCTGGGGAGGGCGGCCTGACAGCCTATCTGATCACTCCCGGCAATCAAACTGTGGGAGATTCTATGGTTGAGGGGCAACCCTCAACCAACGTTACCGGGGAGCAGAGCAAGCGCTGCAGGCTTGTTTGCGCAATCAATGCATCTTGCTATGGTCCATCTTGCTGTGGTCCATGCCATCCAGCCCACGCGCCGTTGCCTTCACTTCGACGGCCTGCTTTTCACCCTTGGCATCTTCTACCGTAAGGGTCAGTGGTACCTGGTCGCCTTCCTTGATCTGGCCGGTCAGGCCCATCAACATGACGTGGTAGCCGTTGGGGTCGAGCTTGACGGCTTTGCCGGCAGGCAGGGCCACCGAGCCCACCGGGCCCATGCGCATGACGTCGTCCTTCATGCTCATCTCATGAATCTGCACGTCCTTGGCCACTGGCGATGCCACGCTCAACAGTTTGCTGTCGCTGTCGGCTGTGAGGGTCATGAAGGCGCCACTGGACGGTTGGCCCACTACGGAGGCGCGTACCCAGGCGTCAGTGACTTGTACCTGGGCACTGGCGTGGGCAGCGAGGCCCAGCAGGGTTAGACCGAGGGTGAGACGCTTGAGGTGTTGAACGGCAGTCATTAGCAGACCTCCATGACGGTGAGCAGGTCTTCTGCGCACTCTTGAGCGGTAAGGGATGCCTGCAAGCCAAGGCGCAGGTTGCCACGGGTGTCGAACACGAAACTGGTGGCGGTGTGGGAGAGGGTATAAGTGTCGCCGGCGGGGATCTTTTCATAAAAGATCCCGAACTCCTTGGCGGCCACGGCGATTTCTTCCGGGGTGCCGTAGAGCGCTTCGAAGCTTGGGTCGAAGGCCTTGACGTAGTTGTCGAGAATTTCGGGGGTGTCGCGCTCGGGGTCCAGGGTGATGAACACCACCTGCATGATCTTGCCATCGCGGCCCATCAGCTTCTTGGCCTGGGCGGCGCGGGCCAGGGCTGTCGGGCAGACGGCCGGGCACTGGGTGAAGCCGAAGAACACCACCGGCATCAGGCCGCGGTACGAGCTCAGGGTGACGGTTTCGCCGTCGGTGTTCTTGAGCTTGAAGGTGCGGCCCATGATCTTGTCACTGAGGTCCTTGCCGTACTTGAAGTTCAGCTTGGGGCTGTAGTCACAGCCGCCCAGCAGGCTGCCCAGACCCAATAGGCCCATGCCGGTCAGCACTTTGCGGCGGGTGAATAACGTACTCATCAACTGTGCATCCTGTGAAACGCCTGTAGGGCCGTGGAGCTGCTCCGCCAGGCTTTGAAAAGGAGTAACGAGAAGGGTGCAGAGTCTAGCAACCCTGGCCGGCGCGCGTAATCTGCGACGTTCTGCCACAGGGGCGCGTCGCATTTCTTTCTTTTATGGCTTCGGTGGTAGAGTCGCCGCCATGAAATTGCGCCACTCTGACCGCTCACTGATCGCCTGGGCCCTGTACTTCTGCGTGCTGATGAACCTGTTCGCCTGCGGTTTGGGGCATGGCCAGATGATGGGGCAGCAGCTCAACGGCATCGGCGGGCTGTTCTGTTCGGTGGACGGCGGTCAGTCGCCAATTTCCGACAAAGGGTTGGCGAACCCGTCCTCCAGCAACATCTCGAACTACTTTGCCTGCCCGGTGTGCAACGCGGTTACCGTTGCCCTGGTGTTTCTGATCGGCCTGGCCTGGCTGCTCGGCCTCACCCAAGCCCCGCGTGTCGCCCATGAGCGGCGCAATAAGGCGCCGCCGCGCTATTCCTGGCCCTCGGCCAACCCCCGCGCTTCTCCCGCATCCTGACGTGTGCCTTGGGCTTCCTGTAACCAGGAGGCATTCTCTCGTCACGATTGTGAGAACACTCTATGAACCCTCAATTGCCTGCCGACGCCGGCCGCCTGGTCAGCAAGGCGTCGCGGCGCCTGCGTGCGCAACCGGCGCTGTCTGATTACCCGAGTAATTCGCGCTGCTTCGTGCACCTGGATGCACGCCTGCTGCCTCACTGGCATACCTTGTTCGACATCTGCCCGGCGTTGCTCAAGCTCGACCCACCGGAGGGCTTGAACCTGTTTCGCGCCTTCATGACCTGGGCCTATCGCAACCAGCCGCCGCTGGACTGGACGTACCATCTGAACGTATGCCGCTGGTTGCTGAGTTCGACGTACCGCACGCAGGTCGATGAGGAGCCGATCGAGGCCTTCATGGCCGCCGCTGCTGCGCGCTGGGTGCTGACGGATGACAGCCCGGCGGCAGGCATTGTCTTGAGCTGGCGCGATTGCACCCTGTTCGACTGGAAGGGCCACCCTTCGATAGCCGCGCCGCGACCGGCATTGCCGCCGCCCGCCTGGGATTTTGCCTGGTCCCCGTTGGGTGCCCAAGGTGCTTTCAGCGGTTGGCTGCCGGTGCCATGAAGCGCCGCGTCCGGTAAGCCTCACGACACCCTCGGAAGCGCCGCACACTGCGCAGCGTGCGGAGCCCGCAGGCTGGCACCGGCTTGATGACTAGGCTCTAGGCTTCTTTGGTTTCCAGGTCATCAGGTTATGTCTTCTTTGCATCACAACACGCCCACGCTGACGGTGGTCGACCCGCGAGGGTTGACCGTGCGCAGCGTGGCGTACCATCGCAATACCGCGCAGCAATCACCCAGCGCGCAGGTCACGCGGCAGGTGTTCGACGCTCGCGGCCTGTTGCAGCAACAGTGGGACCCCAGGCTGTTCGAGTTGCACGCTGCCGATCCCGACGTGCGGCCCAATCTGTCTCATCGTTATAGCTTGAGCGGGCAAGTGCTGAGCACCGACAGCGTGGATGCGGGCCGTCAGACGCGCTTGCTCGGCAGTGGCGGCCAGGTCGTGCAACAGTGGGACAGTCGAGGCACGCGCCAGCGGTTCGAATACGACCCGTTGCTGCGCCCCGTCGCGGTATTCGAGCGCGCGGAGGAGGCGGCGGCTGAACGCTGTGTCGAGCGCATGAGTTACGCGGGCATGACGTCCACGGAGGCGGCTCGCAATCGCTGTGGGCGCATGATTCGTCACGATGACCCGGCAGGCACGTTGCTCGTTGAGCGCTACGACGTGCAAGGCAACATCACCGAGCAAACCCGGCGCCTGTGCACGTCGCACACCGTGCCCGACTGGCCGCTGCCCGTGAGTGAGCGGGATGCGCAGTTGCAAGCTCAGACCTTCACCACCACCTGGCAGCACGACGCGCTGGGGCAACGCCTGGAGCAGGTCGACGCGCGCGGCAATCGCCAGCAATCTCAATACGGTGTCGACGGCCAGTTGACGAAAAGCGAGATCCTGTTCAAAAGCGGAGCGCGCAAGACCCTGGTGGATCAACGCAGCGTCAACGCCTCGGGCCAGGTGTTGAGCGAACGCTTGGGTAATGGCGTGCTCAGCGTTGCCGAGTATTCGGACACCGATGGACGTTTGACACGCTTGAGCGCCCACCTCAAGGATTCGGCAGGCAAGCGACTGCAAGACCTCTTCTACAGCTACGACCGGGTCGGCAATGTGTTGCGCATCCGCGATGCGGCGCAGCCGACCCGCTGGGCCAGCAACGTGCAGGTGGAGGCAGTAAGCACATTCGAATACGACAGCCTGTCGCGATTGATCAAGGCCACCGGCCGTGAAAACGCGCGCAATACCGGCGCATCCGCACTGCCGGGGCGAATCACGTTCGGCGCCACAGACGACAACCTCTGGGGCAACTACACCCGCCACTATGCCTACGACTCGGCCAGTAACCTGACGCAGATGCGCCATGTGCCCAGCACCGGCAGCGGTTATACCCAACGGATGCAGGTGGGTGAACACAGCAATCACAGCGTGATTGCTCGCGAGGGCGCAAAGGCGCCGGGCCTGGGCAACGGCTTCGACCAACGTGGCAATCTCCAGGCTCTGGCGCCTGGTCAGGCGTTGACCTGGAACGGGCGCAACCAGTTGGTTCGCGTCGCGCAGGTGCTGCGTGACAATGGCGAACATGACGATGAGGTGTATCTGTACGACGGCGCCGGCCAGCGAGTCATCAAGCGTCGCGTGGCACATGGCAAGACGCAGACTCACACCCATGAAGTGCTTTATCTGCCAGGGCTGGAGCTGCATCGCCACGGGCCGGATGGCGAGTGGTTGAACGTGGTGCTTGCTCCGGGCGGGCGCCATTCGGTCAGAGGGCTGCAGTGGGAGCAGCAGCGCCCCGACGAGATGCAGGACGAGCAACTGCGGTTCAGCCTCGACGATCATTTGGGCAGCGGCACTCTGGAGCTGGACGAGGCAGCCGGCCTGTTGAGCCAGGAAAGTTATTACCCCTTCGGCGCTACTGCCTGGTGGGCGGCAAAAAGTGCCTTGGAGGCGAACTATAAAACCCGACGTTATTCGGGCAAGGAGCGCGACGCCAGCGGGCTGTATTACTACGGCTTCAGGTACTACGCGCCGTGGTTGTTGCGGTGGATCAGCGCTGACCCGGCGGGGGATGTGGATGGGTTGAACCTGTATGCGATGGTGGGGAACAACCCCATGGGTTATGTAGACGAAGACGGTTTGCAGCGCCGCTCGATGCTGGAGGTGGTGACGGTTCTGCTCCTGGTGTTGTTGATCGGGCACGGAGTAGGGGTAGAGATAGGCTATAGGGCTGAACTGGCTTATTTCGGGCTGATTTCAGGTGTGGTGGGCGTGGCGCTTTACGCGCTTCAGCGATTAGGCACCACTGACGTTCAGCGCAGAGCGTTCTATGAGCAGTCCGTAACGGTCGGTGCGCAAGAGCTGGGCCGCCGACAGGGCGCTACCGAACATGAAGTCAGCGAGTTGGCGGAATTTTTCCTGGAACACCGTCTGGCTACCGCTGACACTAAGAGTCTGTCCTACGGGCTGACCCCGGCAGCGCGGGGCGGTCTTTATGGGTACGTTGGGCCCACCGAGCATCGGGACCGGGCTGAAACAGCCTCACGAACGGAGCGTAACCCTAGCTTTACGCTTGCCAGGTTGGGGTTTGTAGGCATAGAACTGCGCGCCCCGGCACGCAAAGTGGGCGCCAGCCCGCTGCCAGCGGCTGGGCTGACCCACACCGAAGTACAACCGCAAACCAGGGTCACGAGCGTGGGCCGCAGAGGCTCCGCTTCTGAGGTGCCCGCCGCGCAGCCGGTAAGCCCGGGACCTTCCTCCGGGCTGGTGCCTGAGCCCCTCCAGATTGACGTCACACCTATTCAGAATGAATTACATGGCCCCGGAGGTGAAATTCTCAGAAGGGTGATTGATCGGCTGGAAGACCGCACACTGGATTTTCATACCGGCCATGCCATGGCGGGTGGGCAGAATGTCCGCAGTTTTGACTTGCCGCGTTATCGCGGGCAGCGCGGTCGTGGCGCCTATCGGGTGATGATCCAGCACATCAGTGGGCTTAACTATCGGGCGGTCAGGGTGATGGACCCTCACCGCCGTTAATACGCGCAACGTCAGGCCAAGGAGCGCGGGCCGTGTAACGGCCCGGCTCTGTTGTCAGGCCGGCGCGTGCGTGTCGTTTTCGTCTTCAGCGATGCTGTACCAGGCGTGGTAGGTCTGGCGCCGCGTGTCGCCATTGGCATTGAGCACGCGTACCGGGCGCCCCAACGCGTCATGAAAGTGCTGCTCGCTGGGACGCAAGGTGTTGAAGGCCGCATCGTCGATATAGCCGGCACGGTCGGCAAAATAAGGTCGCCAGGTGCGCGCCAGGCAACCCTGATTGTCATACTCCACACGGCCGCTGATCCGCCAACGGCGAGTGGCATCGGTTGGCTCGGCACCCGCGCTCAACATACCGGCGTCATCGACTGCAAAGGCCGGGCCCGGTTGCGCCTTTTCCTGGGTTTGCCGCACGCGGCCAAAGCCGTCGCTGAAGGCGAGGGCTACCTGGATCTGCGCCGTTTGCGACGTGCCTTGCCAACGGTCGGCGTGCAGTACCACGACGTGCACCGGCACTTGCCTGGCCGCCTGAATCATGCGCTTGAGGGTTTGATGATGGGGGAGCGCAGCGCTCAGGCTGTTCAGGCGTGCCAACGCCGAGGCACGAATATGCCCGCTGGGCAGCAGGTAACCGTTGCTTACCCATTGCGCCTGGATGCTGGCGGGTGGAATGCGCCCCATCCAACTGAACACGTCGTAGAAGCACGCGCTTTGAGCGTTGAGCAACGCCGCCTTCGGATCAGCCAGGGCCTGCGCCGGGCCCGTATCGGGCGTGCGGATGAAGGGCGTAGGGGCGTCATGGCCGACGGGCTTTCCTTGCTCCTCACCCTTGAGGCCGGTCGCCAGCAGCTGCCCGTGGGCGTCGTAGTGCGCGTAGCGTTGTGTACGCTGTGCGTCAGTCACCGTCACCGGCAGGCCAAGGCGGTAGTCGTACTGCGCCTGGGTCGTGCAGCCGTCCGCCAATTGCACTTTGATGATGTACAGCCCATAGCGGTCGTACTCGGACTGCGTGAACCCATGGCTCAGGCTCGCCTGATGCCGACGAGGCCGATAGAACATTTCGGCCTGGCCGTAGCGGGTGTAACCCTGGCCGAGGGACCACAGGGTGATGGCCTCGTCCTGCCCGGGGTCCGGTGACAGGAACGCGGCCATGGCCCGATAGTGCTGTGCACTGAGCGTAGCAGTGACAGTGCGGCCCTCATATACCTCCAGCGCTTGCTGATCGAGTTCGGCCGTCTCGATATAGGCAGGCAGCGCCTGAAAACTCGCGGTGCCGGCCGGCAAGGGTTCGGTGTGCTCCGCCACGCAGTAGTGCTGCACCGACAGCCCCCCCAGCCTGCGTTCGGCCGCTGTTCCCAATGGATCGGACGGGCCCTGCGCGATGAAGTGTTCATAGCTTATTTTTTCAATCGCTAACGCCTCTTTGCTCAGCACCAGCACGTTGCTTCGTTGCTGGTAGGGCAAGTGCAAGCGCCAGCGCTGCGCGGCGTCCAGGTGAATGAAGCGGGCGCGGGTTTCGTTGAGGTAATACGTCTGCTGCGCTGAGTCGTGTGCGTCACGCCACCACTGCTGCTGGTGGGCTGGCCCGGGCGGTGGGGAGTCGCTGGCTGTCCTGCGACGGGCATAGTCGACCACCACGCTGTGCAGATTGCCGGCGTAGCGGTCCCAGCGCAGATTGAGGATGTGCCGGCAGCACGGGTCGTCCGGTTGGCGCTCGTAGCGACAGGTCAGCGACTCCAGCAACAGTGGCAGCAGCACCGCCGGTTCGCCGGCCTTGGCCGACGGGCTTAATTGCCGTATGAGATAGCGCTGTTGCTGCACCAAATACGGCACTGCCTGTGGTGGCGAATCGGCGGCGGCATAAACCTCTTCCCGCAGCAGGCTCCCCGCCAATGCACGCTGCATCGCGCGGCGGGTGGTTGCGACGGGCGTGGTGATCAGCGTGTCTCCTGTGCGCCCGGCCTCCAACTGGCCCAGCAGGGTTGGCCCCAGCGCGGGCGCCTGTGGGTCGCCCGGGTAAAAAGCCTCCTGCGAGGGCTCAAAGGTGTGGAACCAGCGTTTGGTCAACACCCCAGGCTGCGCATCGGCCGTAGGGGGTTGCTCGGTGTGCAACACCAGGCCAAAGCCGAGGAACTGGCGCTCCTCACGGTCATAGCAGGCTTGCCGGTAACGAAAATACTGGGTGGAGCGGTTGCCGCTGACCAGGTCCTTTTGCTGTTGCCGCTTGACCACCTGCACTGGGAACGCAAGGCTACTGCCTTGGGGCACTCCCAAGGTTTGCCAGTGCTGTTTTTCGTCGAGCCATTCCTGGGCGCTGCTGCGGTAGCTCAGCTGGGTGGTGGCCCCCCGGTTGTTGAGCGTGGCGGTTAACAAATACGGTTTGAGACTGACGAAGTCATACCGCCAGTGCTGGGGGGTCATGTGCGGCACGCTCAGGATCAGGCTGGAACAGCCCAGGCCTTGAAGGTCGGCAAAGCTGACCTGGCACGTCGCGTCATGGCGCACGCCCTCGGGCCAAGGCAATGTCAGTGGCTCCGATGCCAGCCCGCTGCCGGCGCGGTTCATATAGATCTGTACGTGTTCAGGCGCCAGGTAAATCAGGTCCACCGCGCCTGAACCATCCAGGTCGGCGAGGCGAATATGGGCGGCATCGAAGCTGGCGTGGTCGAACGCCAGTGTGGCGAAGACAAACCCTTTGCCGAAGCGTCCACGGCCGAGGTTGGGCCAGCATTTGATTTCGTTATGGCGGATACGCACCAGGTGTTGTTGGCCGCTGCCCAGGGGGTCGCAAAAGGCGATCAATTCAGCCGGCGAATGGCTGAGGGTGGGTAGCCCCTCATCGTCAGGCGCATGGCGCACCTCCTGGCCAGGATCAAACCCCCCGTCCTGGCGCTGAGCATACAGGCGCACGCTACGGCTGCCGATCAAGGCCAGGTCCAGCCTCCCACTGCCCATCAGGTCGGCCAGTTGCCCGTGGGGATGGAAAAACTCCTGGGGCATCGCCGCAAAAGGCACGAAACCCGACCATTGCCGCTGCGAGTCGAGGCTGAAAAAACCACTCAGCCCCGGTTGCGCCACCACCCATTCCAGATGCCCATCGCCGTCAAGATCCGCCAGTGCCTGGCGCGTGGCTTGGACGGTATCGGCGAGGGGGATGCGTGGCAGGGCCTGCCATGGACCATAGATCAGCGCATTGCTGCTGGCCGGGCCGGGGGCCCTGAGCGGCTCGCGGTAGTACCAGCTTTTATCGGTGCGGTGCAGGATGCCCGGCAAGCCGTCGCGGTACAGGTCCACCAGTTGATAATGCTGCCCATCGTTGACGCCCGCCATGGCGTCGAACGCTTGGTAGCGCGCGGCGTCCAGCGTCGGCACGAAGGCGCTGTAGGCCAGTTCCAGGGGCGGCCAGGCACTGGCGTTTCCCTGGGCGTCAAAGGCCTGGTTGTGCACGGCGTTCAGGCAACTGCCGATGGCGTGGCGATGGGTGTACTCCAGCAACAGACGCCGCGTCAGCACCGGCTCGGCGCCCAGGCTCGGCTCGTCGGGGAAGTAATGAAACATCAGCACTTGCTGGCACCGCCGCAGGGTGCCGAGTTCAAAGCCATAGGCATAACTGCTGATCGGGTCGTTGCGGACCGGCCAAGCGTGTTGTTCGGCATAGGTCGGCACTTGGCTCAGGCCGGTGTGGCGTTCACCATAATCCAGCAGCAGTTCGAAGTGCCATTGCTTGTCAGCAAGGGCGTCCGCGCGCCACAGCGCCAGATGCTCAAGGGGCTTGAGGTTGCCGTAGCACACCCGCGCCAGATAACGCTGGGCGCGATAGTCCCTGGCGGCGCTTGGCGGCTGGTCGTCGTGTTTGTAGTGGTAATAGATCTGCTCACCCAGGGGGTTGAGGCTTTCCTGCAACAGCCATTGGGCAACACGTAGATCGTCGTTCGGGTCTGCACAGCGCGCGATCAGGGTCTTGCCGAACAGGTGCACGCAGCCGTCGGCCCCCTGAACCAGCCAGAACCCGGCCTTGTCGCTTTCGCAAGACCAATGCTCGATACGGTCGAAGCGCGCTTCTATCACCGGAAAATAGCGCACCACTCGGTGGGATTCACCCAGGGCCAGGCCGTTATAGTGGTCCCAGGTCGTGGCCTGAACTTCGCCGTCGGCATCACGCTCAGGGATCATGTCGATGCCTTGGGGGCTGATGAAACGGTCGTCATCACCGTAGGCCGGTACGCCTTTGCGGGTATCACGGCTGATGGCGCCTGCCGACATCGCCCAGCCGAGGCCGAAGGGCCCGTTGCCTTGGGCGCTGCGATAACCCAGGCTCAAGGCCGGCGTGAAGCCACGGCCCGGCGAAATGGGCAAGGGCACCTCCAGGCACGCCTCACCCCGTGTGCCCACGGCGCCCCATTGCGCGCCGGGGCCCTGGATGGCGCCACCGCCCTTGGGCAACGCAGGAATCTTAGGTTCCAAGAGTTCGGGCGACTGCACGCTCATCGTTGACCTCCGGTGTTTTTAGCGGTGTAGCGCAGGTGCACGATGATATCGGTGAGGGATTCGAGCAGAGCGTTTTGCCGGGCATGGTTGGGAAAGGTCAGTTGCCAGGTGGAGATCGCTCCTGTGTATTCGAACGGCAGGTAACGCTCGTCGCTGTCGAAGTTCAAGGTGAACAATCCGCTGTCGTTGAGCCCGCTGGACAGGGCGATTTGCTGTTTGGCGCGCAGGTCTTTTTTTACCGCGGCTTCGGTGTGTCTGGTCGCTGGGGTGACGTGCGTGGTATTGGCGGTTTGGGTCAGGATGGCCTTGATGTCTTCATAGGGGCCCAGCGTGGCGGGCAGGGACACACTGACGTGCTTGATACGCCGCAGGTAATGGCCTGGGTAGTCGTCGTCAAACAGCTTGAGGGTCAGTTCAAAGGTCAAGGTGCCGGTTTTTACCAGGTCGGCTTTAAGCGCGGCCCAGGGCATGTCGCGCGTGGCCATCGGGTCTTGGCTGTGCAGATGGCGCAGCGACACGGTTTTAGTGATCTCCAGCAAACGTTCGTTGTGGGTGACGTAGGCGTTACTCATGCTCAGTAGATTTTGCTTGAGCGCTTCGCCGGCGCTGAAGCCGCGATATTGATGGGTCCAATGCTGGGTTTGAATGAAGTGCTTGTCCCACTGAGCCCGTTCTTCCTGCCAGCAGGCCTCGGCCGCCAGGCACAGCGACAGGGTCGAGTCATAGGCTTGGTAGTAGAAAGTGGAAAGTTGGCCATTGAGCCATTGATACAGTTGGGCGTTGGTAAAGCGTTTGCCGAGCTGGTCGTACAGGCTTCGTGCCTGGGTCAGGCTGGTCTGGGCCAGGCCCAGTTGCAAGCGGGTATGGGCTTGCTGTTCGGTATAAGCCTGCAGTTGCGCGTCGACCTGGGCCAGCTCAAGGCGTGCCTGTTCAAGCGAATGGGCCCACTCGGCGGCGCGTCGGGCAAACAGGTCGGTGCGGTCCAGGTGGGCAGCGTTGGCGCGCTTTTCATTGGCAATGCCTTGGGACGCCGCGTGCAGGGCGTGAAAAGCGCCCTCGTAGCGCACGCCGCCGTTGGAGGTGCCAAAAATATTCGGTATCAGCATCGCCAGCCCCGCGCCGGCTTGTGCCACGGCGGCGGCGGTGTCCCAGCGTGCACTGTCCTGGTACTCCTGGGTGGCCTGGGCCTCGGCCGGGCTGATGCCCCGCTTGAGCTGCTGTTCGAAGAACGCCACCCGCGCTTCGACCATGCGGCGTCCTGCCAACAGCGCCTCCTGGTTCCTCGCATCGAACTGTACGGCCTGGGCCTGTTGCTCGACGGCCAGCCTCGCCAAGTCCCAGGCTTGCTGCTGCTGGGTTTCCAGGTACTGGGCCTGCTCTTTGCGTTCGAACAACGACAGTAAGGTCGTCCCCAACTGGATCAGGTTGTCGACCGCTTGCAAGGCGTGTCCCAGCAGCACCTGGAAGCGATAGTGCGCGGCCTGGGCGGTACGCAGCGACGGGCGCAGGCTGGCGCCGACCGCCCCTTGCTGGTACGCGGCAAGCAGCGTTTGAGGCGTCAGGGTCGCGGCGTACAGCGGCAGACTCAAGGGTTTGCCGGTCAGATCCAGGTGATGGCGCAGGTTGTGCAGGCGAGATTCGATCTTGTCCCAGCGCAGCAGCAAATCAGGGCTCAGGGACCGACACAGCCGCGAGGTGCCCGCAGGTACTGTCGTGCTATCGAGCGTGGAAGGGTTTTGCAGTTTGTCCAGGGTCGTGGCTGCCCAGGGATCGACCGGGTTGAGCGGCGGCCTTGGCCCGAGCAAGCCCTTGACGCGGATGTACCACAACTTGGCGTCGGCCAGGCCGTCACGGGTCATTTGCCGGTAGGCCGCATCCCCGCGATTGAGCAGGATGTCGACGTACAGCAGGTACAGCGCCTGACGAAAATGTACCGCGCTGCTTGTCGCCAATGGGTGGGACACGGACGAGACGTCGTGGCGTTGTGGCGCACTGGTAAGCAGCGCAGGCAGGCGCCAGAACCCGGATGGGTGTACGGGATCGAACACGTAGCGTATCCACGTTTCGGCCTCGGCGTATTGTTGCTCCTGGTTCAGGCGTTGTGCCAACAGCCAGGGCAGGTAAAGAAACAACTCCCAGTAATAGGTGCCATGGGGGCCGTGAAAGTCCAGTGGACTGGGCTTTTTCTCGCCTAGCAAGGGCGGCTCGCGCCAGGCATCCGGCGCCAACGCAAACAGCTCATGCAAACCTGCGCCCGCGGTTTTTGCCAGCAGCCCGGCCACGCAGGTGTTGGTGCGTATGGGCGCTCGTTTGTTTTCAGGCTTATCGAGAGACTCGATAGTGGACCCGCTGAAGTCGATGAACTCTGCCGTGCCATAGGGCGGGGTAGCGAGTCGCCGGATAAACGGAGCCAGTGGAATGATGGGGGTGCTGTTATCGGGCGGCAGGGTGAAAGTCGCGGTTTTCAGCGCGTAGCCCAGGATGATGGGGTCGGGGTAATGCACATCGCTTTCCAGTAGCAACACGCCGTGAATCAGCGTCAATGTGGAAGCCGTCGTGTCAGTGGAGTCCTCGTCGTAGGGGTGCAAGGTCGAGGGGGAGAGTTCGATCTGCGCCTCAAGCGTGTGCGTTTCGGAGAGTTCAGTGAACGTGTCGCGCAGGGTGCGCCGAGAGGCGTCTGCCAGGCCGACGAGTACCGTGTTATTGCGATGAGGGCTTTCCGGTAAAGCGCTGTCTCCCTGTCTGGGATACATCAACACGGGTTTGTACAGGCGTTGTTTCTGCTGGACCTGGACCTTGTCCAGTACCAAGTCGTAGGCATGGCTGCTGGACTCCGCTTGATTGTTGTAGAACGAGAGAATGACGGTATAGGTGGCGTCCGGCGTATTGAAAAAATAATCGAAGGCTTCTTGGCTAATGCGTTGGTCGCGCAGATTGAATGTCGCGCTTTTCGGGGTTTCTTGATCTTTTTCAATCTGCGGCAGGGTAAAGGTTGTCGGCTGATTCGCTGCATTTTTTATGAATTGGGCATAGCTGACGCCGGTCTCGTTGCACTTGAGGGTCAAGTCGATGCGCACGTTGGAAAAGGTTGCCAGCCTGGCGCTTTCCAGGAAAATCTCGGCAGTGGGGCCTAACGCCAGCATCTCGTTCTGGGCAGGACCACTGCTGCTGAGGGTGATGGTCAAATTGGCCATTGCGTCTGCCTTGCTGAACCTGACAGTGCGGTGCGGTTCGAAGCGTTTCGCCAGGCGAGTGGTGACCTCCAGTACTGACGTCGTTCGGTTGAACCGGATATCGCTCTCAGCCGAAAGACTGCGGATATGCTGTTGATTGTCTTCGTAATTCCAGCCATGGGTGGTGCCATGGGGCGCATTGTTGGTCAGGGAGTGAACTTTGACCTGGACCGTTTCGGGCGCCCTGAATTGAAATCTTGACCTGTTGTGGTGCCCGAACAGGGCCTGGTACCGCCCGGCCAGTTCAGACTCTTTATGCCAGGAGAACATCCGCCGAGTGCTGCCCAGGGTTTCCAGCCAATGGACGTTGAAGTGCTGATCCAGCCGTACCGCTTGAAAGAAATGCCGATGCACGCCGTTGTGCGAGGAAGCCGTTTGATGGTTCGGCTGTGCGCTCAGGCCCAGGAACAGTGACGGCGGTTGGCTTTTTGAATCGAGTACGGCGATGGACGCAGTGGCACTCATCAGGTCTTCCGAGCTCAATTCGTCAAGGCCCTGTGCAAGGCTGTATTCCTGAATGCAGGCCTGCGGCACGCTCCAACTGTCATCCAGTTTTTTATAGGAAAAGTACAAGCGCAACTGTAGATAGGTGGTCTTTATCCGGGTTTCCAGCCGTTGTTGGTATTCCCTCTCCGATTCGACATCACCTCGTCCAATCGGGGTGATGTCCCTCGACGAGGACGTCGGGTTGATGCATTGGGCCCACACCACGAAGAGGCGCCCGTTGAACACCACCGGGCGAATCGTCTGTTCGGGGACGTTATCGTCAATCGACAGCGGGATCTTTTGCCAGGAGGACCAGGCTGGCGGAGTGGCCGCGTCGCCCGAGGCCATTTTCAGCGTGCGCCAGTAATAGGTGTTTTCCGGACTGGACTTGCCGGTGAAGTAATAAGTGCTGCTGGCAAAGCTGTCTTTATCACCGTCGATATAACCATTGAGGGTCTTGATGTTGGCAAGTGCTTCGAAGCGGCTGAGGTAACTGTGGACGGCTGTCTGCAGCGGCGCAGGCTCGATGCGAAATTGGTTGAGCTGGTTCTCCAGTTGCCTGAAGTTGTCGCTTTTGTCATGGCGCAATGCAGGGCTCAGGTAGGTGGCCGGGTAGTGCTGGAGTTGCTGGTGGGCACGCCACAGTGAATAGGACAGCAACTGGTCTCGCCACTCGCTCTGCTCGTCAGCGCTCATGCCCTGTTCGTCGTAGCCGGGCTCCAGGCCCAGGTAAATGCCTGTGATGTACTGCTGCAGGCTGGCAATGGCGCTGGCGATACGGGTGGTGGGCACCGTATGGCTGACCTGGGGGTCGAGCAGCCAATAGGTATAGATATCGTCTACGGTCTTGACGGTATCGGCCACTGCCGTGTCTTCAGGCAGCACGCTGTTGAGGTAGAACCCCAGCATCGCGTCGCGCAGGTGTTCGTTGAGGTGTTGGGTGAGGGTGTCAGACATGGTCATTCCTTGAACCAGGCGAAATACAACGGGGTTAGGGGGTTGTGGCGATCAATGCCGAGCCAACGTGTTGCCAGTCTTCATTCATCAAGGTGGCATGCAGGTCGGCAGCCTTGAGCAAGGCGCTGGCGGAAAGGCCGGTGAGCCTGACGGCTTCATGGCAACGCAGGAGCCAGTCCAGGTCGGCCAGGGTCCTCACCTGTTTGGCAGGCAGAGATTCAACGAGCAGGTTGATTTCATCGACATCCCACTTGAGCAATGCGGCCAGTTGCGAGGTGCAAGCCCCATTGTCAGTTATGGCGGAGCCTTCGACGGAGGATGAATTGGCGCATTGTAAATAGGCGAGCACGCTGTCCTGGGCCAGCCCGTAGGTGCTGAGGCAATGGGCAAAGCGTTGCAGCAGGTACAGCGTGCTCAGCGTCAGCTTGAGCAGCGAGGCCGCGGTGTGGTCCGGGCTCAGCCAGTGCGGATGGAGCACGAAGGTCTGCAAGGCCTCACGACTCACTGCCAGCCCCAAGGACACTTCGGCATCCGGCAGGCTCAGCAATACATTTTTGTGCAGCTCCGTGGTGGATTCGGCAGTGGCGGTTCGGGCAATTTGTCGAACCACGAGTTTGCGCCATTGCAGGTACGCGGCGGGGTCACCGGCAAGGTGTGAGGGAGCGTTGAGCAGCGTGTCGATTTTTGCTTTCAGCGGCTGCATTTGTTGGTAGAACGCGCCCAGCTTCTTGGTCACTGCCTGTTTGGCATCGCTGTGCAGAGCCGTGTTGCGTTCTGGGTCGAGGCTCAGGGTCTGGGCTTCGATAAGCTGCACCAGCCCATTGGGCAGTTCTTTGGGCGGCGCGGGCTTGAGCAGCGGTTGGCTGTGCAGCAGCCCTTGTACGATGAGGGCATGCCAGGCAATGGGCGCCGCTTTGGTGTCAGACTCGGGCTGGGGCAATGACAGGTCAGCGAGGTCTTCTTGCGCCAACAGGCCATGGCGGGTCAGTTCGATTACCTCATCGAGTTGGGTGATGTACGTCTGCACGTGGGGCGGTGGGGATTGGGCATCCAATAGCAATTGGCGGCGAAGCTGATCAACCGTTTGACCCGTGTCGTTGAGCCAGCGGACCAGCCAGTCCATTTGCATCAGCACATCGAGCAGGTCGGCAGGGGCATTGACGCCGGAGCGACGCAGGCTCGGGTTGACCAGTTGTGCGGTGTAATCCTTACCGCCCAGCAGCGCCGCCACATGGTAGCTGTCGAGCACTGACAGCCCGAACAATCGCGCGATACGGGTTTGGCGATACAGCGCGCTATAAAACGTAAGCGTTGGGCAAGAAGCGGGTAGATGCAGGCGGGCCTGCTTGATCAGCCAGTGCAACGAGGCCGGGGTGTCGCTCAGGTGCAGGCCGGTACAGAGCTGGTGGCGCAGGGTTGTCGGGATTTCCTCCCTCAAGGCCAGGGTCGGCCTGTCCAGCGTCAATGCCTGGCCTGGCAACGGGCCGGGATTGAACAGCTGGTCGTACAGCGACAGACGAGTGCCGGGTGCCCACACCGGTATCTCATCCAGCACGGCGGCAAAGGCTTGCAATGACAGGCTGTAGCGGCGCTCCAGATAGCGATAGACGCCCAGTGCGCGCAGGGTATTGTCGTTGGCGGGCCGCGCCGGGTCGCCCTCGTGTTCACGCCGCACCACGCTCGTTGACAGGGCGTCGAGTGCGTCGAAGGGCAATTGCGTCCAGCGTTGCAGGCGGATCATTCGGTGCAGGCGCTGGTAACGTTCCCATGAGGTATTGAGCAGGCGCGCACCATCCTTGTCCTGCGCATTGATCGACAGGGGCGACTGGGTCGCGCCGGCCTCGGTGATCGGCCCGTTCACGTACGCGGCACCGTTGTGCAGGCGCAGCTTGGCCGGCGGCGTTGGCAGGGCGCTTGCCAGAACATTGCTCGACAGCATCGGCACATACTTGCCGCAGGCCAGTAGCGCTTCGGTCTGATCGGCGGTGAGTCCGGTTTTCTGCAACCAGTGGGACAACTCCTCAAGGGGCTGCTCCTGGGTACCATAGTGCTGGGTAAAAAAATCTTCTGCCTGTACGTCTCCCGTTCTTATTAACAAAGGCTCGGTCAATAACACCTGCTGGGCAGGGCTCAGCCCGGACAGCAAACGTTGCGCTTCATAGGCCTCGTGCCGGACCACGCCGTAAGTGTTTTGCGCGCGCTGGCTGGTGGGCAGCTTGAGGCTGATGCGGTAACTGAGTTCGCCCAATTGTGGCTTGCCGCCGGACAAACCGAGCCAGCACTGGCGATGCGCGCGTTCGAACGGCAGCACGAAGGGGAAGCGTTGCCTGCCGAGCACCTCATCAAGGGAGCGGCCGCGGTATTCACGGCGGGTTTGTTTGAGATGAGCGTCGATCTGGCGGGACAGGGTTTCGTTGATCATCGAGAGTTGAGGAATCACAGCGCTGAGGCCGCGTTCGTCCAGGGGCAGTGTCTTGAGTTCGGGGCGTCGCCGGTCGAGGGTGATCTTGGGCTGTTTGCCTTTACCGCTTTTTTCCAGCGCTTGGGCAAACAGGTATAACGCCTTCAGGTAGGCGATCGGGGAGTCGATTGCCGCCATGGAAGAGGCCGAACACAGCAGGTGCCAGTCCTCTTTGAACAGGTGGGTATAGGTGGGGGAGTGCGTGTCCATTGTGATGAATCTCCTGAAAGCCCCCGGCCACTGCCAAGGGCAATGGCACGCTAGCATGGGGCGCCAGGCCGGCTCGGTCGGCCGGATCGCTGAGTGAGCGAGGAGAAATCATCGGTGCAAATCGATAGCGCGACAGGGCCTGTGGGTCACTGTCGCGCGAACCTTGCTGCGAGGAGGTAGCCGTTACGCCGCCAGCGGTTTTTTCGCCATGGCTTTTTTGTGCGCGGCCTTCATCGCTTCCATCTCGGCTCCCAGCTCTTCGAGCAGCGCTTTACCCAGCAGTTTCTTGGCCTGAGGGAACATCTCGGTTTCTTCTTCTTCGATATGGTGCTCAAGCAACTCCTTGACCACTTTGACGCGACCGGAAAACTCGGTGGACGAGGGGTCGGTTTTCTTCAAGTCCGGCAGTACCAGCGAGTCGACGGTACGGTGCTCTTCCTTGGCTTCGTGGTACATGATGTCCTGTTCCTTGCCACCAGCTTTCCTGAACGCGGGGTAGAGGATCTCTTCTTCGAGTTGGGTATGCAGGGTGATCTCCATTTCGAGTTTGGCCAACAACTCGGTACGCTTTTTTACCCCGCGTTCAGTGGATTCGCTTAACTGGGTCAGCAGGGTCTTGACGCGTTCATGGTCGGCTTTTAGCAGGTCGATGGCATTCATAGGTAACCTCACGGGGGGGTATGCGGGCGTGTCGAAGTGCACGCCTCGTGGTGAGGAAGGTTGCATCAGGCGTACCAACTTTTATGGTTAAAAATTATCTTATAAATCAGTTGGTTGTATTTTTTTGTATGCTTGGAGGTCGTGCAGCTTGCATGGTCGGGCCGCGTTGAGATTGCACAACGCACAACCGGTTGCTGACGCTCCAGCGCAACGGGCGGCCAGAAAGTGTGGCCAGGAAAATTCTAATGGAACCCTTGGGGCATCTGCTTGACCTAACGCTTAGACTTCAGGAGGTGAATCATGCAAATTGAATATATCTGGATCGTATTGGCGGTGGTTCTGCTGCTCTTGGAACTCTGGGCGATCAATATCGTTTTGCGCAGCACTGGCGGATGGGAGACCAAGGGGTTGTGGGTCGTGGTGCTGGTGTTCGTGCCGTTGCTGGGGTTGATTGCGTGGGCGATGTTCGGACCCAAGCGTGAAATGGCGCAGCAGCGTAAAAGCTGAAACGGTAAGTGATAAAAAACAGGCCCCCATGGGGCTAATGCCAGTCAGTTAAGACAGAATCGGTAACTGTGGCGAGGGAGCTTGCTCCCGCTGGGGCGCGAAGCGGCCCCAAAAATGGGACTGCTACGCGTCCAGCGGGAGCAAGCTCCCTCGCCACAAGTCACTGGTTGTCTGCTCGAGCTCTTAACTGACTGGCATTAGCCCATGGGGCGCCTGTTTTCATTGCGGTCAACCGATCAGCCGCCGACGGCCTTGGCAATCGCCTCATTGAACGCCGGTAGATCGTCCGGCGTGCGCGAGGTGATCAAGGTCCAGCCATTGGCCTGGCACTCTTTAACCTCGGCATCCACCACGCCGGCAGCGCCGGCGTTTTCAAGGTCGATGCGCACGCTTTTATAGGCGGTCAGGGTTTTGCCCTTGACCACGCCAGCGTCGATCAGGGTCCATGGCCCGTGGCAGATCGCCGCGATGGTCTTGCCGGCCTGCACGAACTCATTGATCAAGCGCAGCGCGGCGGCATCCTGGCGCAGTGTATCGGCATTCACTGTACCGCCCGGGATGACCAGCGCATCGAAGTCGGCGCTGACAACATCCGACAGTTGCACGTCGGATTCCACGGTCTGGTCTTTTTCCGTGTCGCCGACAAATGTCTGGGTTGTGCCCCCTTTGCTGGAGGCGTGCGTCACGGTCGCGCCGTAGCCACGCAGCGTCTCCAGAGGCTTGAGCAACTCGTCGCGCTCGATGCCGGTGTTGGAGGTGATGACGAGGATGTGCTTGCCGTTGAGTTGCGAGCTCATGGTCGAGTGTCTCCTTGGGTCATGGATGGATTAATGGGCGTATTTGGTTTGCAGTTCCTTGGCCATTTTCAGGTGGGCTTCAAGGGTGGGCAGGGTCTTGGTGGCGAAGGCTTTCAGCTCGGGATTGTCCGAGGAGGCCGCTTCTTTCTTGAACAGTTCGACGGTTTTTTCATGGGCCGCTACCTGGTTGTTGGCATAGGCCTTGTCGAAGGATTCATCGCGCATTTCCAGAATGGCTTTCTTCGCCTGGTCGGTGAGCGCAGCGTCATCGGGTACTTCGATATCGAGTTTTTTCGCCAGGGCCATCAGTTCCTGATTGGCCTTGGTATGGTCTGTGACCATATGCTGGGCGAAGGTCTTTACGTCCGCCGAGCTGCTTTTTTCCAGGGCCAGCTTGCCCGCTTCCACCTCGGTGATACCGCCCTCGGCGGCGTTGTCGACAAAGTCGTTGGAGGTCGCCGCCATCGCGGTGGAAATCGAGCCTGCAATCAGCATGAAGGTAAGGCCCATCGGTTTCATCAGTCGAGTTTTCATGGTGTCTCTCCTTGGAAATGGCGGGATGCCGTTACCTGACTGTTGAATCGAGAGGCGGGTAAAAGGTTTAAATTTTTTTGCGCTTTTTTGCCCAGTGGTGAGGCGAGGCAATTGACTTGAACCAATCCGGATTCGCAGGGTTCTGCTGCATAGGGCCGCCATCTCAGGGGCCTGCCACTGCCAGGAGGATTGCACTGTGACTGATCGTAAAACCGCCGATAAAACCCCCGACCCCGTCAGCTCTGAAGATGCGCAAAAAGGTAATGCCCAGGCCACCAAAGGGCAGACGCTTGAACCTGCGAACCCCAAGACTGACACCATCGACAAAGTCGTGACGCCGACCTCGATCAAGGACATTGAACGGCAAACGGATGCAATCAACGAAAAGCTCAACAACGGGCGTTGAACCTGCGGAGTTGATTGGCGGCGAGGGAGCTTGCTCCCGTGGTGGCCTGAACGCTGCCACTGCTGCTTTTTATAAATAAATATAATAATTAGCTTAGATTAAAATGTGCTTTTTATTATTTATGACCATCCCCTAGTCTTGCCTGGAAGTCCCTTAGGTCATCCAGGAAGATTTGCCATGAGTAGCGTCACGCCGATTTCCAGTGTGTTGAGCAATGTGCGCCAGCGGGTCACACCGCAAGAGTGGGAGGTGCGGGTCAAGTTGGCCGCGGCCTACCGACTGGCGGCGTTGTACAAGTGGACCGATCATATCTACACGCATTTCTCGGCGCGGGTGCCAGGGGCCGAGGAGCATTTCCTGATCAATGCTTTCGGGCTGTTGTTCGACGAAATCAGCGCCTCCAACCTGGTCAAGGTCGATCTGGACGGCACCCTTGTCGATGACCCTACGGGCCTGGGGATCAACTACGCCGGCTATGTGATCCACAGCGCCATCCACGGCGCACGCCATGATTTGCAAGCGGTGCTGCACACCCACACCCGCGACGGTATTGCGGTGTCGGCGCAGAAGCAGGGGTTGTTGCCGATCTCCCAGCACGCTATCGCATTCTCGGGGCGTGTGGCTTACCACGGTTACGAAGGCGTGGCGCTGGACCTGGACGAGCGTGAACGGCTGGTGGCGGATTTGGGCGACAAGAGTGTGATGATCCTGCGTAACCACGGCTTGTTGACGGGCGGCGTCAGCGTCGAGCATGCCTTCCAGCAACTACAAAGCCTGGAGCGGGCCTGCAACATCCAGATTGCGGCACAGGCAGCGGGGAATGCCGAGTTGATCTTCCCACCGGCTGACGTGGTGGCCAAGGTCGAGCAGCAGGCCAAGGTGTTCAGCAATGGCGAAGGCCCGGGCGTGGCGCGGCATTGGAATGCGCTGGTGCGCCAGCTTGAGCGTACCGATACCGACTACAAGAACTGAGTCGGGTGGATTGTTCCCACGCTCTGCGTGGGAACACAGCCCAGGATGCTCTGCGTCCCTAAGCGTGACGCGGAGCGGCACACGAGGCATTCCCACGCAGAGCGTGGGAACGATCATCAAAACCTCACGTCAAGGCGATAGTTGACACGTTGCTGTGCGGCCCGACGGTACTGGCTCGGTCTGCCAGGTAACGCGCCGGCGGTTGGCCCATGGCCTTGCGGAACATGGTGATAAACCCGCTGGCATTTTCATAACCCAGGTCCAGCGCCACGCTCTGCACACTCTCGCCGTTAGCCAGGCGCTGCAGTGAAAGGATTACATGCAACTGCCGGCGCCAGCGACCGAAGCTCAGGCCGATCTCTTCCAGCAGCAGGCGGGTCATGCTGCGTTCGCTCATGCCGATGCGCACGGCCCATTCGCCCAGGGTCGATTTGTCGCCGGGGTTGGCCAATAAGCTGGTGGCCAGCCGATGCAAGCGAGGGTCCTGGGGCATGGGCAAATGCAGGGCCTCGAGGGGGGCCAAGGCCAACTCGTCGAGTAACGTCGCCACCAGCCGGCCCGGGGCGCCGTCTTCGTCGTAGAGCTGCGGGAAGCTGACCGCCTTGCCGATCAATTCGTGCAGCAATGGCGACACCGACAGCGTGCAACATTGCCGGGGCAGGGCGCTGGCGGCGTCCGGGCTGATCAACAGGCAATATACATCTGCTTCGCCAGCGCCACGGGCCGCGTGGGTCACACCGCCGGGAATCCACAATGCGCATTGCGGCGGCACGATCCAGATACCCGCCTCGATCACACAATGCACCACGCCGCGCAAGGTGTAGATCAATTGCCCGTGTTGATGGTGGTGAGGGATATGTTCCCAGCGTTCGGACGTACTCGAGGCGCCCACTGCAACAATCGAGCGAGGGATCGCGGCGGCGTCCCGGACCCGGCAGGGGTCGTATTGGTCGAGGCGGTGATGAACCATGCTGATAACTGCCTTGGCTGGATTGCGAAATATTCTGGCTATTCTATGCAATGCTGTCCAGCGTCATGCACCCTATGATGAGAACCAATCTCATCAAAGGAGCTTTGCCATGCGACTCGACAGTTCAACTTTCCCGGTGGTGAAAATCTTTTTCGACGCGCCTAGCGAGGGAGCGCCGGAAGACGCCTTCCTGACATTCGAACGTCTGCTGGCGCGTGAGCAGCCCTTCTTGCTGCTGCACGAAAAGGCCGTGGATGAGAACAATCACGAACACGCCCACGAAGAGCGCAAGCGCGCTTCTATCTGGATGAAGAAAAACAAGGCTGCCTTGCGCGCTTACGTCAAAGGCATGATCCAGGTGGAGCCCAGCGCTGCCAAGCGCCTGGCCCTCAAGCCCTTTGCCGTGACGTTCGGCAAGGCCTGGGGTTACCCGCTGCTGGTGGTGGAGTCCAAGGATCGCGCCTGGGCGTTGGCCCAGGATGTGCTGGATGCAGAAGTGTCGGATGTGGCGTATTTCTGAGCCTGGCCAAAGCTCGACAGCGTCCACAATTGAACTACCTTGATTGACGAGCCTTCCCACTCGGTACTCAAGCATGCGCACTTTATGGACGCGGTACCTGGCGTTGCTGGAAAACGACCTGAGCACGCAGATTTTCGACAATGTTAAAAACCTGTTGGTCTGCGCGTTGTTGTTTGCGGCGGGGACCAACTCGCTGGTGGGACCACGCGAGTTGCTGATCGGTATCTTCGCCTCCAGCGTCGCGGGCTGGGGCTTGATTGTGCTGTCCACGGTGCTGATGCTGTTGAACGTCAGCGACGGCATCCGCCGCCTGGCCAAGTTGCGTTATCACTTGGCGTTGCAACTGTTGTTGATCCTGATCTACGTGGTGATTGCCGAGCGGGTGGTAGAGATTGTGTGGGTGTTGCGCGCCCATTGACGTATCCTCCGCGCCTCGTTTACCACTGATTCGAACAAAGATGACAGGACAAGCTATGCAGGCGCTGCTGGAGTCGATCCTCGACGAAGTGCGCCCCTTGATCGGCCTCGGCAAAGTCGCCGATTACATTCCCGCGCTGGCCGACGTGCCCGCCAACCAACTCGGCATCGCGGTATACGGCAACGACGGCACGGCCTACTGCGCTGGAGATGCAGACACGCTGTTTTCGGTGCAAAGCATTTCCAAGGTCTTCAGCCTGGTGCAGGCCATCGACCATGGCGGCGAATCCATCTGGGAGCGCTTGGGCCACGAGCCCTCGGGGCAGCCGTTCAACTCCATGGTGCAGCTGGAATTCGAGCGTGGCCGCCCGCGCAACCCCTTTATCAACGCTGGCGCGCTGGTGATCTGCGACATCAACCAGTCACGCTTCGCCGTGCCGATTCTGTCGATGCGCGACTTTGTACGGCGCCTGTCGGGCAACCCGCAGATCCTGGTCAACAGCGTCGTGGCCGAATCTGAAGCCCAGCATGGTGCGCGCAATGCGGCCATGGCCTACCTGATGAAGTCGTTCGGCAACTTTCATAACGATGTGGACGCGGTGCTGCACAGCTACTTCAACTATTGCGCGTTGCAGATGAGCTGCCTGGACCTGGCCCGAGCGTTCAGCTTCCTGGCCAATGAAGGCGTGAGTGCCCACAGTGGCGAGCAGGTGCTGACGGCGCGCCAGACCAAGCAAGTGAACTCGATCATGGCCACCAGCGGGCTGTATGACGAGGCGGGCAATTTTGCATACCGCGTGGGCCTGCCGGGCAAGAGCGGGGTCGGCGGCGGGATCGTCGCGGTGGTGCCGGGGCAGTTTACGGTGTGCGTATGGTCGCCGGAGTTGAACGCAGCGGGCAACTCGCTGGCGGGGATGAAGGCGTTGGAATTGTTGAGTGAGCGGATTGGGTGGTCGGTGTTTTGAACTCGGTCCCCCTGTGGGAGCTGGCTTGCCTGCGATAGCGGTTTTTCAGTGCCATCGATCACTGTAGGAGCGAGCTTGCTCGCGAAAAACGCCCAGGCCCTGCGGTCATCCAGGTTGCCCGCGTCATCGTTGACGATCTTCGCGAGCAAGCTCGCTCCTACAGTGGTTAAGGGCGCGGCGCGAGCATCAGGTCAAGTGGCTGGGTGGGTGTCATCCCGAGCCTTGTCCACGAGCAACTGCACACCTTCGAGCATGCGGCAGATGCCCAGCGCTACGTTGCGTTGGGTACCGTCGATTTCAAAGGCAAGATGAGTAGCGATGTCATTGATGGAGGCTAGATCCTGGGAGGCGTTGATCAGCAGGGTTTCGGTGCCTAGGCCGGGGCGCACGTTGAAGAGTTGTTCTGGTGGGTTGGGGCTGTCTTTGATCATGGTGAAACTCCAAGGGATATGGAGCTGCCACGGTTCGCGGTCAAACGAATTAGGGTGGCAGCTATACGCGGGTTGACCGACCGGTCCCAAGGAGCCCGGCATACCCGGAGGTATCCCGCGTACAGCTGCCGCGACACGATACAGCAGGCGTAAAGAAAACGCCTGATTCGATGTGGCACAGATGCAGTTGGGAGTCGGACGGTCAAATCCGGCCGCTGAATTGGCAGCGACGGCCCAGAGGTTAGTCAGTGAAGTTCCGAGCGACAACCTGAAACAGCTGTGGGAAATATCCTAACGCCGCAAATCCTCTGTGGGAGCTGGCTTGCCGGCGATAGCGGTTTTTCAGCGCCGCATATGCTGGCTGACACAGCGCCATCGCAGGCAAGCGAGCTCCCACATTTGATCTCTATTGTTCGTTGAACTGTAGGAGCGAGCTTGCTCGCGAAAAAAGCCCAGGCCCTGCGGTCATCCAGGTTATCTGCGTTATCGTTGATGATCTTAACGAACAAGCTAAGGTTGGCTATGGGCTTGTTCAGCCGCGGCACAGTCGTTCTACCGATAGCGTTCACCATAGCGCCACGCCTTGCGGGGCGCACTTTCTGGTGCCAATGCAGAGCTTGGAAGTGATCACTGCCTAGGCCGATGGGTAGGCGCTATCTGACTGGTGATCAAGCGTCAATTGTTGAGTTGGATTGATTTCTCGAAAGCCTTACCTTTGCGGGTTAGGGACAAATTGATGACTTGACCTTTCTTCGCATTAATCAAGCTCGATAGATGAGCCGCACTGCTGATGCGCTGGCCATCAAGCTTCTCTATAGTATCTCCGATCAGTAAGTCGGCTTTGAAAGCGGGTGAGTCATCGGAAACCATCGTGATTTTCACGCCATAGTTCGTCTGACGAGACTGACGTTCTGCTTCATCCAGTTCAATAGTGGCTGCGCCAAGGATGATATGTGCTTTGACAAAGTAGAGTGCGCCATAGGCTACTTGCTTCTGGGTAATCGGCACGTAATCCGTTGTAGTACCGTATGTCGAGGTGGTTGCCGAACCGTTCAGTTTGCCTGCCGTGACTGACGTAACAGAAGTGCTGGATGTAGGTCTGGATACTTTCGTCGTGGTAGTCGTGGTGCCTTGGTATTGCGGTTCGATAATGATTACTAGATCAGCCTTAATGGCCTTTGCCTGATCAATAGCTTGTTGTTCAGGAATCGGCATGGACGAATTGAATTCGGATTTACCAACAGCTGCGTATCCACGACGGAACCAAGTTCTTGCGACGTTTTCGTAGGTGCTTAGTGTGGCATGGTCGATTATCGGCACAGCGGGGGGCGGCCCTGAGCGCTCTGCCGCGATGATTTCTGGCGTGAATCCATTTGCCGACTGGTAATACTGCGTATAGCCATTAAGAGGTGGCGCCATTTTACAGCCTGCTAAACCTATAAAAAGAGCAGCAAGCGCCAGGGGCTTGAATGGGCGAGGAGTCATTTATCAACATCCTTGTTTATGTGGTGGGTTGATGGCGAATATCCGATGATACCAAAATAGTATCTCGGATTATCAAATCGCTTTTTTTTACCTTCGTTGATTTCGAGGTCGATGCTCGCCCAAACTAAAAGTGTGCCCCTTCAGATGCATTTTTTGCTCTGTCAGCTATCGCTTGTAGGCGATTGCATCCTAAGCCCGATCGCCATTTCTGTTTCTACTTCGAGTCAGCAAGCCCGTCACATCCAGCGTTGGGAGGAGTGGCTCGGCCAGCAGCTCCTTGACGTTGGACATGTACTTCGTGTTCCACTCGTTACACGCAACCAGCAGCGCAGCAGCTACCGATGAAATATATGCCCTGGATTTGAGTGCATTCCCACGCAGAGCGTGCGACACACTCGAGCGCTAACGACGGGGCCTGTTGAGGCGTGGCACGATCATGCCCACCTCACGCTGATAGCGCCGATACCGCTCACCAAACAGCGCCACCAAATCCCGTTCTTCGAAACGGGCGCCGATGAAGAGATACACCGACATCCCCAGGGCAAACAGCAGATGCCCTACGGTCATATGCGGCGTTGCCCAAAAGGCGATCAGGAAGCCCAGGTACAGCGGATGACGCACGACTTTGTAGAGCAGCGGCGTCCTGAATGTCAGGCCTGAGGGTGGGGCGTTGCGCCAACGATCAATGGCCTGCTTCAGCCCGAACAACTCGAAGTGACTGATCAAACAGGTTGCCAGCACCACAATGCCCCAGCCCAGCCAGAACAGGCCGCTCAGCAATGCCTTGGCCCAGGCGGCGTCAACTTCCCAAACGGTGTGCGTAATAGGCCGCCACTGCCAGAACAGCAGCGCGAGCATCAGGCTGGAGAGCAACACATAGGTGGAACGCTCCACCGCTGCCAGGGCGAAGACTGCCAGCCAGCGCTTGAAGCGTTTACGCGCCATGGTGCTGTGCCGGACGCCAAACACAATGATCAGTGACGCATTGATCATGAGTGCCAGCGCCCAGTCGATGCGTGCGCCGGACTCGATGTGTTTGGGTACGACCACAGCCCCCACGAAGCCCATCATGTACAGCAGGGTGAATAAGAACACCAGGTAGCAGCAGGTGCTATAGACCAGGCCAGCCAAGCGTGCCGTGAGGGTGTTTGAAGAGGTTTGCCGTTTCATGGACGATTCCTTTCGCACATGGTGAATGGGTGAGCCAATCTATGACGGGCTCGCTCAGACTAACGGCATTCCCCTAGGCGGTAACCTGTTGGAATTGACAGTTGCAAGAGCGATTGGCGATCTAACGGACCTTCAACCTATCCAACAAGCTATACCAGGCCACGCCTGCGCCAATATGAGCCCCCGTGCTGTGGCAGTGCTCAAGGGCGCGGAATAATTCGGCGCGGAACCTGGAGTGAGCCGAAGCCCCGGATACACCGGCGACTCATTGTGGGAGCTGGCTTGCCTGCGATGGCGGTGGTTCAGTGGAAAAATCATTGACTGACAAACCGCCTTCGCAGGCAAGCCCGCTCCCACATTTTGAATCTGTATTGTTCTTTGAGCTGTGGGTGAGCCCAAACAAAAAATGCGCCCCTTGGGGCGCATTCTTTTGCTCGGTCAGCTATGGCCTATGAGGCCGTCGCATCCCAGGCCCGATCACCGTTTTCGTCTTTGATCCGAGTCGGTAAGCCCATCACATCCAGCGCCTTGAGGAACGGCTCGGCCGGTAGTTCCTCGACGTTGGCCATATGCTTCACATCCCACTCGCCACGCGCCACCAGCAGCGCAGCGGCTACCGGTGGTACGCCTGCGGTGTAGGAGATGCCCTGGCTGTCGGTCTCGGCATAGGCCTCTTCGTGATCAGCCACGTTGTAGATGAACATCTCACGCGGTTGGCCATCCTTGGTGCCTTTGACCAGGTCACCGATGCAGGTCTTGCCGGTGTAGCCCGGGGCGAGCGAGGACGGGTCGGGCAGCACGGCCTTGACCACTTTCAACGGCACCACTTCCAGGCCTTCGGCGGTCTTGACCGGCTGTTCGGAAAGCAGGCCGAGGTTTTTCAGCACGGTGAACACGTTGATGTAGTGTTCGCCGAAGCTCATCCAGAAACGCACGTTGGGCACGTCGAGGTTTTTCGACAGCGAGTGCACTTCATCGTGGCCGGTGAGGTAGAGGTTCTGCGAACCGACTACCGGCAGGTCGTCGGTGCGTTTGACTTCGAACATGGTGTTGCTGGTCCACTGGCTGTTCTGCCAGCTCCACACCTGCCCGGTGAATTCGCGGAAGTTGATTTCCGGATCGAAATTGGTGGCGAAGTATTTGCCATGGGAGCCGGCATTGACGTCGAGAATGTCGATCGAATCAATGCGGTCGAAATGCTGTTGCTGCGCCAGCGCGGCATACGCGTTGACGACACCTGGGTCGAAGCCCACGCCAAGGATGGCGGTGATGTTCTTCTGTTTGCACTCTTGCAGGTGGTTCCACTCGTAGTTGCCGTACCACGGCGGGGTCTCGCAGACCTTGCCCGGCTCTTCGTGGATGGCGGTGTCGAGGTAAGCCACGCCCGTGTCGATGCAGGCACGCAGTACCGACATGTTGAGGAAGGCGGAGCCGACGTTGATGACGATCTGCGAATCAGTCTCGCGGATCAGGGCCTTGGTCGCTTCCACGTCCAGGGCGTTCAGCGCGAAGGCTTGGATATCGGCGGGAACCTTGAGGCTACCCTTGGCCTTGACGCTGTCGATGATGGCCTGGCATTTGGAGATGTTGCGCGACGCGATAGCAATACGACCGAGTTCGTCGTTGTGCTGCGCGCACTTGTGGGCCACCACCTTGGCGACACCTCCTGCACCAATGATAAGAACGTTCTTTTTCAATTGCTTTATCTCTCCTTTATCCGCCAGCTCAGGACAGGCTGGACAGGTAGTCGTCGTAACCAAATTCACGAACCACCTCGACTGTACCGTCGAGTTGTTTCACTACGATGGACGGCATTTTCAGGCCGTTGAACCAGTTTTTCTTGACCATGGTGTAGCCTGCGGTGTCGATGAACGACAGCCGATCGCCGATGGCCAGCGGACGATCAAATTGATACTCGCCGAAGATGTCCCCGGCCAGGCAGGATTTGCCGCACACCATGTAGGTGTGTTCACCCTCGCTCGGCGCCAGTTTGGCGTTGAGGCGGTAGATCAGCAGGTCCAGCAGGTGGGCTTCGATGGAGCTGTCGACCACGGCGAGATTCTTGCCGTTGTAGAGAGTGTCGAGCACGGTGACTTCCAGGGAGGCGCTGTTGGTGATCGCCGCTTCGCCGGGTTCCAGGTAGACCTGCACGCCGTACTTCTCGGAGAACGCTTTGAGCCGTGCGCAGAATGCATCCAGTGCATAGCCTTCGCCGGTGAAATGGATGCCGCCGCCGAGGCTGACCCACTTGACCTTGTGCAGCAGTTCACCGAAGCGTTCCTCGATGGTGCCGAGCATCTTGTCGAACAGGCTGAAGTCACCGTTCTCGCAGTTGTTGTGGAACATGAAACCGGAGATCTGATCGATCACGCCATCGATCTTCACCGGGTCCCACTCGCCCAGGCGGCTGAACGGGCGCGCCGGGTCGGCCAGCAGGTAGTCAGAGCTGCTCACCTGCGGGTTCACACGCAGGCCGCGGGTCTTGCCTTCGCTGCGTTCGGCAAAACGCTGCAGCTGGCTGATGGAGTTGAAGATGATCTTGTCGCAGTTCTCGAGCATCTCTTCGATTTCATCGTCGGCCCAGGCCACGCTGTAGGCGTGCGCTTCACCTTCGAACTTCTGGCGACCGAGCTTGAGCTCATACAGCGACGACGAGGTGGTGCCGTCCATGTATTGCTGCATCAAGTCGAATACCGACCAGGTGGCAAAGCACTTGAGCGCCAGCAGAGCCTTGGCGCCGGACTGTTCGCGCACGTAGGCAATCTTCTGCATGTTGACCAGAAGCTTCTGTTTATCGATGAGGTAGTACGGCGTTTTGATCATTTTTGAGAGCCTGCGGCGGTGCCTGCCAAAAAAGGACACGCATTGTGCCCGCACTTGGAACAGATCGAAAGGTTAGCCGGCGGATTTTGCGCGCCACGTTAAGCATAGGGCGTAAGTATGACCGTTCATAAGAATCATGCCGCCTCCTGTGGGAGCGCTCGAGCCTCAGCGAGGCCGCGATGACGGCGCCCCTGGCACCCCACACATCAACAATAGCGCCGCGAATATCCTGCTTACCTGAACATGAGTAAATCTTGTGATGATCTAGAACAGAATGAGTTTGTCTCAAGACGCCCCTCTGCCGACAATGACCGCCATCAATCACACCATCGGAGTTGTAAGTCATGGCAGTCGCTCATTCCCTCGGGTTTCCGCGCATTGGACGCGATCGTGAACTGAAAAAAGCGCAGGAAGCGTTCTGGAAGGGTGAGCTCGACGAAGCCGGCCTGCGCGCCGTTGGCCGTGATTTGCGCAGCACCCACTGGGCGCTGCAACAGCAAGCCGGTATCGAACTGTTGCCGGTCGGTGATTTCGCCTGGTACGACCAGGTGCTGACCCATTCGTTGATGTTCGGTGTGGTCCCTGAGCGGTTCCGCCCGGCGGATGGCCAGGCCACGTTGCATACCTTGTTCGCCATGGCCCGTGGCGTCAGTGACAGCTGCTGCGGCGGTGCCCTTGCCCAGGAGATGACCAAGTGGTTCGACACCAACTATCACTACCTGGTGCCGGAGTTCAGCGTCGATCAGCAATTCCACCTGGCGTGGGACCAACTCTTCGAAGAGGTCCAGGAAGCCCTCGACCTGGGGCACAGCGTCAAGCCCGTGGTGATCGGCCCGCTGACCTATTTGTGGCTGGGCAAGGCCAAGGGCGCTGACTTCGACAAGCTCGACCTGCTCGAGCGACTGCTGCCGCTGTATGGCCAGATATTCCAGCGCCTGGCCGAATTGGGCGTTGAGTGGGTGCAGATCGACGAGCCAATCCTGGCGCTCGATCTGCCTCAGGATTGGAAGAACGCTTTCGAGCGCGCCTATAACCTGATCCAGCGCGACCCGCTGAAAAAATTGGTGGCCACTTACTTCGGCGGCCTGGAAGAAAACCTTGGCCTGGCTGCCAACCTTCCGGTGGATGGCCTGCATATCGACCTGGTGCGTGCGCCGGACCAGTACCCGACCATTCTCGACCGCCTGCCAGCGTACAAGGTGCTGTCCCTGGGCGTGGTCAACGGCCGAAACGTGTGGCGTTGCGACCTGGAAAAAGCCCTGGCCACCTTGCAGCATGCCCATGAGAAGTTGGGCGATCGCCTGTGGGTCGCGCCGTCCTGCTCGCTGCTGCACAGCCCGGTGGACCTGGAGCGGGAAGATCAGTTGGGTGCCGAACTGAAAAGCTGGCTGGCCTTCGCCGTGCAGAAGTGCGCGGAAGTGGCGCTACTGGCCAAGGCCGTCGATCAGCCCGAAGCCCCTGGCGTACTCACCGCCCTGGCTGCGAGCCGCGCGGTGCAGGCAGCTCGTGCTGCATCGCCACGCATTCACAAGCCTGCCGTTCAAGCTAGTGTAGCGGCCATCACTGCACGGGACAGCCAGCGCCAGTCGCCGTTTGCCCAGCGCATCGAAAAGCAACGGGCCGGCCTTAACTTGCCGCTGTTCCCGACCACCACCATCGGCTCGTTCCCACAGACCGCGTCGATCCGCCTGGCGCGTCAGTCGTACAGGGCGGGCAAGTTGAGCCACGCCGAATACGTCGAAGCCATGCACAGTGAGATCAAGCACGCTGTCGAGGTGCAGGAAAATCTCGGCCTGGATGTGTTGGTGCACGGTGAAGCCGAGCGTAACGACATGGTCGAGTACTTCGCCGAACAACTGGATGGCTACGCGTTCACCCGGTTCGGCTGGGTGCAGAGCTATGGTTCGCGCTGTGTGAAACCCGCAGTGATTGTCGGTGACCTGAGCCGCCCGAACGCCATGACCGTGGAGTGGATTCGCTATGCCCAAGGCCTCACCGACAAGGTGATGAAGGGCATGCTCACAGGCCCGGTGACCATGTTGATGTGGTCGTTCCCACGGGAAGACCTGAGCCGCGAAGTGCAGGCCCGGCAACTGGCCCTGGCGATTCGTGACGAAGTGGTGGACCTGGAAGCGGCCGGCATCAAGATCGTGCAGATCGACGAAGCGGCTTTTCGTGAGGGCTTGCCGTTGCGCCAGGCGCAGTGGCAGCACTACCTGGACTGGGCGACTGAGGTGTTTCGTTTGTGCGCGAGTGGCGTGGGCGATGAAACCCAGATCCACACCCACATGTGCTACAGCGAGTTCAACGATGTGATCGAGTCCATCGCCGCCATGGATGCCGACGTGATCACCATCGAGACCTCACGCTCGGACATGGAGCTGCTCGACGCGTTCGAAGCCTTCGCCTACCCGAATGAGATCGGCCCGGGGGTCTACGACATCCACTCGCCACGGGTGCCGGATGCCTCGGAAATGGCCAACTTGCTGCGCAAGGCCGCCAAGCGGATTCCGGCAGAGCGCTTATGGGTGAACCCCGATTGCGGCTTGAAGACGCGGGGCTGGCCGGAGACCGAGGCGGCGCTCATTCATATGGTCACCGCCGCTCGGCAACTGCGTGCTGAGTCAAACTGTAGGAGCGAGCTTGCTCGCGAAAAACGCCAACGATTACGCGTAGCTTCTGAATGAACGTGGCGCCTGTGAGTTTTTCGCGAGCAAGCTCGCTCCTACAAGGGGAGGGGGCAATATTCGCCCCCTGCATCAGGTCAGAGGTATTTGAGCCACGCCAGGTCCCGCCGCCGTGCTTTCAGGCCGGCGAACCAACGCACGGGCAAGTACAGGGCAATCGGCAACAGCAGCGCTGCCAGCCACACCGCACCGATATCGTCGAAGCCAAAGTAAGTGCCATGGTTGAGGCCAAACAGCGCAACGCAGGCCACATAGAGGATTTTCAATACATAGAGGTGCAACAGATAAAAGAACATCGGCGCCGCGCCGAACACTGCCAGCACGCCGATCCAGCGCTTATGCCCGGCGCGTTCAAACGCCAGCAGCAACAGCAAGCCAATCCCCAGAGTCAACGCCAGGAACAACAGCGAAGGCGGGTACTTGGTGATATTGAAAAAGCTCATCAGCGTCAGCACGCTGCTGTCATACGCCTGCCAAGGCTGCTCGCCATAGCCGTTGAGCGCTCGCAACAACCCAAAGCCCACCAACGCGCCCACCCCCGCGACCAGTAAATAACGCTGACGCACAGCCGGCAGCGTGGCATTGGCAAACCATGGCCCGAGGCCGTAACCCAGGGCAATCACACCGATCCATGGCAGCACCGGGTAGGTGGTGCGCAGGCGCAGGTTTTCAGAGACTTCAATCCAGTTGCGTTCATGCAGGATCGTCCACGGCACATGCAACATCGAACCCGGTGCGAAGTGCAGCCCATCGAGCAGGTTGTGCCCGGCGATAATCACCAGCGCCAAGCCGATCAGCCAGGCACGCGGTAGCCAGACCAACGCGGCGAGGGCGATCATGCTGATGCCGATGGCCCAGATCACTTGCATGTAGATCACGCTGGGCGGCAGTTGGAAGGTCCACGCGAAGTTGACCAGGGTGAATTCCAGCACCACCAGGAACAGCCCGCGCTTGAACAAGAATGCCGACACGTCGCGACGACCCTGATATTTCTGACCGTACAGCCAAGCCGACAATCCGGTGAGCAGCACAAACACCGGCGCACACAAGTGAGCCAGGGTGCGGCTGAAAAACAACGCAGGCTCGGTGCTGTCTATGCTCATGGGGTCGCTGACCTGGCGGTGCAGCAGGAAGGTTTCACGCACGTGGTCCAGCAACATGAACAGGATCACCAGGCCGCGCAGGGCGTCGATGGATAGCAGGCGTTTGCGTAAAGTCATAGCGTCAGTCATAAGTTAAGGATCACACGCAGGCAAAATATTGACGTTATTCTATAACATTAAGCGAGGCGCTGATGACAAGTATGACCCCACACTCGGCCGAAGCTGTAATCGCGTTCTGGAAACAGGCGGGGCCCAAGCGTTGGTTCACCAAGGACGAGGGGTTCGATAGGGACTTTCGCGATAGATTCAACGCGGCTCATATGCAGGCTGCACGGCGTGAACTCGAAGGTTGGTTGACCACGGCGGATGGCGCGCTGGCGTTATTGATCCTGCTGGATCAGTACCCGCGCAACGCCTTTCGCGGCACGGCGCATATGTTCGCCACCGACCCGCTGGCGCGGTTTTATGCGCGAAAGATGGTGGACGCGGGATTGGATCAACAGGTTGAACCTCAGTTGCGCGCGTTCTGCTATTTGCCTTTTGAACATTCGGAAGACCCGCAGGACCAGCAACGCTCCCTGGCGCTGAACCAGCAGTTGGATGCCAGCACCTACCACTGGGCCAAGGAGCATGCCGACATCATCGAGCGGTTCGGGCGGTTTCCCCATCGTAATGGGGTGTTGGGCAGGGCGAGCACCGATGAAGAACTCGCCTTCCTCAAGGCCGGTGGCTTCGCCGGTTAGGCGTGTTCAGGCGCCAGGCTCTGCTGGGTGGCGACACGGCGAAACCGCCGCACGCCCTTGAGGTCTATCGCCCACCGCAACGCTTCAGTGGCTGAAGGACGCGGGCCTTGGGTGATCGCCTGTTCATCCTTGCCCAGTGCGTCGAGGTAACCCTGGGCACCGCCGCGTTCGCTCCAATAGTGAGTATGGCTGAGCCAGGACTTGGCCAGCCAGCCTTTGCCGTTGCCCACGGTCACCGGCAAGTCCAGCACGCCGCCGCCCATCACGGGCTTGACCGGGCCGCTGACGATGTCGCCGAACAGGCCGAAGGGGGCAGGGAAGTACAGGTTGGTCCAGCGCGTGACGGCAAAGGCTGCGGCGTGGTGCAGGTAGTGCGGGGTGAAGGGCTTTTGGCCGAGCATCAGCGGTTGGCGAGCGTTGTAGCCGTAGCCTTGGGTGTCTTCGGTCGGCGGGCAGGCCGGGGCTTCGCGGCGTTCCATGCGCTGTTTGAAATCACTGACGCTGCGGCCCAGCAACAGGCTGGCGTGGGCCATCGGGCTGCCGACCGTGACTAGGTCGGTGATGCGCCAGGGGTTGCCCAGGCCGCGCTGTTCGGCAAAAGCTTCGGTCTGTTGCTGACGAAAATTCAACAGGTTGCTTAGGCTGCCGTCCAGCAAGGCGCCGGCGGCCGGCAGGGCATCCTTGACCACCGGTTGCAGCGGTTCGCGGTTGGCATAACGGGCTGCCAGCTCACGGTTGCTGGGGGTCAGTTGGGTCAGTTTGTCGTGGTACTCATGCCAGAGGTAGCCGACGATGTCGTAGGCAATCACGCTGCCCAAACTGTGGCCGACGACGATGATGCGCTCGTAGTCACCCTGATTGTGCAGAGCGCGCAGCAGGTCGACACCATCAGCACGGATCTGCTCGCGCACCATCACGTTTTGCGGGTTGGGGCTGAGGTAGCGTGCGGCGTCTCCCAGGTAGGCCAGCGCCGAATAGCGCAGCGCCAGTCCCATTGCCGCGAGCAGCAGGGGAATCAGCGCGAAGGGGTTGTCGCTAAGGGGCAATTGGCCCCAGGCCGTGGCCAATGTACCGCTGGCAACCAGCAGCAATAACACCAGCACCGTCCAGCGCGTGCTGCGCCAGATCGGCACGATGGCCTCGGGAATGTCGCGACGCGGGCGCTTGAAGATATCCCACAGCCAGCCCAGCAGATGGCCGAACTTGGTGCCCTGCATCTTGTGGGCCCAGTAGTATTCATAGAAATCCGTCGAGGTACGGCCCGAGGCCTTCAGTACGCGCAGGTCGAAGTTGCGCGACAGCCGATCCGGCTTGCTCCAGTACAGAGGTGTGCCATCGGGGGTGTCCGTGGGGATCATCGCTTCGACAAAGCCGCGCAAGGTGTCCATTGGGCGCTGTTCGCCGATGCCGTGGATAACCACAACTGCTTGTTTCATGTGCTGTTCCTTCCTTGAAAATCAGCGTGAGCCATAATATTGCCACTAGCCGCGCTATTCCTGCCAGGAATGCCCCCATAAAAACCCTGCATTGTCTTTATCGGCCCTGATCTCGTAGCGTGATGCCTCACACCAGGAGATTGTCCATGAGCCAAGGCCCGCTGCACCTCTACGTTGATTCGCTGTTCACCAGCCCCTATGCCATGTCGGTGTTTGTCGCCTTGCGCGAAAAAGGCCTGGCGTTCGAGACCCTCACCCTGGACCTCGATGCCGGGCAGAACCAGGCGGCAGATTACGTCCAACGCTCCCTGACCCAGCGAGTGCCGACCCTGGTAGACGGTGATTTTGCGCTGTCGGAGTCTTCGGCCATCACCGAGTACCTGGACCAGGCCTACCCTAAGACCCGCGTGTACCCGGCGGATGTGCAGCAGCGGGCGAGGGCGCGACAGGTTCAAGCGTGGTTGCGCAGCGACCTGCTGCCGATTCGCCAGGAGCGCTCGACGCTGGTGGTGTTCTGCGGGCAGAAGAGGCCGCCGTTGTCAGCAGAGGCTCAAGCCGCCGCGACCAAGTTGATCACCGCGGCGCAAGCCTTGCTGGCGGATAACCGCGAGTACCTGTGCGGCCAGTGGTCGATTGCCGATGTGGACCTGGCGGTGATGCTCAATCGTCTGATCCTCAACGGTGACGCCATGCCAGCGCAGCTGGTGGCCTACGCGCAACGCCAGTGGCAGCGGCCGTCAGTGCGCGAGTGGGTCGAGCTGCGACGGCCCGCGCTCTAGCTCTGCCTGCTGGGCAACGCGCCGGTCGAGGTCTTCCCAATCGGCCATGCCCAACACGCGCATGGTGTTCAAACCACGCAAGTAGCCGCGCAGTTGCTCGGCGCTGGCGCTGCCTTTTGCGGCGTCGGCGTGTGAGTCCAGCAGCACGGTTTCGTACTCGACCAGGTAGTCGGCGACTCGCTCGCGAAACTCTGGCAGGACTGCCTCGCGAATACGATCGAAGATTTTCTGGTAGGGCTTCATGGCGGGTCCTTATAGATTTTATGGGCGGCCTGACACTATCGGTTCAAATGATAGTCACCATCAAGGATCACAAGTTCTGTTTTTTCGCCAAACGCGCAGAATCTGCACATCGAGACGCAGCTCAAGGAAAATGCGCGATGAGGACGATTATCCAGTTGGCTTTGATGGCCCTGATGCTGGGCACCGCGGTCATGACCACCCCGGCGATGGCCGATGACGTGCGTACAGGCCATTTGCTGCCACTGGTGGGTAGCGTAGACTCTCTGCAGCGTGCCCAGTCGGTGGGGGTGTTGTTCAGCGAAAACACCCGCGACAACCTCAGCTACCTTGAACGCTACCACGCCATGGCGCTGAACGGCGCCAAGGATGCCTTGGATGGGCGGATTCGCGAGGCGTTCGTCAACAGCTCCGACCCGGAACTGGCGATCGACTGGTTGATGCACTCGTTGCAGGGCACTTTTTTCTCGGTGACGGTTTATAGCAGCCTGGATGCCCTGGTGCAGGCGCACCCGGATGTGGTGGTGGTGCTCGATACCCATAACCAATTGCTGACCCAGCGTAATGACCGGGTCGAAGCACGCTTTGTCGCACGCTTCTACGACGCGAACCTGCAGTTTATCGCCAAGGCCGAAGGCTCGGTGGACAAGCACGTGCCGTCAGTGTGGGTGCACGACAAGGCGGCGCCGGAGATTGCTGCACTGATCGAGCAACAACGCGATGTACAGCAAGATGCCCTGAAGCAGTTCGATGCGTCGCTCAAGGCCCTGGTTCGCGCAGGTTGACCCGCGAATGGTTGTGAACCCTATTTGGTTATTTTCAGGAATGTTTATGCGCTCTTTCTTCGCCCCGGCCCTGGCTTGTGCTTCGTTATTGTTGACCGGCTGTATCACGGCGCCAAATGCCCCATCACTGACCCTGCAAACCAACAAGACCCCCGACGGCTATGTGCAATGCGTGTTGCCCAAGCTGGAAAAGCACGGCATCACCTCGACCGTCACCCAGAACTCGCGCCACGCCAAGGTGCTGTTGACCAGCAAGATTGCCGCCGATGATGTGCTGGAGGCCTACAAGTCCCAGGACGGCACCAAGGTCTTCCTGTACGAGCGCAAGCCGCTGGCTTCGGCGATCAAGCCATCGCGGCTGGAGCAGGCCGCACAGGATTGCAGATAAACCCAGGCACAACGCAAATCCAAAGGTGGGCGGGGGCAACCTTTGACACCCTGTAGGAGCGAGCTTGCTCGCGAAAGACGTCAACGGTAACGCGCGCTCCCTGAATAAACGCGGCGCCTATGATTTTTTCGCGAGCAAGCTCGCTCCTACAGGGTATTGGCCCCATTTGGATCAGGGGTTGGCTTCGTTGCTGAAGCTGTCGACAGTCTTGACCAATCCCTGCGCCGCCAACGCCACCAACTCACCGCCTTTCTCCACAGTAGCCAACGCCGGGTCCGAGCCCATGCGGCCGTCAGGGAAGCGCGCCCGGAAGTCCAGGGCCTCGCGGATCGGGCCGGTGTTGGCGATTCGTGGTGAGTAGTCGGCAGACTTGATCGCGTCCGGATACGCCCACTGCGTCACGGCAATTTCCGACGGCGTGGCGTGGCTGCCATGCCCGACCGGGAATTGACGCTGGGCCAGGTCAGTGACGCCTTCCAGGTCCCACCAGTTCACCAGCTTCAGCGCGAACCCGGCCGGGCGGCGGGCGAAGCTGGCTTCGGCGTACAGCTCGGAGAACGCCGCTTCAATCGTGGCGATGTTGCCGCCGTGGCCGTTCAGGAACAGGATCTTTTCGAAACCATGCCCGGCCAACGAGCGCACCCAGTCGCCAATTGCGGCGATAAAGGTGGAAGGGCGCAGGGAGATGGTGCCGGGAAAGCCCAGGTGGTGTTGGGCCATACCGATATTGAAGGTCGGGCCGACCAGGATATCGGCGTGCTTCTGGGCGTGGTGGGCGATGATTTCCGGGCACATCCAGTCAGTGCCCAACAGGCCGGTGGGGCCATGTTGCTCGTTGGAACCGATGGGAATCACCACCGTGCGGCTGCGTTCCAGGAACTGCCCGATTTCGATCCAGGTGGAGGTGTGTAGAAGCATGCGACGCTCTCTTTTATCTATGGGGACAGGCTATCCGCCACGGATTGTACGACTACTCGCCACCTGTTGGGGTTTGCAATTGAGGTAGGTCGACGACTTCAGCCAGCGCTGGTCGGGGTACCACGAAAACATGAACTGCCCGTCCTTGAGCTTGTCCACCACTTGACGGGCAACTTGCGGGCGCACGGCCGGGCAACCCTGGCTGCGGCCGATGCGGCCTTCGCGCTTGCTCCACAAAGGGCTGACGTAGTCGGCGGCATGAATCACGATGGCGCGGTCGCGTGCCTGGTCATTGAAGCCGGGTTCCAGACCGTCCATGCGCAGCGAGTAGCCATGGGCGCCCAGGTAGCTTTCCTGGGTGCGGAACAAGCCCAGGCTCGACTGGTGGCTGCCCTCGAGGTTGGAGAACTGGGTGGCGAAGTTTTCCCCGGACTTGGCGCCGTGGGCCACCAGGTCGCGTAATACCAGGGTCTTTTTGCGCAGGTCGAAGATCCACAGGCGACGGGCGGTCGAGGGCTGGGAGTAGTCAATAACCGCTAGGCGATCGGAACGTTCCTCGCCGTTATTGACCGCGCACTGTACGGCGCTCAGGGCGCTTTTCAGCACGGTGGGATTGAGTTCTGGAGCCGAGCGCGCCAGGCTGCTATACAGGGAAGGAGAGGTGCCATTGGCGGCGAGCGCAACATTGCTCAATAAAGCCAGGCACCCAGTGATCAAGCCCAGGCTGGATAGCCTGAGCAGGCGTATAAAAGTCAGCATCTACAGTCGAGTCCCCGCTGTGGAGTGGAGCTAAGTCAATTGTTCAAAAAACACGCATGTTACTTGAGCATTTGCCTGCTCGTTGCACCATTGGTCGCTACAGCCGAAACGCTGCCGTTGGAGCCATTGCCCGTCACCACCCCTGCACCGGTCGCGCTGGCGCCACTGCAACAGGCGTTGGCGCAGTTGACCAGTGTCTGCCCGCACCTTGCGCCGCGTATCGATGCTGCCGCGTTGGTGCGCCTGCAAGCCTTTTACCAGCAGCAGGGCGATGCCCCGCTATGGTCGGCTGACGAACGCCGGCAAGCCTTGCACAGCCAGTTGCTGATGCTTGCCGACGATGGCCTGGACCCCACCCACTATAGCTTGCCTGCGGCGGATGCCACGGCCAACGTGCTGTGCAGCGATATCGCCAACAGCCAGCAGTACCTGCAAGCCCTGCAGGATTTGCATTACGGGCGCCTGCAGCAATCGCGCTTTGAGCCTCTATGGCATTCACAGCCGCCCAGTGGCGATCCTAATGCCGAGGTACTGGCGTTCGCCGCCACCGGCCTGCAAGACATGGCCCAAGCCTTCGATCAGGCGCGGCCCAGCGCTGATTTGTATCGCAGCCTGCGCAATGCCTACGCCGGCGTGCGCCAGCAACCGCTGCCCCATTGGGACCCGGTCGCCGAGGGCGCGTTGTTGCGCCCGGGGATGAACGACCCCCGCGTGCCGGAACTGGCGCGGCGCCTGCACAGCGGTGGCTACCTGGCTCAGTTGCCCAGTGGCAACGGCAAGCAATACCAGGGCGAACTGGTCAAAGCGGTGAAAGCGTTTCAGCTCAGCCACTCGTTGCAGGCCGACGGCGTGGTCGGCGCCGGCACCGTGGCCGAACTCAATATCAGCCCGGCGGTGCGTCGTGAACAGCTGCGCATCAACCTGGAGCGCTTCCGCTGGCTGGCCCAGGACCTGGAGCCTGAAGGTGTCGTGGTCAATGTGGCCGCCGCACAACTGAGCGTGTATCAGAGCGGCATCCCGGTGTGGCAAACCCGCCTGCAAGTAGGCCGTGCCGAACGCCAGACACCACTGCTCAAGTCGCGCATCACTCGGCTGACCCTCAACCCCACCTGGACCATCCCGCCGACCATCATGCGTGAGGACAAGCTGCCCGCCATCCGTCTCAACCCTGAATACCTGCGCCAGCAGAACCTGCAGGTGCTCGACGCCGAAGGTCACCCATTGACCCCCGACCAAGTCGACTGGGCACGCCCCGGCAATATCCTGCTGCGCCAGCAGGCCGGCCCGCGTAACCCGCTGGGCAAGATTGTGATGCGCTTTCCCAATCCGTATTCGGTGTACCTGCATGACACCCCCAGCCAGCCCTTGTTCACCAAGGGCCCACGGGCGTTCAGTTCGGGATGCGTGCGGGTCGAGCAACCGTTGTTATTGCGCGATCTGCTCGTAACGCCCGCCGAACGCACCCGCACCGATGAGCTGCTGGCGACCGGCGAAACCCATGAATTCAGGCTCGCCACGCCGGTACCGGTGCTGTTGGGGTATTGGACGGTAGAAGTGGATCGCCAGGGCGAGTTGGTGTACGCGCCGGATATTTATGCGCGTGACCCGGTGTTGATCAAGGCCATGGGCAGCGTGTTATAGCGTCAGATGGCTTGATATGAATGTAGGAGCGAGCTTGCTCGCGAAAAACGCCAACGATAACGCGTGCTTCCTGAATGAACGCGGTGTCTGTGAGTTTTTCGCGAGCAAGCTCGCTCCTACGTTCTATTCCGGCATCAGTTGCTGGCGGCATTCCAGCACCAGGCGGGCGCCGCCCAACTCACTGGTGCCGACCTCCAGCTTGAAGCCATGCAAGTTGATGATCGCCGCCACAATCGACAGGCCCAGCCCAAAGCCGCCTTGCTGATCACTCTCATCGACCCGATAGAAACGCTGGAACACCGACGCGCGCTCGGCGGCTGGAATGCCTGGCCCGGAGTCGAGCACTTCGATGCGCGTACTCCCAAGGTCGTTGACTGCTCGCAGGATCACCTTGCCATTGGGCGGGGTGAACTTGATCGAGTTACTCAGCAGGTTGGCCAGGGCTTCAAACAACAGCGCACGGTCACCGGTAATCCACGGCAGTGAGTCAGGCGCCTGCAGCACCAACTCCAGTTCGCCTTCTTCGGCCAGGGGCAGGTAGAAATCATGCAGTTCGCGCAGCAACGGCAGCGGGTCCAGCACCAGGAAGCCTGAGCGACGCTGATGGTCTTCCAGTTCCGAGATGCGCAGCAGCCCGCGAAAACGCGCCATCAGCGTGTCGGTTTCGGCGATGGCGTCATCGAGTTTTACCGCGTGGGCCGAGTCTTCCTCGGCTTGTTGCTTGATGCGGTAAAGCTGGGCGCGCAAGCGAGTGAGCGGGGTGCGCAGGTCGTGGGCGATGTTGTCGCACACGCCCTTGACCTCGTTCATCAGTTTTTCGATGCGGTCGAGCATGGCATTGACGATGGCGGCGAGCATGTCCAGCTCGTCGCGCCGGTTGGACAGCGGCAACCGGTGCGTCAGGTCGCCGGCGACGATGGCCTCGGCGCTGGCCTGGATCCCGCGAATGCGCCGCAACGGGCGGCGGCGCAGCAGGTGCCAGCCGGCAGCGCCAGGAATGATGGTCAAGGACAGCGCCCACAGCAGGGCGTGCCAGATAATCCGCGTTACCCCGAACAACGAGCCGTTGGCGCGTACCAACACCAGCCAGCGGCCGTCTTCGGTGTGGGTGGCCACGGCGTCGCAGCTGTCCTTGGGCAGTTTGGGGTCATCGGATTGCACGCAATTGGTCAGGGCGTAGATCTTGCCATCCAGCGGCAAGTCGGGTGGTACGGCACGGATCGGCCCGCTCAAGGGGCGAAATTGCTCATCGAACAGGCCATAGGCGTCCACGCCCTTCATGTCGAAGGTCATGCTGGTGGTCAGCGCTTCCACCAGTTCTTCGCCGTCGAAACGCTGGAAAAGATGCTGGCGCTGCAACAGGGAATGGCGCGACAAGTCGCTGAGGTAGCCTGAGACCTCGTAGTACAGCACCCCCATGAGGATGCAACTCCACGCCACGAACAACGAACTGTACAGCGCCAGCAAGCGGCTGCTGGAAGAGCGCCAGCCTTTAGAGGGGTTCAGCAATGACATAGCCCGAGCCTCGTACCGTGCGGATCAGCGGCGTGAGGCCCGGTGGGTCGATTTTCTTGCGCAGACGGCCGATGTGCACGTCGATCAGGTTGGTGCCGGGGTCGAAGTGATAGCCCCAGACTTCCTCGAAAATCATCATCCGCGACAGGATCTGCCCGGTGTTGCGCATCAGGAATTCCAGCAGTTTGTATTCAGTGGGCAGCAGCGTCAGCGGCTGGTCGGCCCGGCTGGCTTCGCGGCTGATCAGGTTCAGTTCCAGGTCGGCCACGCGCAGAGCGGTTTCGAATTCCTGAACGGTGCTTTTACGCCGCAGCAGCACCTCGACACGGGCGGCCATTTCATCCGAGGCGAACGGCTTGGTCAGGTAGTCATCACCGCCGGCACGCAGGCCGCGCACGCGCTCGTCGACATCGGAGAGGGCGCTGATCATCAGGATCGGCGTAGACACCCCAATGGTGCGCAACGTGGTGACGATGGCCAGGCCATCCAGCTCGGGCAGCATGCGGTCGAGGGTGATCAGGTCGTAATCCCCACTCACGGCACGGACCAGGCCCTCGCGGCCGTTGTCCACCCAATCTACGTCCAGTCCATGGCTACTCAGCTCGGCGACAATCTCGCGGGCCGTTACGGCGTCATCCTCGATGGTCAAAATGCGGGTCATAGGATTACCTGGTGAGCGTTCACACTAGAAGTGGCGACATTTTGCCAAGAAGTTGCTGAATGTTTCCTAAATAAAACTTCATCTTCTTCAAACCGACATCGCCCTGTGGGAGCTGGCTTGCCTGCGATGGCGGCTTACCTGCTGGCATATTCGTTGGCGGTCATGCCGCTATCGCAGGCAAGCCAGCTCCCACAGGGGAGTGCATTACGCCCGCCTAATATCGCCGTTTATTGCAACCTGCATGATCTGGCTAAGTTCAATTTAAATAAATCATTGAAATTAAAGGAATTTAATTTTAATCGCCGCTGGCACGCTGCCTGCACTGTCCGTTTTGAGACTTGTAACATCATTTTTCGTGCCTGGAGCAAAACAACAATGATCACATCCTCAACCACGCTGCAAGAGTCAAGCACGCTCTCCGGGGTTTCCTGGGGGGCGATTTTCGCCGGTGCCGCTGCGGCGGCTGCACTGTCATTGATCTTGGTATTGCTGGGCTTCGGCCTGGGCTTTTCGGCGGTGTCGCCTTGGGCTGACAGCGGTATCAGCGCCAAGGGCCTTGGCATTTCCACAATTGTCTGGCTAGCGTTCACCCAGATCGTTGCTTCGGGCCTGGGCGGTTACATCGCCGGTCGTTTGCGGGTGAAGTGGGCCAATATGCACGGGGACGAGGTGTACTTTCGCGACACCGCCCATGGCTTCCTGGCGTGGGCAGTGGCCACATTGATCACGGCGATGCTGGTGGTCGGCTCGGTCAGCAGTGTGGTCAGCGGCGGCGTGAAAGCTGGCGCCAGCGTGGCATCGGGCGCCGCCAGCGGCCTCACCCAAGCTGCTGGCAGCGCGGCAAAAGGTGCCGACAGTGGTGACTTCGGTTATTACGTCGACAGCCTGTTCCGCGATGATCGCCCAGCGGCGGTCAGCGATGATGCAGCCCACGCCGTGGTCGGTCGTATCCTGACGCGTACGTTGAGCAACGACGGCCAACTGGCAGCGGAAGATCGCGCCTACCTGGCCCAACTGATCAGCCAGCGCACCAACCTTAGCCAGGCCGATGCCGAAGCCCGTATCGACAAGGTCTATGGCGACGCGCGCAAGGCCGTTGAAGACGCCAAGCTCAAAGCCAAACAAGCCGCTGACACCGCTGCGAAAGTAGCGGCCTACACCTCGCTGTGGACCTTCGTGGCCCTGCTCATCGGTGCGTTCTTCGCCAGCTTCGCCGCCACCTTCGGCGGCCGCCGCCGGGATGCCGTGGTGTACGTCGAAACCGAAAACTACGTTCGTTAATTCAAGGAGAACATGATGCGCTCATTACTGCTGTGGTTCCTCGGCGTGCCGATTCCGGTGATCATCCTGATCGCGATTTTCATGCACTAATTGTAGGAGCGAGCTTGCTCGCGAAGAACTGCTGGGCGCCGCGTTCATTCAAAATGGCCGCGGCGTTCTTGCGTTTTTCGCGAGCAAGCTCGCTCCTACAGGGGCAGGGGTAGGGCAGGCCCCGTCAGTCGTCGAACCCAACCTGCTCATGAATCTCATCCACCTTCAATTCCAACCGATACGCCACCGCAATGAACAACGCCTGGCACAGGCACAGCGTGGCGCTCAGCGAGCGGAAAGCAAACGAGGAGCCTTCATTGACCAACAGCACCGCATTCGCTCGCTTGGCCAGGGGCGACAGGTTGCTGTCGGTGATGATCAGGGTCTTGGCCTGGTGATGCTGCGCGATGCGCAGGCAGTGCTGGGTCTCTTTGCCGTAGGGCGTGAAGCTGATGGCTATCACCAGGTCGTTGGCGCGCACGCTGCGCATCTGCTCGCGATAACTGCCGCCTAGCCCCGAGATCAGGTGGATGCGCTTGTTGGTGTGCTGCAGGTTGTAGACCAGGTAGTCGGCCACCGCAAAGGAGCGGCGCACGCCGACCACGTAGATGTTGTCGGCATTGACCACCAGGTCCACGGCTTTCTCGAAGGCCGCATCGTCCAACTCCAGCCCCAAGCGTTCGATGCCCGACAGGGTGGCGTTGACGCACTCGCGCGCCAGGTCGCCGCCGCTGGCCTTCTGGGACTTGTTGGCGATCATGCTGCGAATGCGCTGCTGGTAGTTCTGCACTGGCGTGGTCTTGTGCGTATACGCCTCGCGAAACAGCGCCTGCATCTCACTGAACCCGCTGAAGCCGAAGCGCTGGGAAAACCGCACGATGGCCGAAGGGTGCACTTCGCATTCCCGGGCGATGTCGCTGATCCGGTCGACCATGATCCGGTCACTCTGCTGACTCATGTAGCTGGCGATACGCTTGAGCTGGCGCGGCAGGCTCTCGTATTCGTCGGTGATCAGCTGCAACAGGCGTTCGGCATTGATCGGAGGGCTGGCGATAGTTTCTTCCAGGGTAGTCTCGGGATCGGTGCGGGACATGGGCAATCCTTCTGGCGTGTTCGTCTGATGCGCTGATAGGTGGCGCAAGTCTACAGGGTAGGCACAAAAAAATACCCCGGCATCGCGGCCCGCGTGGCCTGCTGAAACGATGCATGGGCGCTGGCGTGCCGCTATCCTGAGGTATTGGAAAAAATATTCCACTAAAAATAATTATGGAATAAATATTGATTGCTGCCAGAGGACGTTCTAGTCTGCTCCCACCAAGAGCGTTTGCCGTCGCCACGGCGGCACAACGCAGGCTGATAAAAATAACAGGAGCCAGCATGGGCCAGACTCGTTTTGCCAGTGGGCGTCAATTGGATCTGATTTGCCTCGGGCGCCTGGGCGTCGATCTTTATGCGCAGCAAGTCGGTGCGCGGCTTGAGGATGTGTCCAGCTTCGCCAAGTATCTGGGCGGTTCTTCCGCCAATATCGCTTTCGGCACGGCCAGGCTTGGGCTCAAGTCGGGGATGCTGAGCAGGGTGGGTGATGACCATATGGGCCGTTTCCTGGTGGAATCCCTGGCCCGTGAAGGCTGTGATGTCAGCGGCATCAAGGTCGACCCGGAGCGCCTCACCGCCCTGGTGCTGCTGGGCCTCAAGGACCGCGAAACCTTCCCTCTGGTGTTCTACCGCGAAAACTGCGCCGACATGGCCCTGCGCGCCGAAGACATCAGCGAAGCCTTTATTGCCTCCAGCAAAGCGCTGTTGATCACCGGTACGCATTTCTCCACCGACGGCGTGTACAAAGCCAGCCTCCAGGCCCTGGATTACGCGGCCAGGCACAACGTCAAGCGCGTGCTGGACATCGACTACCGCCCTGTGTTGTGGGGCTTGGCAGGCAAGGCCGATGGTGAAACCCGTTTCGTCGCCGACCAGAATGTGAGCCAGCATGTGCAGAAGATCCTGCCGCGTTTCGACCTGATCGTCGGCACCGAGGAGGAGTTCCTGATTGCCGGCGGCAGTGAAGACCTGCTCACCGCCCTGCGCACCGTGCGTGAACTGACCCCGGCCACCCTGGTGGTCAAGCTCGGCCCCCAGGGCTGCACGGTGATTCACGGCGCAATTCCGGCGCGCCTGGAAGACGGGGCCATCTATCCTGGCGTGCGGGTTGAAGTGCTCAACGTGTTGGGCGCCGGTGACGCCTTTATGTCAGGTTTCCTCAGCGGCTGGATCAATGACGCCAGCGATGAGCGTTGCAGCCAGTTGGCCAATGCCTGTGGCGGCCTGGTGGTATCGCGCCACGCCTGTGCGCCAGCGATGCCGACCCCCGCCGAACTCGATTACCTGTTCAACAGCCCCGTGCCCATCACCCGGCCGGACCAGGACGTGACCCTGCAACGCCTGCACCGTGTCACGGTGCCGCGCAAAGCCTGGAAGCAACTGTTCGTCTTTGCCTTCGACCACCGCTGGCAATTGGTGGAGCTGGCGCAAAAAGGCGGCCAGGCCCCTGAGCGTATCAGCGACATCAAGCAGTTGTTTATCCAGGCCATCGAACGCGTCGAGCGAAAACTCACCGAGCAGGGCGTCGAGGCGGATGTGGGCCTGCTCGCCGACCAACGCTTTGGCCAGGATGCACTCAACGCCGCCAGCGGTCGCGGCTGGTGGATCGCTCGCCCTGTGGAAGTGCAGAACTCGCGGCCCCTCGCGTTCGAGCACGGGCGTTCGATCGGCAGCAACCTGATTGCCTGGCCCCAGGAACAGATCATCAAGTGCCTGGTGCAATTTCACCCCGATGACGAGCCGATGCTGCGCCTGGAACAGGAAGCGCAACTCAAGGCGGTGTACGAGGCGTCGCTGGTCAGTGGCCACGAACTGCTGCTGGAAGTCATCCCACCCAAGGATCACCCGTCCACCTACCCGGACGTGCTCTACCGTAGCCTCAAGCGCCTGTACAACCTGGGCATTTACCCGGCCTGGTGGAAGATCGAAACCCAATCGGCCGAAGACTGGAAAAAGCTCGACGAACTGATCCAGGAACGCGACCCCTACTGCCGTGGCGTGGTGTTGCTGGGCCTGAATGCTTCCCCCGAGTTTCTCGCCGATGGCTTCAAGCAAGCCAGCCAGAGCAGCACCTGCCGTGGGTTTGCCGTGGGCCGCACGATCTTCCACGAGCCGAGCCGGGCGTGGATGGCGGGGGAGATTGATGATGAAACGCTGATCCAGCAGGTGCAGGCGACCTTCGAACAGCTCATCAATGCCTGGCTCAGCGCCCGACAGTAAATACGATCAAATGTGGGAGCTGGCTTGCCTGCGATAGCAATCTATCCGTTGCAAATGTATTGCCTGACACACTGCTATCGCAGGCAAGCCAGCTCCCACACAAAGCAGATCCCAGTGAATTCTGAAGATAAAAACAAAAGGTGCAGCCATGCCCGCAATCCGAATTGGCATCAACCCGATCTCCTGGAGCAACGACGACCTCCCGGCCCTCGGCGGTGAGACCCCGCTGAGCACGGCCCTGAGCGAAGGCAAGGACATCGGCTACGAAGGTTTTGAACTCAACGGCAAATTCCCCAAGGATGCCAATGGCGTCGCTGACGTGCTGCGTCCTTATGACCTGGCGCTGGTGTCCGGTTGGTACTCCAGCCGTCTGGCCCGTCGTTCGGTGGCTGAAGAAATCGAGGCGATTGCCGCCCATGTCGAACTGCTCAAACACAACGGCGCCTCGGTACTGGTATACGGCGAAGTGGCCGACTCGATCCAGGGCTCGCGTATCCGCCTGATCGAGCGCCCGCGTTTTCACAGTGAACAGGCCTGGCAGGCTTACGCCGACAAGCTTACCGAGCTGGCGCGTTTCACCTTGTCCCAGGGCGTGCGCCTGGCCTATCACCACCATATGGGCGCGTACGTCGAATCCCCCGAGGACATCGACCAGTTGATGAAACGCACGGGCCCGGAAGTCGGCTTGCTGTTCGATTCGGGCCACTGCTACATGGGCGGCGGCGAACCCATCGAGGTGCTGCGCAAGCATATCGACCGCGTCTGCCATGTGCATTTCAAGGATGTACGCAAACCCGTGGTGCAACTGGCGCGTAACCAGATGTGGAGCTTCCCGGACTGCATCGTCAACGGCACTTTTACCGTGCCCGGCGATGGTGATATCGACTTCGCACCGTTGCTGAATGTGTTGCTCGCGGCGAACTACAAGGGCTGGCTGGTGGTAGAAGCCGAGCAGGACCCGGCCGTGGCGCCCAGCTATATCTACGCGAAGAAGGGTTACGACACCCTGCGTGCGCTTCTCAACCAGAGGACTTGAGTGATGAGCTTGTTGGTCAAAAGCAGCAAACGCGGGCAAACCATGGTGGCGTTGGAAGCCGGGCGCCTGGAATACGTGGGCTTTGCCGCGTACCGCCTGAGCCTGGGCGAAACCCTGCCGGTCAGTGCGGGCGATCAGGAACTGTGCCTGGTGCTGCTCAGCGGTCGGGTGAATATTGAAGGCGAAGGCTTCAATTGGCAGAACCTGGGGGATCGCCAGTCGGTGTTCGAAGACAAGTCACCGTTCGCCGCCTATTTGCCGCCGGGCACTGGCGCCCGAGTCACGGCCCTGAGCGATGTGCAAATTGCCGTCTGTGCAGCGCCGGGTGCTACGGGTTTTGCCCCGCGCTTGATCCGCCCCGAGCAGTGCAAGCGCAGTGTGCGCGGCAAAGGCGCCAACACTCGCTACGTCTGCGACATCCTGCCTGACAGCGAGCCGGCCCATTCGCTGCTGGTGGTGGAAGTGCGCACGCCGTCGGGGCATTCCTCCAGCTACCCGCCGCACAAGCACGACACCGACGACCTGCCGCACCAGAGCTTTCTGGAAGAGACCTACTACCACCAGGTCAACCCGCCCCAGGGCTTCGTGTTCCAGCGCGTGTACACCGATGATCGCAGCATCGACCAGGCCATGGCCGTGGAAAACAGTGACCTGGTGGTGGTGCCCAAGGGCTATCACCCGGTCAGCGTGCCGTATGGCTACGAGTCTTATTACCTGAACGTGATGGCCGGCCCCAAACGTGCCTGGCATTTCCATAACGACCCGCAGCACAGCTGGCTGCTGGACCTGTAAACGGTGTTGGACGGAGAACAAAAACAATGAAGTCGCCGCTACGTTTTGCCCTCAACCGCATGGTCGCCCCCAACCTGTCCCTGCCGGATTTCATCCAGTTGGCGGCGGCTCTCAACTGCGAGGCCATTGAGATCCGCAACGACCTTAAGAACCGTGAAATCGAATACGGCACACCCGCCAGCCGCGTGCGTGAATTGTGCGCAGCGCAGGGCATCAAGGTGTTGTCGATCAACGCGCTGTACCCCTTTGATGTGTGGAATGACGAACGCCGTGCCCAGGCAATCGAACTGGCCACCTACGCCCGTGAGTGCGGGGCCGAAGGCTTGGTGATGTGCCCGTTCAATCAGCCTGGCGATACGCGCAACGACGCGCAGCGCGCGGCTGGTTTGCGCACGGCGTTGAGCGAACTGGCGTTGATCCTGCGCGAGTACGGGATTCTGGGTTTTATCGAGCCCCTGGGCTTCACCGTATCCGCCCTGCGCCGCAAGCGCGTGGCAGTGGATGCAATCAAGGCCATCGGCGGCCTGGATGTATTTCGGGTGGTGCACGACACCTTTCACCATCACCTGGCCGGCGAGCATGAGTTCTTCCCGGAACTGACCGGGCTGGTGCACATCTCCGGGGTGGAAGACCGCGAGGCGCCGCTGGAGTCGATCCGCGATGGCCACCGCGTGCTGGTGGGCGAGGACGATATCCTCGGGAATGCGGCGCAGATCGATACTTTGCTGAGCACCGGCTACAGCGGCTATCTGTCGTTCGAACCGTTTGCCGAAAGCGTGCACGGGTTGGCGAATATCCGGCAGGCGTTGGGCAGCAGCATGGCGTATTTGCAAAAGCCCTTGCCATAACGCGATCAGAATGTGGGAGCTGGCTTGCCTGCGATAGCGGTGTGTCAGGCAATACCTGTGCAACTGATAGACCGCTATCGCAGGCAAGCCAGCTCCCACAGTGGATCGGTGTTGAACATTCCAATTGCATTCATACAAGGTGCAAGTGATGACCACAACAAGATTGACCATGGCCCAGGCCCTGGTGAAGTTCCTGGACAACCAATACATCGAAGTCGATGGCGTACAGAGCAAGTTTGTCGCCGGGGTGTTCACTATTTTCGGGCATGGCAATGTGTTGGGCCTTGGCCAGGCCTTGGAGCAGGGCAGCGGCGACCTGGTGGTGCATCAGGGCCGCAATGAGCAAGGCATGGCCCACGCCGCCATCGGGTTCGCCAAGCAGCACCTGCGCCGCAAGATCTATGCGTGCACGGCCTCGGTCGGGCCGGGCGCGGCCAATATGCTCACCGCCGCAGCGACTGCCACCGCCAACCGCATCCCGTTGCTGCTCTTGCCCGGCGATGTCTATGCCAGCCGTCAGCCCGACCCGGTTTTGCAGCAGATCGAGCAGTTCCACGACCTGAGCATCAGCACCAACGATGCCTTCCGCTCCGTGAGCAAATACTGGGACCGCATCAACCGCCCCGAGCAACTGATGACCGCGGCGATCCATGCCATGCGCGTGCTGACCGACCCGGCTGAAACCGGCGCGGTGACCCTGGCCTTGCCCCAGGATGTACAAGCCGAAGCCTGGGACTACCCCGACTATTTTCTGCAAAAACGCGTGCACCGCATCGACCGACGCCCGGCCACCAGCGCCATGATCGGCGACGCGCTGGCTGCGTTTCGCGGCAAGCGCAAGCCGCTGATCATTTGCGGCGGCGGGGTCAAATACTCCGCCGCCAACCAGGCACTGCAAGCCTTTGCCGAGCGTTTCGATATTCCTTTCGCGGAAACCCAGGCGGGCAAGAGCGCCGTGGTGTCCAGCCATCCTCTGAACGTCGGCGGCATCGGCGAAACCGGCTGCCTGGCGGCTAACCTGCTGGCGCCTGAGGCGGACTTGATCATCGGTGTCGGCACCCGTTATACCGACTTCACCACCTCCTCAAAATCGCTGTTCAAGCACCCCGAGGTGAAGTTTCTCAACCTCAATATAAGCCCCTGCGATGCGTTGAAGCTGGACGGCGTGCAAGTGCTGGCCGATGCAAAAGTCGCCCTTGAAGCACTGGCCGATGCCCTGGGCGATTACCGTTCGGGCTGGGGCGAGCAGATCGCCGACGCCAAGGCGCAATTCGACGCTGAAGTGGACCGCGTGCATCAGGCGCACTACCAGGGCGATGAGTTTGTCCCCGAAGTCGACGACTACCTGGACCGTGCCGTGCTGCGGGAATTCATCGAGCTGACCGGTTCGTGCCTGACCCAGAGCGCTGTGCTCGGCGTGCTCAATGCACGCCTGGCCGATGACGCAATCATCGTGGCCGCCGCTGGCAGCCTACCCGGCGATTTGCAGCGTGCCTGGCGCAGCAAGGGCGTCAACACCTACCACGTCGAGTATGGCTATTCATGCATGGGCTACGAGATCAATGCCGCCCTGGGCGTGAAGCTGGCCGAGCCGAGCAAGGAGGTGTACGCCCTGGTCGGCGATGGCTCCTACATGATGCTGCACTCGGAGCTGGCCACCTCGATCCAGGAGCGCCGCAAGATCAACGTGGTGCTGTTGGACAACATGGCGTTCGGTTGCATCAACAACCTGCAGATTGGCAATGGCATGGACAGCTTCGGCACCGAGTTCCGCTACCGCAACCCCGAGAGCGGCAAGCTCGACGGTGGCCTGGTGCCAGTGGACTTCGCCATGAGCGCAGCGGCCTACGGTTGCAAGACCTACAAGGTCAGCACGCTGGAACAGCTGGAAGCGGCGTTGGCGGATGCCCGCACGCAAAGCGTCTCCACGTTGATCGATATCAAGGTGCTGCCCAAGACCATGATCCACGGCTACCTGTCGTGGTGGCGGGTGGGTGTGGCGCAAGTGTCCACCAGTGAACGTACGAATGCAGCGGCAAAAAAACTCAATGAACACCTGGCCCAGGCCCGGCAGTACTAACAACAAGAGGAGTGTTTGCATGTCTTTGAAACTTGGAGTGATTGGTACGGGCGCCATTGGCCGGGACCATATTCGTCGTTGCAGCCAGGCCTTGCTCAACAGCCAGGTGGTGGCCGTCACCGATATCAACCTTGAGCAGGCGGCCCAGGTGGTGGCGGACTTGAAGCTGGACGCCGAGGTGTACCCGGACGGCCATGCATTGATCAACGCGCCAGAGGTCGAAGCGGTACTGGTGACGTCCTGGGGGCCGAGCCACGAAGAGTTTGTGCTGGCCGCGATTGCTGCCGGCAAACCGGTGTTCTGTGAAAAACCGCTGGCGGTGACGGCCGAGGGCTGCCGCAACATTGTCGAGGCCGAAGTGGCACACGGTAAGCGCCTGGTCCAGGTGGGTTTCATGCGCCCGTACGACCAAGGCTATCGTGCCCTCAAGTCGGTGATCGACAGCGGCCAGATTGGCGAGCCGTTAATGCTGCACTGCGCGCACCGTAACCCCACGGTGGGCGAGAACTACAACACCGGCATGGCGATCACCGACACCCTGATCCATGAGTTGGACGTGCTGCGTTGGCTGCTCAACGACGACTACGTGTCCGTGCAGGTGGTGTTCCCGCGCAAGACCAGCAAGGCGCTGGCGCACCTGCGCGACCCGCAGATCGTGCTGCTGGAAACTGCCAAAGGCACGCGTATCGACGTGGAAGTGTTTGTGAACTGCCAATACGGCTACGACATCCAGTGCGAAGTGGTAGGGGAGAGCGGCATCGCCAGGTTGCCGGAACCATCTCAGGTGCAACTGCGCAGCGACGCGAAGCTGTCCAACGCAATCCTGATGGATTGGAAGGATAGGTTTATCGGTGCCTATGACGTGGAGTTGCAGGCGTTTATCGACAGCGTGCTGGCCGGGCAGGTCGGCGGGCCGTCGGCCTGGGATGGGTTTGCGGCGGCGGTGGCGGCGGATGCGTGTATTGAAGCCCAGGGCAGTGGGCAGATTGTGAAAGTCAGCCTGCCGGATCGCCCGCGCTTCTACGGCTAACTCACTGCAGAAAAGTGGTTGACACTGTGGGAGCTGGCTTGCCTGCGATAGCGGTCTATCAGTGACAGATTGATTGCCTGACTCACTGCTATCGCAGGCAAGCCAGCTCCCACAGTTGATTGGGTTTCCAAATCAATTCTGGAGTTGAACATGCGAATCGGACTAGTGGGCTACGGCCACGGCGGACGCTTTTTTCATGCGCCGTTGATCGCCACCCTGCCTGGCGCCACCTTTGTCGGCGTGGTGACGCGTTCACCCGAACGTCGCAAGCAACTGAGTACTGACCTTCCGGGTGTCAAAGCCTTCGACTCCATCGGCCAGATCGTCGAAGCCGGCGTCGATGCCCTGGTGATTTCCACCACCCTCAAAGGTCGCCCGGCCCTGGCGCTGGAAGCCATCGAGCACGGGGTGGCGGTGGTCAGCGATAAACCCTTTGCCGCCAACGCCGAACAAGCCCAGGCCCTGATTACCGCTGCCGAACGTCAGGGCTCGTTGCTCAGTGTTTATCAGAATCGGCGCTGGGATTCGGATTACCTGACCCTGCGCAAACTGATCGACGCTGGCGCCCTGGGCACCATCACCCGCTTTGAATCCCGTGTGGAACGTTACAGTCCGCAGGCCGTGGGCAATGCCAGCGGTGGAGGATGGCTGCGTGACCTGGGCAGCCATCTGGTGGACCAGGCGTTGCAACTGTTCGGCCCGGTGGAGCGGGTGTTCGCCCAATTGCACTACACACCAGAACATCCCACGGTGGACCACGGCTTCTTTGTCTCCCTCACCCATGCCAATGGCGTGATTTCGCACCTGTGGGGCAACGCGTTGCAGAACAGCCAGGCGCCGCGATTTCGCGTCAGTGGCAGCCTGGGCTGCTACACCGTCGACGGATTGGATGGCCAGGAAGAAGCGCTGCTGGCCGGCAAGTCACCGAAAACCGAAGGTGAACACTGGGGCGCCGAGGAGCATCGACGCTGGGGCTGGTTTGAGCAAGGGCCGGAGCGTGAGCGGGTGCCGTCGGAGAAGGGCTGCTGGCCCCAATTCTATCGGCAGTTGCAAGCGGCCGTGGTGGGGCAGGGGCCGCTGCCGGTCAATGCCTATGACGCCCTGGAAACCACCCGTATATTGGACGCCGCGCGCCTGAGTGCCGAGCGCCAGCAGGTGGTTTCGACGAAAATAGAATAAAATTCTAAAACAGGTTGATATGGAAATTATTTTCTAATACAGTCTTTTCCAGGTTGCATAAAGTACGTCCCGGAACCTACGGGCGACTCAACAAAAACAAGATCAAAAACAACCAGGTACCGTCAGATGAAAATCTTCAACGCTGTACTGCGAGTTTTACGCCCCCTCCAAGCGCCACGCGGACTGCCCCGCGCCCGGCCGTTCTACTTCTCCTTCCTGAATGTGCTGTGCGTCGAAAACCAGGGCGCGCTGGTGTGCTGCATTCCAGGCGCGCCGGTGGTGCGACTGACAGCCGAGTCCTGATCAACGCAACGTCGAAAAAAACCAACAAGAAAGTGGAGACAGACCGTTCATGAAGACCCCGATCCGTTTTACCGCCCTGGCCTTGTCCATGCTACTGGCCAGTGGTGTGGCCGGCGCCGCCGATCTCAAGGTGGGCGTGACGATGTCCGCGTTCGATGACACCTTCCTCACCTACCTGCGCGAGGACATGGACAAGCAAGCCAAGTCCTATCCAAAAGGTGATGGCGTGCAACTGCAATTCGAAGATGCCCGCGCCGATGTGGTCAAGCAATTGAGCCAGGTCGAGAACTTCATCAGCCAGAAGGTCGACGCGATTATCGTCAACCCCGTCGATACCGCGTCGACCAAGAACATCATCAGTGCCGCCACCAAGGCGGGTATCCCGCTGGTGTTCGTCAACCGCCGCCCCGACCAGAAAGACCTGCCCAAGGACGTGGTGGCCGTGACCTCCGATGACGTCGAGGCCGGCCGCCTGCAAATGCAATACATCGCCGAAAAACTCGGCGGCAAGGGCAAGGTCGTGATCCTTTTGGGTGACCTGGCGAACAACTCCACCACCAATCGCACCAAGGGCGTGAAGGAAGTGCTGGCCAAGTACCCGGACATCAAGATCGAGCAGGAACAGACCGGCATTTGGTTGCGTGACAGGGGCATGACCCTGGTCAACGACTGGCTGACACAGGGCCGGGAGTTCAATGCGGTGCTGGCCAACAACGATGAGATGGCGATCGGGGCGTCCATGGCCCTGAGATCGGCCGGCAAGGAAAAAGGCAGCGTGTTGATTGCCGGTGTCGACGGCACGCCCGATGGCTTGAACGCGATCACCAAGGGCGACATGACCGTGTCGGCCTTCCAGGACGCCAAGGGCCAGGCGGTAGGTTCGGTGGAGGCAGCGCGCAAGATGGCCAAGAAGGAGCCGGTCGAGCAGAACGTGGTGATCCCGTTCCAGTTGATCACCCCGGACAACGTCAAAGACTTCAAGTAGCCCCGACATAACAACAAAAGCTGGCAGGGCGGTCACGGCCGCCCTGCAGATGGAGTACCTCCCTATGCCTGCTCAAGCCGCCACGTCTCAGCCCGCCGCCCACCCGGCGCTGGCGCTGGACGAACCCTACCTGCTGGAAATCCTCAACATCAGCAAAGGCTTTCCCGGTGTCGTGGCCCTGGACGATGTGCAGCTGCGGGTGCGCCCCGGCACGGTGCTGGCGTTGATGGGCGAGAACGGTGCGGGCAAGTCGACGCTGATGAAAATCATCGCCGGCATCTACCAGCCCGACGCCGGCGAAATTCGCCTGCGTGGCAAGCCGATCACCTTTGAAACGCCGCTGGCCGCGCAAAAGGCCGGGATCGCGATGATCCATCAGGAACTCAACCTGATGCCCCATATGAGCATCGCCGAGAACATCTGGATAGGCCGCGAACAGCTCAACAGCCTGCACATGGTCAACCACCGCGAAATGCACCGCTGCACCGCCGAGTTGCTGGCGCGCCTGCGCATCAACCTCGACCCCGAAGAACAGGTCGGCAACCTGAGCATTGCCGAACGGCAGATGGTCGAGATTGCCAAGGCAGTGTCCTACGACTCCGACATCCTGATCATGGATGAACCCACCTCGGCCATTACCGACAAGGAGGTGGCCCACCTGTTTTCGATCATTGCCGACCTCAAGTCCCAGGGCAAAGGCATCGTCTATATCACCCACAAGATGAACGAAGTGTTCGCCATCGCCGATGAAGTGGCGGTGTTCCGCGACGGCCAATACATCGGCTTGCAACGGGCCGACAGCATGAACAGCGACAGCCTCATCTCGATGATGGTCGGGCGTGAATTGAGCCAGCTGTTCCCGGTGCGCGAAACGCCTATTGGTGAGCTGTTACTGTCGGTGCGCGACCTGAGCCTGGACGGCGTATTCAAGGACGTATCGTTCGACCTGCACGCCGGCGAGATCCTCGGTATCGCCGGGCTGATGGGCTCCGGGCGCACCAACGTGGCGGAAACCATTTTTGGTATCACCCCAAGTTCCAGCGGGCAAATCACCCTGGACGGCAAGGCGGTGCGCATTACCGACCCGCATATGGCCATTGAGAAAGGCTTTGCGCTGTTGACCGAAGACCGCAAGCTCAGCGGCCTGTTCCCGTGCCTGTCGGTGCTGGAGAACATGGAGATGGCGGTGTTGCCGCACTATTCGGGCAACGGTTTTATCCAGCAGAAAACCTTGCGTGCCCTGTGTGAAGACATGTGCAAGAAGCTGCGGGTGAAAACCCCGTCACTGGAGCAATGCATCGACACCTTGTCCGGCGGTAATCAGCAAAAGGCCTTGCTGGCGCGCTGGCTGATGACCAACCCACGCTTGCTGATCCTGGATGAGCCGACGCGTGGTATCGATGTGGGCGCCAAGGCTGAGATCTATCGCTTGATCGCCTTCCTCGCCAGCGAGGGCATGGCGGTGATCATGATTTCTTCCGAACTGCCCGAAGTGCTCGGCATGAGCGACCGGGTGATGGTGATGCACGAAGGTGAACTGATGGGCACCCTGGATCGCGCCGAGGCGACCCAGGAAAAAGTCATGCAGTTGGCTTCCGGGATGACCGCAGTCCACTGATCTATAGAATAAGAAGGTGATGGGTTATGAACGCAATAACAGACAACAAGCCGGCAACCGCGCCGGTCAAGAACCGTCGACGCATGCCCACCGAGCTGAGTATCTTCCTGGTGCTGATCGGTATCGGCCTGGTGTTTGAATTGTTCGGCTGGATCGTGCGCGACCAGAGCTTTCTGATGAACTCCCAGCGTCTGGTGCTGATGATCCTACAGGTGTCGATCATCGGCCTGCTGGCCATCGGTGTGACCCAGGTGATCATCACCACGGGCATCGACTTGTCGTCCGGCTCGGTGCTGGCCTTGTCAGCGATGATCGCCGCCAGCCTGGCGCAGACCTCCGACTTTTCCCGGGCGGTGTTTCCGTCCCTCACCGACTTGCCGGTGTGGATCCCGGTGGCGATGGGTTTGGGCGTAGGGCTTTTAGCGGGGGCAATCAACGGCAGCATTATCGCGGTCACCGGCATCCCGCCGTTTATCGCAACCCTGGGCATGATGGTCTCGGCCCGTGGCCTGGCACGCTATTACACCGAAGGCCAGCCGGTGAGCATGCTCTCGGACTCCTACACAGCGATCGGCCATGGCGCGATGCCGGTGATTATCTTCCTGGTGGTGGCGGTAATCTTCCACATTGCCCTGCGTTACACCAAGTATGGCAAGTACACCTATGCCATCGGCGGCAATATGCAGGCGGCGCGTACTTCGGGGATTAACGTCAAGCGTCACCTGATCATCGTCTATAGCATCGCCGGTCTCCTGGCGGGCCTGGCCGGCGTGGTGGCCTCGGCACGTGCAGCGACGGGGCAGGCCGGCATGGGCATGTCCTACGAGCTGGACGCGATTGCCGCCGCAGTGATCGGCGGCACCAGCCTGGCCGGTGGAGTAGGGCGCATCACCGGCACGGTGATCGGCGCGCTGATCCTCGGCGTCATGGCCAGCGGGTTTACCTTTGTCGGGGTGGATGCGTATATCCAGGACATCATCAAGGGCCTGATCATTGTGGTGGCGGTGGTGATCGATCAATACCGCAACAAGCGCAAGCTCAAGCGCTGAGTACCTGCCCTTGTAGGAGCGAGCTTGTGTGGCGAGCAAGCTTGCTTGCGGCGGGCGAAGCCCCCCCAAAAAGCCGGAGACTGCTGCGCAGTCGGCGGGAGCAAGCTCCCTCGCCACAGCAAGCTCGCGCCTACAGGGGATCAGGCACTTTCAACCGTTTGTCTTCTATATAGCTCCACAACACTGAATTTCTTGCTATAAACGCACTCCGATGACCGTTCGCCAAGCCCGTCCTGGTGCTTTTGGGGGTTGATCGGGAAAAAATGCCTTTCTTTTCAGTTGCTGCGCCCTCAAGTCGGCCTTAGACTGCCGCCCCTCGTAAATTGAGTGCCGGGTGGCGCTTGGAATGGATGGCGCCCTTCCGAGACCTGCACAGGTCGGCCGGAACGCTCCCTAATTCGCCTTAATGCACGTATTTTTTATAGAGAAATCAATGACAAAGGAAAAGTTGCTGGCCATGCCGGCGGATGACTACATGAATGCCGAACAGCACGCTTTTTTCGAGAAGTTGCTGCAAGACATGAAGGTGGAGCACCACGAGCGCATTGAGCAGAACCGTATCGCCATTGAGAGCCTGGACACCCCGGCCGACCCGGCTGACGCGGCTTCTGTCGAAGAAGAGCGCACCTGGCTGGTAAACGCCATTGACCGCGACCAGCGCATGCTGCCGCAACTTGAGCGTGCTCTGGAACGCATCAAGGAAGATTCCTTTGGCTGGTGTGACGACAGCGGCGAGCCTATCGGCCTCAAGCGCCTGCTGATCAGTCCTACCACCAAGTACTGCATCGAAGCGCAAGAGCGCCACGAGCAGATCGACAAGCACCAGCGTCAAGCCTGATGCGGTGAAGGGGGCGGCTCTCTAGCTGGCCGCCCTGGATCGGCATTGTTGCTGTTTATGCAATGAAGCTATTCCGTGGATAGCTTTTTCCAACTGGAATAAAGCCGTAGCATGGCCAACATTGTTAGCCAGCTAACTAATGCTGCGGAGAAGCTCCATGCAAAACAAAGTCGATGTGGCCGTAATGATCGGCAGTGGCGTACCCCAAACCCTGCGTGCCTTGGGCCAGCGAGCTTGCTGGGTGGTGTTGCTCAACGGTGAGCAGCGCGGCACTGCATTCGCCAGCCGGGACGAGGCGCAGGAATGCCAGGCTGCCTGGCAAGCGCTATTGCGCAGGGAAGCGTCAGACAGCCTGCATTGATCAAGCGCGGGGAGGCTCATGCAGCAGCGCATTGAGGTCATCCACTGCGGGAGCCCATTCTGCGTCGACCTGCAATTGTTCCCTGAGGAAGTTCGCCTGCTGTTCGCTCCAGAATGGCGCGTCGATGAGTTTTACATCATCGGGCAGTCGATGTTCGGCGGTAAAACGTTCGATGGCTTCCTGGCTGGAATCCAGCCCCAGTTGTTCGAACAGGGTTTCAAGAGTTGGGGTGGTGGTGTCCATAGCGTTCTCCATGCGGGCTTATCGTCATGCATGTGAGGGGCAGGGCACGCCAGAGTTCTATCGGATTGTCAGGTATTGAGCGCGCCGCAATCCACGGCGGTTTTCAGTGCCTTGGCCGCCTCTTTGCCAGCCACGGCCGCTGCGTCGGCGGTTTTGAACCAGCGGTCTTTCTCCACCTGGTGCGCGGTGACCTTGTTCAGCGGTGGTTTGGCTCGCATGATGATGACCGCTTGAAACTCACCGTCTACTTCCCTCGCATCGCCGTGGATAATAAATTCGCCAATATCAAATTCCGTCACGTATGGCTTTCCCTTCAAGGTAACTGCGTTGATGAAACCTGACCCGCGGGGGGCAAACTTCCATGGACAGGCCAGTATGGCAGTTGTTGAGGGGCAGTGGCGCGGTAAAGTCATCCAGGCGACGAAACGATTCCGCCGCCTGAGGCGTATAGCTTGGCTTCAAGGGACTTGGCCAGTTCGCAGGCTTTGATGTGATCGCTGCGAAACCCCTTGATCTTGCCGCTGGGCACTTCAAGAATATGAAAAAAGTTCTTTCCTGCGGGTACAACTTGGTAAAGCACCGAATTGGAGTACCCATTCAGGTTCAGCAGGCAGTAGTATTGCTGTTCGTCGGGACATGGTGAACGAGTGTGGAAAGACGTAGCGTCGTGTTGACGTCGTTGCATGCTCAGCTCCTGTCGATCGATCCGGTTAGCTTGTCTGCGTTGTTTCGGGTGGTTTTCACCCTGGTTGCTGTTCTAGTATTGTCGTCGGTAGTTCGTGACTGGTTCCATGCCCAGATGTTTTTTTGTGTTGGGGTGTCGGAAAACTGCATTTTTAATTGGGTTATTCTCTGAAGTCGGCAGACCCGTATTCTCGGGTCGTTGAACCTGTGATTTGCTGTATCGCGGTTGACTTCCCATGAGGTCCGCCGTTGAGGTTTGTACTAGCCTTACGAGTTCTCTTCAGTTTTTTAATGACTCTGTATCGTGTCGTAACGGCCATTTTTTGTGCTGTTCGCTTTGGCGGCCAGTGCTTTTTTGATGTGGGGGCGTTTCCTTGGCAGTCAGTAATCTGGATATGCACGCGTTATTCGTGCTGGGTGATTTGCGCGCAAAGTTGGTCAAGCAGTTTCAATCTCGGTTTGTCTACGTCACCGAACAGACGCCGGAAGGTATTTATATCGCCGAAATCGATACCGAAACGGCGCTGGTCGTGGATGACAAGCCACGTCTGGAACTCAAAGTAGGTGACCATTTTCGCGCAGCGGTATTGCCCAGCCGCGAAGGTGGCAAGTTCGAATTGAGGTTTCGCGATATCAAGTTGACCGTCTACGGCCTCGGCGACTATGCCTTTGTGTCGTCGAACGAAGGCCAGGGTATTGTGTTCAAGGAAGGCCACAGTGTGATGTTGGTATTCGCCGCCCATGAGCAATTGCAGGAAGGGTTGACCAAGACCCTGAAGGCCGTGACTGGCAAAGCCGCCAAATGGCGCAAGGGTGAACTGGTGACCTTCAAGGCCAGCGAGTAGGCGATAAATACGCTGTGCATCTTTGTCTTTTGGAACCTCTACTACAGTTGAGTTGACTTAACTATTCAGAGGCTTCGCGCATTCGCAGCAAAGCCGTTCGCCATGACTGCGAAAACGCGAGGTGCACAGGCATGAAAGGATTGAAGTCACTGCTGGCGGCGGGCCTGACGACCCTGAGTCTGTCATTGCCGGTATCGGCTGCCCAGGCACCGGTGCATTTTGCCGACCTGAACTGGGAAAGCGGCAGCCTGATCACTGAAGTACTGCGTTTTATCGTCGAGAAGGGCTATGACCTGCCCACCGACACCTTGCCTGGTACCACCATTACCCTGGAAACCGCCCTGGCCAAGAATGACATCCAGGTGATCGGCGAGGAATGGGCAGGCCGCAGCCCGGTGTGGGTCAAGGCTGAAGCCGAAGGCAAGGTGGCGGGCCTGGGCGATATCGTCAAAGGTGCGACCGAAGGCTGGTGGGTGCCGGAATACGTGGTCAAGGGTGACCCCTCCAAAGGGCTAAAACCCCTGGCTCCAGACCTCAAAAGCGTACAGGACCTGGCGCGCTACAAGGACGTGTTCAAAGACCCTGAGTCTCCGGGCAAGGGGCGCTTTCTCAACAGCCCCATTGGCTGGACCTCCGAAGTGGTCAACAAACAGAAACTCAAGGCTTATGGCCTGGACGACAGCTACGTGAACTTCCGCAGCGGTTCGGGGGCGGCGCTGGATGCGGAGATTGCCTCGTCGATTCGCCGGGGCAAGCCCGTGCTGTTCTATTACTGGTCGCCGACCCCGTTGATGGGGCGCTATAAATTGATCCAGCTGGAAGAACCGCCATTTGATGCAGCTGCGTGGAAGACCCTGACTGACGCAGACAACCCGAACCCGAAGCCGACACGCTCATTGGCTTCCAAGCTGAGCATTGGCGTGTCGACGCCGTTCCAGCAGGAACATCCACAGATTGCCCAGTTCTTCGAGAAGGTCGAGTTTCCCATCGAGCCGCTTAACAAAGCCTTGGCGACGATGAGCGAGCACCACACGGCGCCTCGGGAGGTGGCCCAGGCGTTTCTCAAGGAACATCCGCAGGTGTGGAAGGCCTGGTTGACGGAAGATGTGGCGCAGAAGGTCGAGGCGAGCCTCCAGTAACCGGCGGTCTTTGTATCGAGTGAAGATCAAGATGTGGGAGCTGGCTTGCCTGCGATGACTGAGTGTCAGACAACATATTTTTATGCTGACCCACCGCTATCGCAGGCAAGCCAGCTCTCACATTCAATTGCATTTCAAGTCAACGGTCGTTGCAGCGTTAGAACTTGGTCTGTACGGCCAGCTCAAAGGTCCTCGGTGATCCCAGATAATACGCCGGCGACACATGGGCAAACTCGGCATACACCTCGTTAGTCAGGTTGCGTACGCGCCCGGTTATCGAGGTATGCGCATCCACCTTATAGCGCAGGAAGGTGCCGAACAGCGTATAGGCCGGTACGGTCTGGGTGTTGGCATTGTCGGCATACACCTGAGCGACATAGCGCGCATCCACCCCGCCTTGCCAATCCTCGGCAAAGTCATAGGTCAACCACAGGTTGCCCACGCGCTTGGGCACGTTGGTTGGCGTATTGCCCTTGCGCGACACCACGGCGCCGCTGGCGATTTTCTCGTTGAACTCATCGTACTGCGCGTCCACCCAGGCGAAGTTGCCTTCGGCCAATAGCCTCGGCGTGATGCGCAACGAACTGGCCAGTTCGATGCCCTTGGACGACTGCGCGCCCACCGGGATGCTGCTGGTCGGGTCCAGCGGGTCGGTGACGGCGAAGTCCTTGCGTTCGATCCTGTACGCGGCGACCGTGGCGGAACCGCGGCCTTCCAGGTAATCGAACTTGCTGCCGATTTCCCATTGCTTGCCGGTGGACACGTCGAACACCTGGGTAGTGGTGTTGGGCTGTTCGACGGCGGTGCTGTATTGCACATAGACGTTGGCGGAGGGCATGAACTGATAGGTCAGGCCCACCCGGCCCGTTACCGGCTCCCAACTGCGCTTGAAGTGTCGCGGGTTGGTGGCGGTGATCATACGATGGTTGGTCACGTCCAGATCAATGGCGTCATAGCGCAGGCCGGTCAGCAGCGAGAGCTTATCCGTCAGTCCCAGACGGTTTTCCACGAACAGTGCTTTGGTCGTCACCTGGTTGGTCTTGTCCTTGACGAAACCTGGCCGGGTACCGGGAATATCATAGAAGTGCCCCGGGTCGTAGTGGTTTGGGTCTACGGTACTTTTGCCCGGCACGTTCAACGGGCTGTTAGTGGTGCTGTTGATCTTGTACTCAAAACCCCCGGACCAGGTGGTGGCGAGGCCGAAGACGCTCGTGTCATGGCGCAGTTCGAACTGGTTGCCGTTCTGCTCGCCCTGATGCCGCACCTGATAGGCCGTCGAGCGGTTCACCACGCTGTTGTCGGCGTTGTATTGGTAGGTCTCCAGGTTGCGGTAGTCGCGCTGGCTGTCGAGGTGGTAGAGGGTATTTTTCAGTGTGGTGCTGTCGTTGATCCGGTAGTCGATGATCGAGCGTGCCCAGATCGTACGTTGCTCATAACGGCCGTCGGCTACGTTGTAGTTATTGAAGCGGTTGTGCTTGTCGATCTTCAGCTCACCGGCCTTGGGGTTGAGCACCGGCGTGCCCCAATACGGGCTGTCTTCATGCTCGTCCTGATACTCCAGCGCCAGGGTGTGGGACAGGTTCGGGGTGAGGTCGCTGAGCAGGGAAAACGCCACGCTCCAGGCATCGCGCTGGTCGCGGTCGATGTAGCTGTGATTGGTGTTGCGGCTCACATCCAGCCGGGCGTAGTGCTGCACCTCGGCGCCGGGTTCGGTCAGCGCATGGTTGAGGCCGAACGCCATACCGGCGGTGTCGTAACTGCCATAGCTCAGTTGGCCCTCGATGGCCTGTTCCTCGCGGCTTGCCAGCTTGGTCACGTAGTTCAGCGAGCCACCCACTGAGCCTGCGCCGTTGATCAGGGAGGAGGGGCCGCCTACCAGTTCGACGCGGTCATAGATCCACGCATCCACCGGCCGCGCCAGGCCTGTGGCGACATTGATACCGTTGAACATCTGGGTAATCTGGCTGCTGGTAAACCCTCGGTAGGAGACAAACCCGCCAAACCCAGGCGGCGCGCTGGCGTTGACGCCGGGCAGGGTATTGGCCGCATCGCGGAAGGTCTTGGCGCCGTGGCGCTCGATATCGTTGCGGTTAGCAATGGCCACCGACGCCGGGGTTTCCCGCACGCTCAGGCCCAGGCGCGAGGCCATGCCGCTGGATTGGTCCAGAGCCAGCCCAGGCTCGGCACTTTGCTCGCCGTCAATGGTGGTTGGCGCCAACTCAAGGGCCGAGGCGCAAACAGGCAGGCAGCCGAACAGGCCCGCCAACAGGGGTAAATGTTTCATGGTTGAATCCTGAAAACTTGGCTCGAAAACAACGCACTGCTCCCCGTACTCCTTACGGAAACGAAGCGGTGCAGATCAGAACGCGCAGGGATCAGGCGAAGGCAGGTGGCGCGCGCGGATTAGCCGCAGGCCAGGTGAAGCGGGCGGGAATGTCGGCGGCGAGCACCACCGCTGCGGGCGGCGCATGGGGTTGCGGCAGGACTGCCACATTCAGGTGGGAGTTGAGCGCCGGGCCCATGCCGCCGGTAGAGCACAGCGGGCAACCAAACGCCTTCGACAGCGTTGGCAGGCTCTCATCCGTAGAATTGCTGGGCAGCGGCGCCTGGGTACGTGGGTCCACCGTACAGAACTGGCCGCTGATGCCGTTGAGCTGCATCCCCACCATCTGCCCATGACCAATGCTGCAGGCGAACACATTGAACAGGACGCAGCAGTAGAGCGTCCAGGCAATGAGTGAGCGGTCGGCACGGGCGAGTTTCATGGGGCGGCACTTTATCATCAGCGACCGACGAAATGCCTGCAAAAAAGCTCAGGGCGGCTATCCTCATTCGCACATTTTTGTGGAGCGCCGACCATGAGCTTTGTGATTGCGCGATGGATCGTCGGGGTATTTACCTTCATCAGCATGGTGCATCTGTATTGGGCTGCGGGTGGCAAGCTCGGCAGCCTGGCCGCTATCCCGCAACTGCCCGGAGAGTTTGCCAGCGGGCCGCGACCGGCGTTCAAGCCGTCGGCGCTGGGTACTTTTCTGGTGGCGATGGGGCTGGTGGCGATTGCCTTGCTCGTGTGTCTGCGCGCCGGGCTGTATTTCTCGCCGGTGTCCCACGGGGCGTTGCAGTGGGGTATCAGCGCGATTGCCGTGCTGATGTTTGCCCGAGCGATTGGGGATTCGGAGCTGGTGGGGTTTTTCAAGAAGGTCGGCGGGTCGAGGTTTGCTCGCCTGGATACCTATTTCTATTCGCCGTTGTGCCTGGTGTTGGGCGCCGGCTTGCTGGTGGTGGCGTGGAGCTGAGCCTGAGCCCACAGATACCTGGCTGACACCGCGCAATCCAAATGTGGGGGCTGGCTTGCCTGCGATGCAGACACCTCGGTCTACCAGCCAAACCGGGTTGATCCCTTCGCAGGCAAGCCAGCTCCCACCTTCAACCACGCTCGACAGGTAAGCCCGAGCGCCACCAAGCCCCTGTGGCCGCCATTTGATTCACCTCCAAGTATTTCCCAGACAAAAACACACCCCCCGGTTTTATAGCGCTTGACCTTCCCAGTATGGCAAGCCGGATAAAAACCCCACGTGTCGGTTTGTCTTGAAAATTCCAAGGAGGGTGAACGATGTGCACCAAACCAGTAAGCCTCATTACCGGGGCGTTGGCCGTAGCATTGATGCTCGGCGGATGCTCGGACAATGCGCCGCCAGCTGCAGCCGCCAAGCCACCCGGCGTGCCGGTCGCCCAGGTGGTGGCGCGTGCGGTGACGCCGTTTGTGGAGTACACCGGTTCGTTGACCGCCATCGACCAGGTTCAATTGCGACCGCGAGTCAGTGGCTATCTGCAAAGTGTCAGCGTGCCCGAAGGGCAGTTCGTGGCCAAGGGCAGTCCACTGTTTGTGATCGATCCGCGCATGTTCCAGGCGGCAGTGAACGCAGCCAAGGCACGTCTGCGCGAGGCCGAAGCCAATGCGTTGCTGGCCCAGGCCGAGCATGGCCGTGCCGAGCAGTTATATGCCAAGAAGGTGGTGGCACGTGATCGTCTCGACACCGCCGTTGCTTCGTTGAACGCCGGCAGAGCGCAGGTGGAGGCCGCCAGGGCTGCGTTGGATACGGCCCAACTGGACCTGAGTTACACCCGCGTCAGCGCACCTATCAGCGGGCGCATCGACCGCGCATTGGTGACGGAAGGCAACTATGTGACCCGCGGGGAAACACCCCTGACCACGATTGTCTCCATCGACCCCTTGCATGTGTATTTCGATGTGGACGAACGCACTTACCTGCATTCGCTGGCGGCGACGCGGCAGCACGCCGGGTCCAAGGGCGACCAAGCCGCCAAGGTCATGGTGGCGATGCTCAACGACACCACCTATGCACGGGCCGGTCGCGTGGATTTTCTGGCCAACTCGGCTGACCGCAAGACTGGCACGGTGCGCGTGCGTGCGGTGGTGGAAAACCGGGATGGGCGCTTGACGCCGGGGCTGTTCGCCAAGGTCAAGCTGGATACCGGCTCGGCGCAACCCCGGGTGTTGATTGCCGACCATTCCATCGGCACCGACCAGGGCCGCCGTTATGTGCTGGTTGTCGGTGAGGGCGACAAGACCGAGTACCGCCCGGTGGAACTGGGCCCGGTGGTCGACGGCCTGCGGGTCATCGAACAGGGCCTGCAACCGGGCGAGCGCATTGTCGTCAAAGGGCTGGTGCGCCCCGGCATGCAGGTGACACCGCTGGCCGCCAGTATTGACGGCAAGCCGCTTGAAGCACCGCTGGCGGTGGGGGGCGTGCAATGAGCTTCCCACGCTTTTTCATTGACCGACCGATCTTCGCCATTGTCCTGTCGGTGTTGATGATGATCGGCGGCATCGTGGCCTTCTTCCATCTACCGTTGAGCGAATATCCCGCCGTCACGCCGCCCACGGTGCAAGTGACGGCGTCGTATCCGGGGGCCAACCCGCAGGTGATTGCCGAGACGGTGGCGGCGCCGCTGGAACAGGTGATCACCGGGGTTGAGGGCATGCTTTACATGACCTCGCAGTCGGCCACCGATGGCCGCATGATCCTGACCGCAACGTTCGCCCAGGGCACCAATGCGGACATGGCGCAAATCCAGGTGCAGAACCGTGTTTCGCGGGCTTTGCCGCGCTTGCCCGAAGAGGTGCAGCGCCTGGGCGTGGTCACGCAGAAAACCTCGCCGGACATCCTCATGGTGGTCCACCTGCTGTCCCCCGACCAACGTTATGACCCGCTCTACATCTCCAACTATGCCTACCTGCAGGTGCGCGATGAGTTGTCGCGCCTGCCGGGGATCAACGATGTGCTGGTGTGGGGCGCGGGTGAATACAGCATGCGCCTGTGGCTCGACCCGGACCTGATCGCCGCCCGTGGCTTGACCGCCGGTGATGTGATTGCTGCCGTGCGCGAGCAGAACGTGCAAGTGGCGGCCGGCTCGGTCGGCCAGGCACCGGATTCCACTGCGGCCTTCCAAGTCACGGTCAATACCCTGGGGCGCCTGACGGATGAAGAGCAGTTTGGCGACATCATCATCCGCACCGGCGATAACGGCCAGGTCACGCGCTTGCGCGATGTGGCACGTATCGAGATGGGGGCCGATGCCTACGCGCTGCGCAGCCTGTTGGACGGCGAGCCTGCGGTGGCGTTGCAAATCATCCAGAGCCCGGGGGCGAACGCGCTGGATGTGGCGCAGTCGGTGCGCGATACCATGCAGCGCCTGCAAACCAACTTCCCCGAGGGGTTGGTGTCGCGGATTGCCTATGACCCCACGGTGTTTGTGCGCGCTTCGCTGGAGTCGGTGGCCATCACGCTGATGGAAGCGATCCTGCTGGTGGTGATCGTGGTGGTGGTGTTCCTGCGCAACTGGCGCGCGTCGCTGATCCCCTTGATGGCCGTGCCGGTATCGATCATCGGCACCTTTGCGGTCATGCACCTGATGGGCTTCTCTCTCAATACCTTGTCGCTGTTCGGCCTGGTGTTGTCGATCGGCATCGTGGTCGACGATGCAATCGTGGTGGTGGAAAACGTCGAGCGGCATATCGAGAACGGCGAGGAGCCGATGCAGGCTGCGCGACGGGCGATGAGCGAGGTCACCGGCCCTATCATTGCGATCACCTCGGTGCTGGCGGCCGTGTTCATTCCCACCGCGTTTCTCAGTGGCCTGCAAGGCGAGTTCTATCGGCAGTTTGCGCTGACCATCGCGATTTCCACCATCCTCTCGGCGGTCAACTCGTTGACCCTCAGCCCGGCGCTGGCCGGCCTGTTGCTGCGGCCACGGCATGCCGCTGTGGTGCATGACCCACGCAGCCTGCGTGGTCGTGCCGCACGGCTGTTGGAGGTACTGGGCCGGCCGTTCCAGCGTGCGCCGCAAGCCTATGGCAACACTGTGCGCAAGGTCGTCGGCCGTCGTGGCGTGGCGCTGTTGGCTTACGGCGGCTTGCTCGCATTGACCTGGTTCGGCTTCAACGCGGTACCGGCCGGCTTCGTGCCGATGCAAGACAAGTACTACCTGGTCGGTATCGCCCAGCTGCCGAACGCGGCCTCGTTGGAGCGTACCGATGCGGTGGTGCGGCAAATGTCGAAAATCGCCCTGGATGAGCCGGGGGTCGAGAGTGTCGTGGCGTTCCCGGGACTGTCGGTCAACGGCTTCGTCAACGTTCCGAATGCGGCGGTGATGTTCGTCATGCTTGATCCGTTCAAAGAGCGCACCTCGCCGGATATGGCGGCGGTCGCCATCGCCGGGCGTCTGCAGGCCAAGTTTGCGAGCATCCCCGACGGCTTCCTCGGCGTGTTCCCGCCGCCACCGGTGCCGGGGCTCGGGGTAACCGGGGGCTTCAAGCTGCAGGTCGAGGACCGTGGCGGCGTCGGGCTGGAGGCGCTGGTGCAGCAGACCCAGGTACTGATGACCAAAGCCACTGAGTCAGGCCAGGTAGCCGGGCTGATGACCAGCCTGGACGTCAATGCGCCGCAACTGAATGTCGACATCGACCGCACCCAGGTCAAGAGCCAGGGCGTGCGCCTGGCGGATGTGTTCGAGTCGCTGCAGGTCTATCTGGGGTCGCTGTACGTCAACGACTTCAACCGGTTTGGCCGCACCTACAAAGTCACGGCCCAGGCCGACGCGGACCATCGCATGCAGGCCGAAGCCATTGGCCGCCTGCAGGTGCGCAATGCCGCCGGGGACATGCTGCCGTTATCAGCGTTTGTCACGGTCACGCCGAGCTCCGGGCCTGACCGGGTGATTCACTACAACGGCTATCCCTCGGCGGATATCTCTGGCGGCGCGATGCCAGGGGTCAGCTCCGGGCAGGCGGTTGCGCTCATGGAGCGCCTGGCCCAGGAGGTACTGCCCGAGGGCGTGACCTATGAATGGACAGATTTGACCTACCAGCAAAAGCTCGCCGGGTCATCGGCCCTGTTTATTTTCCCGCTGTGTGTGCTGCTGGCTTATCTGATCCTTGCCGCGCAGTACAACAGTTGGCTGCTGCCGTTGGCGGTGTTGCTGATCGTGCCCATGTGCCTGCTCAGCGCAATCCTCGGCGTGTGGCTGGTGGAGGGCGACAACAACGTGTTCGTGCAGATCGGGTTGGTGGTGCTGGTGGGCCTGGCTGCGAAGAACGCCATCCTGATCGTCGAGTTTGCCCGCAGCCTTGAAGCCGAAGGCGCCAGCCCATTGGAAGCGGTGATCCACGCCTGCCAATTGCGCCTGCGCCCTATTTTGATGACGTCCCTGGCGTTTATCGCCGGCGTAGTCCCGTTGGTGTTTGCCAGTGGCGCCGGGGCCGAGATGCGCCATGCCATGGGGGTTGCGGTGTTTGCCGGGATGTTGGGCGTGACGCTGTTCGGTCTGTTCCTGACGCCCGTTTTCTATGTGGTGATGCGCAGCCTGGCGCTGCGCGTGCAGCGTCAGGGGGCGAGTCCGACGGTGCAGCTAAAGGAGAGCGCATCATGAAACAGGCGTATCCAGCTTTTCTGTTGTCGTTGACCCTGTTGGCCGGTTGCGGCTCGGTGGGGCCGGATTATTCCGCGCCAGTGCTGCCCGCTGCGCAGCGGGCGACGAGCTTCGGCGCGCCCATCGCCGGGCTTGGTCCGGGCGAGGTCGAAGTGCAGTGGTGGCAAGTGTTTGACGAGCCGGCATTGAGCCAATTGATCCAACAGGCACTGGCGGCCAACCACGACATCGGCATCGCCGCCGCACGCCTGGACGAAGCCAAGGCGCTGTTGCGCGAAAGCCGTCAAGGCTTCCTGCCCAGCGGCGGCGCCGCCCTGGGCTACGAGCACCGCCAGCGCAGCGAGGTCGAGACTCCCTTCGGCGAGCAGCGCTCTATTGAAACCACCCGTGCGGCGGTGGATGCAGCCTGGGAAATCGACTTGTTTGGGCGCGTGCGTCGCTCGGTGGAGGCGGCCCAGGCCCAGGCGGGGTCGCGTCAGGCGTTGCTGCGCAGCGTGCAAGCGAGCGTCGCGGCGACGGTCGCGGCAACCTGGTTCGAGCTACAAGGGATCGAAGCCGAACAGGCGGTGGTCGCGGATATCAGCCAGAGCCAGCGCGACAGCCTGGGCCTGGTGGGGCAGATGGTCAGCGTCGGCGCCGCCACCGAATTCGACCGGCTGCGTGCCGAGGCCTTGTTGCGCAATGTCGAGGCGGTAGCGCCTGACCTGGAGCGACGTCGCGCCAAGTCAACCAACGCGCTGGCGGTGCTGCTGGGGCAAGCGCCCCAGGGGTTCAAGCCACCGCTGGCCCGGCCTGGGCGTGAAACCTTGAACCTGCGCACGTTGCAGGTGGGAGACCCGGCCGGCTTGCTGGCGCGCCGTGCCGATATTGCCGCGGCCGAACGCACGCTGGCGGCTGCGACCGCGCAGATTGGCGTGGAAACCGCTGGCTTGTATCCGGATATCCAGGTGCAGGGTTCCATCGGTTTGCTGGCCGGAAGTCTCAGCGCCCTGGGCGATGCGGGCATGCAGTCGAACTTTATCGCGCCGGTGATTCGCTGGTCGTTGCTGGACACCGGGCGCGTACGAGCGCGGATTGCCGCCAGCGAAGCACGTACCCAAGCCGCGTTGATCGCCTATGACCAGACCGTGTTGCGGGCCCTGCAGGAAACCGATGATGCGTTCCAGGCTAACCGTGCGGCCGGCAACGCTCTGGGCTTGCGGCTGTTGGAGGCGGCGGCCAACCGTGAGGCAGCCAGCTTTGCGCGCGAGCGGTTTGCGCAAGGCGAGGGCGTGTACCTGGATGTGCTTGAGGCCGAGCGCGCGGACTTCACCAGCCGCCGGGCGTTGACGGCGGCGCGCACGGAACAGCGCTTGGCGGTGGTGGGGATCTATAAGGCGCTGGGTGGTGGGTGGGAGATCTGTGAGAGGGCGGGGCAGGCGTGCAAGGGGGCTACGGTGTTGCGCTAATGTGGACCTGTGGGAGCGGGCTTGCTCGCGAAGGCGGCCTGGCAGTCAACACAGCTGGATTGTGTACATATCCATTCCTGCGGTAACGGCCACTTAGGGTTCCGCCCTGACGGCGGCTCACTTTTGAAAAGAGCCCAAAAGTAAGCAAAAGGCTCTTGCCCCACCACTCGGCACCTCGCTTAGGCTCGGTGTGCCCGTAATCCGCCAGTGATTTGGGGGGCCGCCGCCACGCGCCATCCATGGCGCGGGGCGGCTAAACCGGCATCCCTGCCGGTTTACCCCCAAATCCCTGTCGAATTCCGGCCAGCGTGGTTTAACGGGGCGCTTAAGATCAAAAGCAGATCAAGAGCGGCTCGCTTCGCATCGTGGTTACCGTTGGCAGGCAAGATTTCGCGCCTGGACAGCTCTGCGTCCGTCATACTGGCAAGCATGACTTTCGACTCGCCTCTCGCCGCTTACCAACATGCCATCGCCCAGCCAGGTTTCGTCGCCGACGACGCCCAGCGCCGGGCGGTACAAGCCTTGCAAGCCTGTCACGAGGCCTTGCATCAAGGGCGTTCGTCGATTGCCGGCGTTTACCTGTGGGGCCCGGTGGGGCGTGGCAAGACCTGGTTGATGGACCAGTTCTACCAAAGCTTGCGCGTGCCTGCGCGGCGCCAGCATTTTCACCACTTCATGGCGTGGGTGCACCAGCGCTTATTCCAGCTCACGGGCACCCAGGACCCCTTGCAGGCGTTGGCCAGGGAGCTGAGCCAGGCAGTGCGCGTGCTGTGCTTCGATGAATTGTTTGTGAATGATATCGGTGACGCGATCATTCTCGGCCGCCTGTTCCAGGTGATGTTCGAAGAGGGTGTGGTGATGGTGTGCACGTCCAACCAGCCGCCCGACCAGTTGTATGCCGGTGGCTTCAACCGTGAGCGTTTCCTGCCGGGTATCGACGCGCTCAAGCAGCATATGCAGGTGGTGGCCGTGGACGGTGGCGAAGATCATCGCTTGCATCCCGGCGTGGGCATGCAGCGCTATTGGGTGAATCAGCCCGAGGCACTGGCGGCGGTGTTCCGACAGTTGAGCCAAGGCCAAGCCGTGAACAGTGTGGCGGTAAGCGTAGGGTACCGCACCATCATGACGGTGCAGGCCAGTGACACCGTGCTTTGGTGTCGCTATGCCGACCTGTGTGAGCAGCCCCTGGCCGCGATGGATTTCATGCTGTTATGTGATCGCTTCCACGCCATTCTGCTGGGAGACGTCCCCAACCTCAGTGCACAGAAACGCCCGGGCCGGATTGCCCGTGGCACCGAAGACGGTGCCGAGCGCGTGGTGGCCGGGGATCGAGAGTTGCCACAGTTGTCGGTGCATGACGACAGCGTACGGCGTTTTATCGCGTTAGTGGACGAATGCTACGACCGCAAAGTGCCACTCTTTATCGACGCCGCGGTGCCGTTGCACAGCCTGTACACCGAAGGCTACCTGGAGTTTCCTTTCCGCCGCACCCTGAGCCGTCTGCAAGAGATGCAACTGGAACGCTTCGCCACCTAGGAAAAATCGCCGCTCCAAAGCTCTTTGCACGCTTTGATGCGCGCAACCTTCGCATTTTCTGTCAGCGATTTGTCGCTTATCTCCTTCATCTACTGCCGACTCCACGCTTACAATCGCAGCTCTCAAAGGGAAACGATTCCCTGGTTGTCGCTATCGAGGAAGGAAATGGACACCCCAGACATCCTGGTGCTGCAAGCCAGCTATACCAACGCCGTGCACGCCGACGCCATTGGCCTGTTGCTCAACCATTACGCTGAAGATCCGATGGGCGGCGGCCACAGCCTGCCAGCCGATCTCTTGCAGCAGTTGCCAGCCGAACTGGCCAAGCGCCCACACGCGTTCAGTGTGCTGGCGTTCGTCGGGGGGGAGCCAGCGGGATTGGTCAATTGTTTCGAGGGCTTTTCGACCTTCGCCTGCCGGCCCTTGGTCAATGTCCATGATGTGGTGGTGAAAGAGCAGTTTCGGGGGTTGGGGTTGAGCCAGAAGATGCTGCAAAAGGTCGAGGAAATCGCCCGGCAGCGCGGTTGCTGCAAGATTACCCTCGAAGTGCTGGAAGGCAATACTCTGGCGCAGGCCGCGTACCGCAAGTTTGGTTTTGACGACTCAGTGTTTGATCCGGCCCATGGGCGGATGTTGTTCTGGAATAAACCGTTGTAATAAATAACCGGCAAAAAAAAGGCGCCATTAAATGGCGCCCAATAAACCTTTGCCAACGGAGCAGAATGGCGCAGGGTGCTACGGATTAAGTAAGCATTAACTCAGCTGTTCGGTTGCGCCTGTTCAACCGTGTCGGCCTTGACCGACTTGCCATCGGCGCTGGCAACTTGTTGCTCAGCCTTGCCGTGGGTTTTTTCCTGAATGAAGCTGAAGTTGTTGTAGAACTCCTTGGAGCGCTCTGCGCCGCCCTCTGCAAAGGCAGCGGCAGAGGTCAGGGTCATCAGGCTGGCCAGCATCAAGGTCGAGAGTTTCATAGTGGTATCCCCATTAAAGTGATAGGTGTCTGGTCGCTTCGTGATCAGATCATGGAGCGACTATGGCGTTATCTTATTAAGTGGGAATTAACGGGAGATGCCGTTGAAGTTAACAGTTTTGTTAACTTCAACGTGCGAGGCTATAACTTCCAATCCAACGCCAGCGTGACGGAACGCGGCTCGCCCCAATACACCCCGTTATAAAAACCCACGCGCTCGTAATATTTCTTATCAAAGAGATTATTCACGTTGACCGACGCCGAAACCTGTTCGTCGAATTGGTAGCGCGACATCAGGTTGACCACGGTGTAGCCCTGTTGCGTGATTTTCGCCCGTGTGGTTATTGGCCGGCCTTCGCTGTTGCGCTGCCCGGTCGGGCGGTTGCTGAAGTCGTAGGTTTCGCTCTGCCAGTTCACGGCGCCGCCCACCGTCAGTTTGCGCCAGGCGCCCGGCAGGCGATAGGCGCTGGAGATCTTCACCAGGTTCAAGGGTTGGCTGGTGTTGTTGCGTTTGTCAGAGCCATTGACCGAATGGGTGTAGGTGTAGCCGGCGGACAGGTTCCAGTCCGGCGTGATTTCACCGGCGGCTTCCAGCTCGAAGCCGTTGACCTTGTTACCTTTGCCGCCGGATTTGTAGTACTCCTCTCCCGTGACTGGGTTGGGCGGGACTGAGTCATCCCGCTCGGCGACGTTGTCCTGGGTACTCCAGAAGTACGCGGCGGCCAGGTTCAAACGCTCGTTCAGCACACTGCCCTTGAGGCCCACTTCGTAGTTACTGCCGACCACGGGCTCCAGGTACTTCTTGTTGGCATCACGGTAGTCCTGGGGTTTGAAGATGTCGGTATAGCTGGCGTAGACGGTGTACTGCGGCGTGATGTCGTAGAGCAGGCCGGCGTAGGGCGTCCACATATCATTGTGGGTCTGGCTGGTTTTGCCCGAAGCGGTCAGTTGGTCGTTGGCATCGTATTTGGGCTCTGCGCTTTCCAGCTCCCAACTGCCGTAACGGCTGCCCAGTACGGCGTGCAAGCGGTCCGTGAGGCTCAGCCTTGTGGCCAGGTAACCGGCTTTCTGTTGTTTCTTGCTGTGCTCGCCTTTCAGATCGGTCACCTGGTCGGTGAACTTGCTGATGCCGCCCATGTGCTTCCAGTCCTGAATGGGGTAGTAGCTGGCTGGCAGGTCGCTGCGCATGAAGGGCGAGACATCCCGTTGTGCGGCTTCGCCATAGCCCATCATCAGCGCGTGTTCGCGGCCCAGCAGCGTGTAGCTGCCGGCCAGGTTGAGGTCGATGGCCTCCATGCGCGAAGTGCCGCGCATATGGCTGGCCCAAGCCGTCATGCCGCTGCGGTCGGGGTTGGGGAAACCGGCGCCGCCGTAATACACCTTGCCATCGGTGTCGCTCTGGCGATGGGTATAGGCGGCCTTCAGGTGCCAGTCGCCGCCGAGCCGATGGTCGAGGGTGGCGAAGGTGGTCTTGTCGGTCAGCGGCCAGGAACTCCAGTGCGCCGCCATGTTGGTGGAGCGGGGTAGCCTGGCCTTGCCGCCCTGGCTGTTCCAGTAGGGCACGGTGCCCCAAGACGTGCCTTGCACCTGTTTGTCCTGGTAATCAAAGCCTGCGGCCAGCACGGTATCGTCGGAAAGGTCAGCCTCGAGAATGCCGTAGCCCACCGCCCGCTGCAGCCCATAGTTGTCACGAAAAGACTTGCTGTCGCGGTAAGCCAGCACGCTACGCCCGCGCAGTTTGCCGTCGAACGCCAGCGGGCCGCCCACGTCAACGTAGCTGTAGTAGTTGTCATGGCTGGCGCCACTGATGCCGGTCTTGGCCTGCCACTGGGCGGTAGGGCGCTTGCGCACCATGTTGACGGTGGCCGAAGGGTCGCCTGCGCCCGTGGTCAGGCCCGTCGCGCCGCGCACTACTTCGATGCGGTCGTAGATGATGGTGTCGGCGTCGGTCTTCATGTAGCCGAAAGTGTTGAGCATCCCGTCAACCTGGAAGTTGCTGATGCCATAGCCTCGGGCGGAGTAGTAGACACGATCGGAGTCGTAATGCTGAACGTTGACGCCCGTGGTCTGGCGCAACACATCCGTCAGGGTATTGAGATTGAAGTCGTCCATCTGCTGGCGTGTGATCACCGAGATCGATTGCGGGGTTTCCTTGACGGAGAGGTTCAGCCGCGTGGCGGTGCTCATCGAGCCAGTAGTGTAGGCGCCGGTGTGCTCGGTGGTGGCGCCCAGGCCGTCGGCGCTGATGGTGGTCGCGCCCAGTTCCAGGGCTTTGGCGGGGGCTGTATCGGGGGCGGGGTCGGCCCGCGAATCCGGGCTCAGCGCCAGGCTGAACAGGCCGAGGGTGAAGGTCATGGAACGGGTGAAGGGCGCAAACATCGCTGCAGACTCCTTGTCGTCTTTGATACCTCCCCAGGCGGGGAGGGCTTGGTTCAAAGACGAAAGGAACTGCGGAACTTTAGGCTCAAACGAGAATGATTGTTATCTTTCTGTTACAAGGCCCTGGCTTACTTGGCCACCACTTCGGCGCCGTCGGCCTTCTTGGGCTTGATCAGGCTGAAGTCGATCAGTGCCTTCTGCTTGGTCTCGTAAGGGTTGCCGATCAACAGGGGGCGTGGCTTGAAGCTGTCGCTCACCAGGCTCTTGCTGTGGTCCAGCTCATCGAAACTCAAGCCTGCCATGTCGGCCCAGGTGTGGATCAACTGCGAACTGCTGTAAGGCCGCTGCAAGTCGCCGGCGAAGCTCCAGTCGTGACTTTCGCGCCATTTTGGCGAGGCGTAGGCCATGAACGGGATGGTGTACATCGGCGCGGTCGGCTTGCCTTCGTTACGGCCCAAAGTGTCGTGGCCGGCCGAGTCGAACACGTCTTCGCCGTGGTCCGAGAGGTACAGCAAAAAGCCGTTGGGGTCGGTCTTTGCGTAGTCCTTGATCAGGCTGGAGACTACGAAGTCGTTGTACAGCACCGCGTTGTCATAGCTGTTATAGGTCGGCAACTGCGCATCGCTGACACCCGCCGGCACGCCCTGGCGGTCGGTGAACTTGTCGAAGGTCTGCGGGTAGCGGTACTGGTAGCTCATGTGGGTGCCCAGCAGGTGCACCACGATGAACTTGCGTTCGGCGGTATCGGCCAGGGCCTTGGAAAACGGCGCCAGTACATCGCCGTCGTACTGACGGGCGTTCTGGTTGCGGTTGTTGTTCAGGTACACCTGCTCGTCGGCCTGTTCGGAAAAGGTCGTGAGCATGGTGTTGCGTTTGGTCATGGTCTGCTGGTTGGTGATCCAGAAGGTCTTGTAGCCAGCCTGTTTCATCACGCTGACAATCGACGGTGTCTTGAGGTACAGGTCCGGGTTTTCTTCGTCAGCGAAGGTCAGCACCTGTTGCAGCGCTTCAATGGTGTAGGGGCGCGGGGTGATGACGTTATCGAACACGGCCAGTTGGTCGCGCAGCTTGTCCAGCTCCGGCGTGGTGTTGCGCGGGTAGCCGTAGAGGCTCATGCGCTGGCGGTTGGTCGACTCGCCGATGACCAAGACAAGTGTGGACGGCTGGCCGGCCATGCTGTCCTTGAGGTTGTTCAAGGGCGGGATCTTGCTTGCACTGGTGAGCATGCCTTGCATGTTGTCCAACTGCTCGGTGTAGCGACGATAGGCGACGATCATCTGCCAAGGCACGGCAGGCTCGATGCGGGTTTCGAAACGATCGATGGCCAATTCCATGGTTTCGCTGGTGGCGATCTGCTTGACCAGTGGGTAGCCCACCACCGCCAGGACGATGGCAATGGCTGCCACGATGGACTGGCCGCGAGGCAGATACACCGGGCGCAAGCGCGTCCACAGGAAGATGGCGAAGGCGGTGTGGGCAATGAACGCCAGCACGATCCACCAGGCAAAGTATTGGGTGGCGTATTCGCCGGCTTCAGAGATGTTCGACTCGAACATGATGAAGATGACGCTCTGGGAGAATTCCTGCTGGTAAATGAAGAAATAACCCAGGCTCGCCATGGAGCAAGCCCACAGCACCACGCCGATCAAGGCGGCGAGCAGGCGCGTACGACGCGGAAACAGCAGCATCGGCGCCAGCCACAGCGCACTCATGAAGAAGGCCTGGCGGAAGCCACTGAAGCCGGAGGTGCCGGTCAGCTGGATAAGAAGTTGGGTAATACCCGAGAAATACCAGAAAAACAGGAATAACCAGCCAAGGCCGGCCCAATCAAAGCCTTTCGCAGTCGTCGTGCTGCGTTTGAACATCGCCATCCAGCGCCCCATCAGAAAAAGATTGTCGCGCGCAGGCGCGCAACATCGGGCCGCCCAGGAAGTGAGCGGCATCGCGGAACGGGAGTATCAAGAGGGGAATGTGAAAACTTTGTGAGTTTTCTGTAGGTATTGCCTTACAACGCGTTCGGCACGGGCATCAGCACAGGGCTGGCTTGGCATCCGACGGCTGATCGAGATGGGCTTGAAGGTGCAAGCGCAGGCGCAGGACTTCCTGTTGCAACTGATCGCGCTCGTCTTTCAACTGGCGCAGTTCATCGCGACGGAGGGTGACGTAGAGGGTCTGTGGCGGACGGGTCATCTGTGCTGTGCTCATTGCTTACCTCGCAAATAGCCGGTAGATCGCGGTGCCAAAACAGGTTTCTGGCAACAGTCGGAAGCAAGTTTGAATTCTTTTTCGCAGCAAGGGAACTTTTTTATTTTTGGTGGTCGTGTGACTTTTGCCGGGGTGATGGTGAAACGATGGCAACTTTTTTGCCATGAAACTACACGGATCCGCTCTGGACTAACCCTCATTAGCCTCATTGCGCTATAAACTATGTCACACATTTTTTAGAAGTTAGGAGCATCAGCACATGCAACTGGGGATTATCGGACTAGGCCGCATGGGCGGTAACATTGCGCGGCGCCTGATGCTCAATGGGCATACCACCGTTGTATACGACCGTAACGAAGCCTTCGTCAAAGCCTTGAGCGAGGAGGGCGCCACCGGCGTCGCCGACTTGAAAGCGCTGGTGGCCGGCCTGCAAAAGCCCCGTGCTGTCTGGGTCATGTTGCCAGCGGGCGCGCCCACCGAAGACACCATCAACGCACTGAGCGAATTGCTGGAAGACGGCGATGTGATCATCGACGGCGGCAACACCAACTACAAGGACGACGTGCGTCGCGGCAAGGCCCTGGCTGAAAAGGGCCTGCACTATGTGGACGTGGGCACCTCGGGCGGCGTCTGGGGCCTGGAACGGGGCTATTGCATGATGATCGGTGGCGACACCGAGACCGTGAATCGCCTCGACCCGATCTTCAAAAGCCTCGCGCCGGGCCTGGGTAACATTCCGCGCACCAAGGACCGTTCGGCCTCTGCCGACCCACGTGCCGAGCAGGGCTACATTCACGCCGGCCCAGCGGGTTCCGGGCACTTCGTCAAGATGATCCACAACGGCATCGAGTACGGGATGATGCAGGCGTTTGCCGAAGGTTTTGACATCCTCAAGACCAAGAACTCGGAAAACCTGCCGGAAGACCAGCGCTTTGACCTCAACGTTGGCGACATCGCCGAAGTCTGGCGTCGTGGCAGCGTAGTGTCGTCCTGGCTGTTGGACCTGACCGCCGACGCCCTGGCCACCGACCCGAAACTCGACGGCTACTCGGGCTCCGTGGCCGACAGCGGTGAAGGCCGTTGGACCATCGAAGCAGCCATGGAGCAAGCGGTACCGGTTCCGGTGTTGTCGACCTCGCTGTTCGCGCGTTTCCGTTCCCGTCAGCAGAGCACCTACGGTGACAAAATGCTGTCTGCCATGCGCTTCGGCTTTGGCGGCCATGTGGAGACTTCCAAAAAATGACCGCCAACGGCAAGAAACCCAAGGCCGAACCTGCTCCACCCACCACATTGTTTCTGTTTGGCGCCCATGGCGACCTGGTCAAGCGCTTGCTCATGCCGGCGCTGTACAACCTCAGCCGTGACGGGTTGCTCGGTGATGGCCTGCGTATCGTCGGCGTTGATCACAACGCCATCAGCGATGCGGACTTTGCCAAGAAACTCGAGGACTTCATTCGTACCGAAGCCTCCAGCAAAGTCAGGGGCAATGCCGAGAACGCCCTCGACCCCGCGTTGTGGGCGCAACTGGCCAAGGGCATCAGCTACGTCGAGGGCGATTTCCTCGACGACAGCACCTATGCCGATATCGCCAGCAAGATCGCTGACAGCGGCACCGGCAATGCGGTGTTCTATCTCGCCACTGCACCGCGCTTCTTCAGTGAAGTGGTGCAGCGCCTGGGCAGTGCCGGTTTGTTGAATGAAACGGACGAGGGCTTTCGGCGCGTGGTTATCGAGAAGCCGTTCGGCTCCGACCTGGCCACCGCCGAGGCGCTCAACGCCTGCCTGCTCAAGGTGATGAGCGAGAAGCAGATCTACCGCATTGACCATTACCTGGGCAAGGAGACGGTGCAGAACATCCTGGTCAGCCGTTTCTCCAACGTGCTGTTCGAAGCGTTCTGGAACAACCACTACATCGATCACGTGCAAATTACTGCCGCTGAAACCGTCGGCGTTGAAACCCGGGGTAATTTTTTCGAAAAAACCGGCACCTTGCGCGACATGGTGCCCAACCATCTGTTCCAGCTGCTGGCAATGGTCGCCATGGAGCCGCCGGCAGCCTTTGGTGCCGACGCGGTGAGGGGTGAGAAGGCCAAAGTGGTCGGTGCGATCCGCCCCTGGTCGCTGGAGGATGCGCGGGCCAACTCGGTGCGCGGCCAATACACCGCTGGCGAAATCGCTGGCAAGCCATTGCCCGGGTATCGCGAAGAAGCCAACGTCGCGCCGGACAGCAGCACCGAGACGTTCGTCGCGCTCAAAGTGATGATTGATAACTGGCGTTGGGTCGGTGTGCCGTTTTACTTGCGTACCGGCAAGCGCATGAGCATCCGCGACACCGAGATCGTGATCTGCTTCAAGCAGGCGCCTTATGCACAATTTCGCGATACCGAAGTCGATGAACTCAAGCCCACTTACCTGAAAATCCAGATCCAGCCTAACGAAGGCATGTGGTTCGACCTGTTGGCCAAGCAGCCTGGGCCGACCCTGGAGATGGCCAATATCGAATTGGGCTTTGACTACAAGGACTTCTTCGAGATGCAGCCGTCGACGGGTTACGAAACCCTGATCTACGACTGCATGACCGGCGATCAGACCCTGTTCCAGCGCGCCGACAACATCGAGAACGGTTGGCGTGCGGTTCAGCCGTTCCTGGATGCGTGGAAGGAAGATGATGGTATCCAGGCCTACAAGGCCGGTGAAGATGGCCCAGCGGCGGCCGATGCCTTGCTGGCCCGCGATGGCCGCGCCTGGCATAGCCTCGGATGAGTGACGTGACGATTCATCCCGTCCGGTTTGTCCTCAGTGATGTGGACGGGACGCTATTGCATCCCGACCACAGCCTCAGCCAACGCACCGCCGATGCCATTCGCGCTATGCGCGAGGCTGGGGTGATTTTCAGCCTGGCCAGCGGGCGTCCGCCCAAGGCCATGCGGCATTTGATCGAGACCTTTGGCATCGATGTGCCGGTGGCTGGCTTTAATGGCGGTACGTTGGTCAACCCGGATGGCAGCATCCTGGTTGCTCATCATCTGCCGGCGGAAGCTGCACTCATCACCCTGGCGCTGTTTTCCGCCGAGCCGGACGTGGAAGTCTGGGTGTTTGCCGATGGCGACTGGCTGCGCCGTGATCCGCCCGGGCCCATGGTGCAGCGCGAAGCCGATGGCTTGGGCTATGGGCCGGTAGTGGTGGAGAGTTTCGAGCCTTACCTGGACAGGGTCGACAAGATCGTCGCCGCCAGCAACAACACCCAGTTGTTGGTGGAGCTGGAAGCGCAATTGCAGCCGAAAGTGCAGGGGTTGGCCCAGGTGTCGCGTTCGCAGCCGGTGTATCTGGACGTGACCGCGATGCTGGCCAACAAAGGCGAAGCCTTGAAAACCCTGGCTGAACACCTGGGCGTACCGCTTGCACAAACGGCTGCGATTGGAGACGGTGGCAATGACCCGGCGATGTTTCATGTGGCGGGGTTGTCGATCGCCATGGGCCAGGCCGAAGAAACCGTCAAGCGCCAGGCCAATGTGGTCACGGGCAGCAATGTCGAAGACGGCGCTGCCGAGGCGTTCGAACGCTTTATTCTCGCCGCACGTTAAGCGTGCAAGTATGACTGTACAACTTCCAGCTCAAGTTTTACTTGGGCTGGAAGTTGCTGCATTGCATTACTTTGGCATCGCCCAGTGTTGCAACTGGTGGCCATCTTTATCGAGCTCGGCACGGGCCTGCAATAGCAGGTTTTCAAGTTGGGCCGGGTCGGTATAGGCAGTCGACGGCAACTGTTTGCTGCCGATACGGGTGTTGGTGCGGTCGATGACGCTCAGGCTGAGGGCGCCAACGCCATCGTGCCAGGCCACGCATTGAAAAGGCTGGAAGGCACGGTCTGCAATCAAAAGAGCTTCGTTGATGCGCAGCGGAGCGTTCATTTGGGTCTTCTCTCTGTATGCCCATTCAAGTGAGTACCGGCGGTTGGGCGGACCGTGCGGTGGGTTACTTGTACTGATGCACGATGGTGGGGTGCGGGTCACATGCTAGGGCAAGAAATTTTAACGTTCCCTGATTGACGTCATGTAAGCGGCTGTTTTGAAAGCGCAATAAACCTTTGACTGGCGAGCAACTTCTGGCGCGCTACGAAACAGGCATGGCTTTTTGCCCACGCTTATAGCGAAAGGGTACAAGGTAAGCGTCAAGATCTTGCTAGGGTTACCAACAGTCGACACAAACTGTTGTTTCTAAATAACTTTAACAATATTGGCGCCAAGGAACAGTCATGGTTGCGACACCCGCCCAACGCCGCTTACTGGTGGTCGACCCCTGTGACGATTGCCACGGGTTATTACCCGGCTTACGCACCGCCGGCTGGGAAGTGGACAGCTGTGCCTTGGAGGCGGTAGGTGAGCGCTCCTGCGATGTGGGCCTGCTGCGTTTGCAACGCGATCACCTGGAACGCCCTGAAGCAGTCAAGGAGTTGATTGGTCGCAGCGGCACCGAGTGGATCGCCGTGCTCAGCCAGGATGTACTCCGTTTGCAGAACGTCGGCGATTTTGTCTGCGAATGGTTTTTCGACTTTCACACCTTGCCCTTCGATGTATCCCGGGTGCAGGTGACCCTGGGCCGTGCGTTCGGCATGGCGCGCCTGCGTGGCAAGGGCTACGCCCCGGTGGATGAGCCCCATGAATTGCTGGGCGAAAGCCGTCCCATCCGAGAGTTGCGCAAATTGTTGTCCAAGTTCGCGCCTACTGAGTCCCCGGTGTTGATCCGCGGTGACAGCGGTACGGGCAAAGAGTTAGTGGCCAAGACTTTGCACCGCCAATCCCAGCGGCACGCCAAGCCGTTCGTCGCGATCAATTGCGGCGCCATCCCTGAACACCTGATCCAGTCCGAGTTGTTCGGCCACGAAAAAGGCGCGTTCACCGGCGCCCACCAGCGCAAGATCGGACGTATTGAAGCGGCCAATGGCGGCACCCTGTTCCTCGATGAAATTGGCGATCTGCCGATGGAGCTGCAAGCCAACTTGTTGCGCTTTCTTCAGGAAAAACACATCGAACGCGTTGGCGGCAGCCAGCCGATCCCGGTGGATGTACGCGTGTTGGCTGCCACCCACGTCAACCTCGAGGCCGCGGTGGAGAAGGGCGCTTTTCGCGAAGACCTGTATTACCGCCTGAATGTGCTGCAAGTGGTCACCGCGCCGTTGCGCGAACGCCATGGCGACGTGGCGATGCTGGCCAACCACTTTTCACGTTTCTACAGCCAGGAAACCGGACGGCGCCCGCGCAGTTTCAGCGAAGAGGCTTTGGTGGCGATGGGGCAACACCCGTGGCCGGGCAATGTGCGTGAACTGGCCAACCGCGTGCGGCGCGGCCTGGTGCTGGCCGAAGGGCGGCAGATCGAAGCGATTGACCTGGGGCTGCAAGGCCAGCAAGTCATTTCGGCGCCGATGGCGACATTGGAAGACTACAAGCACCGTGCCGAACGTCAGGCGCTGTGCGATGTGCTCAACCGGCACAGCGACAACCTCAGTGTTGCGGCGCGCGTGCTGGGGATTTCCCGGCCGACGTTCTACCGGTTGCTGCACAAACACCAGATCCGCTAGGGCGGGTAAACCCAATGTGGGAACTGGCTTGCCTGCGAAAGCGGTGGTTCAGTTGAAGATTGGGTGACTGGCACACCGCTATCGCGGGCAAGCCCACAGGGGACTTGTGCCAGGCGCTGATTCTGTGGGCAATACAGGGCCAATGTGGGAGCTGGCTTGCCTGCGAAAGCGGTAGTGCATTCACAGACACAGCAACTGACACACCGCCTTCGGGCAATGATCGTTCCCACGCTCCGCGTGGGAATGCATCACCGGACGCCCCGCGTCCCTCTTATTGCTAGAAGTAATACGGGAATTTCAGGCTGAACGTAAAGTCCGGTGCATCATCGGTCATGCCAATCGCCAGGTTCGGCACGATGGTCAGGTTATCCGAGGCGGCAATCGTCATACCCACGTTGAAGTAGCCCGCGTTGGCATCGCTGGACACCACCGATTGCCAGTCGCCGCCATCCGGCTTGAGTTTGCTCTTGCGCTGCACCAGGTCGGAAACCGAGAACGACATGCTCATCTTCTCGTTCAGGGCAAAGGCGACGCCGACCCCGAACTGGAAGCTGTCGCCCAGGCGCACCTTGCCTCCCACCTTCTGATTGACTTGACTGCTGATGTCATCGAACGAGTCTTCAAAGTTATGGGTGTACGACAACGAACCGAACAACACGGCCGGGTCGAAGGTCTTGACCAGGGAGATGCCCGGCGTGACCGACCAGACCCCGTTGCCCGTGGGCAGGCTTTCGGGCACGTAGAGGTTGTCGTTGTTCGGTTGCTGGACCAGTTTGATGCCAAAAGGCTCCTTGCCCGTCGGTGCCTTGACGCGCACGGATACCACCGCGTCCGGCAAGGTCGAGGTTTCGTCGAGGAACTTGTACGCCACGCCAAAGTTGACATCGCCGATGGTCGGGTCACGGGTCACGGAACCTTCGGAGGTGGCGGTGGCGTCGTTGCCGGCGCCGCCCGACTGGTAGGTGGACTCGCGGTACACCACCGGCACGTTCAGGTCGAACTGCCAGCGGTTGTCGACGTTGTAGCGCCCGGTAAGGTCCAGGGTCCAGCTGTCGGATTTGATCCGGTCCAGGTTGATGTTGCCGAGGAAAATCGAGTCCAGCGCCAGGAAACCATTGAGCGTCAACTGGCGCGCGTCATAACGGGCATAGGTGATGCCGGTTTCCACGCTGAACTTGCCATTGCCGAAAAAGCCGCTGGCTTCGTTGTACAGGTTGCTCACACTTTGCGCAGGGGCCGAGTCGTCCTTGAGGGACTGGCCGTAGGAGCTGCCACCCCCGCCAGCGCCACCGGATGCCGCGGCTGCGCCCGTACCACTAGCCGCGACAGTGTTAGCGCCGTTCTTGAAGTCAGCCGGTGATTTGGCCAGGCGCCTGGGGGCGGGCGTTGCCGGTTGGTCCTCGACCTGACGCACACGTTGTTCCAGCACAGCCAAGGCTTTTTGCTGCACGTCGTAGCGTTGCTTGAGTTCCAGGAGTTCCTTCTTCAGGGTTTCGATGTCAGCGTCTGGCGCGGCATACAGCACGGATGCGGGCAAGAGCGTACTCAAACAAACCACCGCACGTAGCGATAACGATCGATGCATGAAATAAGCCGTCCTTTTCTAATGCGTAAGTGTCGAGGGTCAGCGTAGTTCAATAACCGAGCGTGCGTAGGCCTTTGAGTTGATCCAGGTTGCAGTTCAACGCGGCGTTGTTCAGCCCGTTATTGTTCATCACCACGTTGATCTGGGTGATGTTTCTGACAAGGTTGCTATCGCCGGTCAATACCGTGCCCTGCAGCACGTTCCCCGCGCCGATCTGCTGCAGGCTGTTGCCCTGGTTGTGATTGGCCTGGATGGCCATCTGCACGCCGCCACTGTTGGCCGATACGCTGACACGGCCCGCGGCGCTGTCCCCGGTCACTGTGCCGCCCGCCACCAGCACCTGGCCGGACTGCAGGTTATTGGCGGGGCTAACCCCATTTTCGACGTTGATGCCCACATTGTTGTAGGCGGCGTTGCCATCGCCGGCGGCGCGTACACTTTGGGTCACGCCCTGGCCGCTGCCGAGGCCGGCACCACCGACCACATTTCCGGTGCCCGTGTTGGGGCGCGTGCCTGTACCGGTCGAGCCGGTGGTTTGCACGTAGAACTGTGGGGTAATGGTGGTCTTGTCGATGTGCATGTTGGCCGTGCCCGTGATGTTGTCACCGACGGCATTGGTCCAGGTGCTGCTCATGACAATGCCAAAGCTGATGATGCGCCCCGGCATCACGTAACGGCCACGCAGCTCGGCCATTTCGGCGTCCTTGAGTTCGATGGGTTTGAACCCCGAGGACGCATAAGCAGGCATTGAGGCGGCCAGACACAAGACCGTCAGCCAACGGGAAGTGTTCATCTGCTGCTCCTGGGGCGTCCTGCCCCTTATTGCGCTTCTAGAAGAAGTCGCTCTGGATAAAACCGAAATCCATCAGCTCGGCATCGCCCACAGGCCGGAACTCATTCATCTGGCTCTTGGCGGTCAGCGGCAGGGGCGGGTCGAGCAAGACGTTGGCCTTGTCGTAACCCTCGCCCAGTACGGCGAAGACAATGCCATTCCAGCCTTTGACGAAATCGTCATGGGAATAGCGCTTGTGGCCCAATACGGGGTCACCGATGTACACCCAGTCCTTGTCGGCCCGTTGCAACACCACGAAGTGCTTGTAGCCGCGGATTTCCAGCAGCACCACCACGGGGATTTTCACGGTCAACAGGGTCTCGGGCGCGATCTTGTAGCCCCGGGCACGCATGCCGATGCTTTCGAGGTAGCGCTTCATATCCAGCATGGAAAAGCCCTGGGTTCGTACCAGGTCCTGGTCGGCAGTGACCAGCATGCCTTTGATGATGTGTGCTTCGTCGACGTCCAGCCAATAGGCCTGGCGCAGGATGGTGGCAAGTGCCGCGGCACCGCAGCTGAAATCGGTTTTCTGTTCCACCAGGTTGGCGAACCGGCGCTCGCGAATGCTCTCCACCTTCTTGAAAATCACCGCACCGCCGGGCATGGCGGAAATCGCCATGGTGCCTGCCCAGGTCGTGCCGGTGAGTAACATCAGGAGGGTGAGGGTCGCGATACGCATGATCGAATGACCTGTTGGACACTGAAATAAAAAGGGCCTTGTCGCCAAGGCCCCGTTGGATCAGAAGCGCACGCCGCTGGCGCAGACGCTGCAACCTTGGCCGATCGACAGGCTGTTGCTGCCTTGGTTGCCCGCACCGGATTGCAGGTTGACACCTACGTTGCCGGAGTTGCGGTTAACCGAGTTGTCGAGGCTTGCGTTGTTGGACACGTACTGAGGCTTGCCATAACCATGGCTGCTGGCGGCCGTGTTCAGGTAGCTGTTGTTGAGCGAGTTCTGCTCGGTGTTGGAGGCCGCTGCGATGTTCTTGCCGTCAGCGGTGGTGATGGCCAGGTTGTTTTTACCCTGGTTGCCCTGGCCAGCCTGGCCGTTGTAACCCACGTTGCCGGAGTTGCCGGTGATGGAGCCGTCCAGAGAGGCGTTGTTTTGCGTGCCTTTGTTGACGAAGTTGTTATGCGAGCTGCCTTGGTCGACATCAATCACGGCAAACACGGTGGCGAAGTCGCCTTTGGCACTGGAGATGGCGCCGGCGTTGTCAGCCTGGTTTCCGGAACCTGATTGTGCGTTGACCCCGACATTACCGCTGTTGCTATTTACCGAGTTGTCGGCTGATGCGTTGTTCTCGGTGTTGGTGTCATCGAATTTGTTGTGTTCGCTTTTTTGCACATCGGTGACGACAGCGGCCACGGTACCGGTGGGTTGTGGGGTTGGATGCCAGCCACCCGCTTGAGCAGCAGCAGCCATGAGTGCGGCGAGAGCGAAAACCATTGGTTTCAGAGCCATTTGAGGTTTCATGGTGTTTCTCCTTGCTTCTAATTAGTTGGTTAAGTGTTGGTACGGTCTAACGAACGTCTACCAAGCGGTTACTTGATAGTGATGCCCAGGGTGTTAGCCACTCGGTTCCCCACCCCGGCACTCTGGTTCACCTGTGTCACTCCTCGGCTGCCGGTGAAGGCCTGGTCGCTGGTCACGACCTGGCGGCTGCCAGTGGTGGGGGTGAGCCCTGAGTCGGTTGCCAGCGTCGTCGTGTTCTGTTGCAACAGGACGCTGTCATCGATGCTCTGCGGGCCAGGGTTGAGGCTGATCCGCACAGCGTTGATGGATTGGTTATTGGCCCCGGCAGACTGGTTGATGCCCAGCACACCGTTGCCACTGCTGAATGAGTTGCCCTGGATCGCGGCCTTGGCGTTCAGGGACGGGTCGACCTTGCCGTCGACGCGCTGGATGTCGAGGTTGGTGGCCTGGCCACCGAGCGCGATGGCGCGGCTGTTGGACATCTGCTGCCCCGTGCCGGCGGCCTGGTTGATCGACAGCACACCGTCGTACTGCTGGCCGCTGTGGTTGATCACCGCGCTGTTGTCGGCCATTGCCGAGGCGCTGCCCAGCAGGGCGAATATCAACAGGGCGCGCTTCATCACTTGCCCCCCATCATGCTGCCGAGGTTGTTGAGCGGCGCCATGCCACGCTGGACCGAGTCGCTGATCTGCCCGCCCATGCTGCCGCCGCTGCCCGCACCGTGGCCGGCCGCTGCGCCAGCGCCAAGTGTCGACATGCTGTTTTGGGTGGCGCCCAGGCCCGACAAGCTGCCATTGGGCTGAAGGGAGCGGGCGAGGCTGGAACCACTGCTGATGCCGCCGATGTCCCTGTCACTGAGTTCGCCGGTCAGGGCGCTGTTGATCTCTTTGCTGGGGTTGGCGTTGGCGGTATTGGGGTAGGGGTCGGGCAGGGAGGTGCGCCCGTACATGTGGCCCTGCACCGTACGCCCGGTCACGATCACACCGTCACCCGCCTGGCTCGTCAGGCTGACACCTGCACTGAGCACGCAACCGATCAGCAGTACGTTTATCGACGAGGTGTGTGTGAGTGTGTTCACGGCGGCAGTCCTTATTCTTAACGCTGACCCTAAACAGCGTTGTCAGGGAAAGAGCAGAAGGCGTGCCGCTTTTTATTAGATGTTGATATTCAAGGGGTTGGGATTAAGTCGGGGCAAAGTGATGGCAACTCTGTTTCAGCGTTGAAACAGTCCTGAGCGCTTGAGATATGCCTGTGCTCGCCTCACGCCGTCTCAGCCATGTAACACTGCCTGTGACAGAACCATGAATCCGCATACGGCGGGCGATGCAGGTGAGGGAGGTGTTTCAAAAATGGACACCCGCGGCCCAAACGTATCGCTTGGTGCGAGCGGGCTCAGCCCTTGGGGGTTTTACGCGGAATGGAATTGAGCACGGGGTTGCCGTCCTGGTTTTGGGTCAGGTAGACCGGCAACACCTTGGGCAGGGAGGGCACGAGGTTGTTGACCTCGTTGATGTTATAGATACCGCCGACGCGAATCGCACCGGTACTGGCGTCTGCAAGCATCACCGGCTTTTTCAGGTAGCGGTTGATCAGGGGCAAGGCGTCCGTGAGGGTCAGGTTGTCGAGCACCAGCTTGCCCTGGCGCCATGCCAGCGCGGTGTCATCGGGATTGATAGCGGCGACCTGCGGGGTGGCGTCACCCTGGCGGAAACTGGCTTGCATGCCTGGGCTAAGCGGCACACTGGCATGCTCGCCGTCGCTGGAGATTTGCACCGAGCCCTCCAGTAACATCACCCGCACCTGATCTTCATATTCCCAGACATTGAACTGCGTGCCGGTCACTCGCACCTGGCCTTCGCCGGCCCGCACGATAAACGGGTGGTTGCTGTCGTGCGTGACGTTGAAGAACGCTTCGCCCTTTTTCAGGGTGACACGGCGCTGGTCCTTGTAATGGCTGTAGACCAATTCGGTACCCAGGTTCAACTCCACTTGGCTGCCATCGCCCAGGGTGACTTTTTTCAAGCCATTGGCTGCTTCGAACCGTTCATATGAGCTGGGCAACCAGCCCGCTTCCCAGCCGGTGAGGGCGGCAAGCGGCAATGCCGCCAGGCACACCGCTGCGGCCACCGCGTAGGTGCGCAAGCGGCTGGCCGGCTTCTTGATTGGGACCACCACCGCCTCAGGCTTGTCGCGGGGCAGGTGGTCGGCCACGTCCCAGATTTCGAGCATGGCTGCATATTCGAAGGCGTGCAGCGGATGGCCGTCGTGCCACTGGGTAAAAGCCTGACGTTCGTCCGCCGTGCAATCTGCAGCATGCAGGCGCATGCACCAATGCGCGGCGGCGTCGGTGATGGCGTCATATTCGGTTTCTGAAAGGGGCTTTTCGCTCATTAACTCATCCTGATTTCCCACATTCTAACCTCCCAAGGTAGACGGCGAGAACCGCATCATGGCGATTGCACATCAATTGGAACTTATTCTTGTTTGTGTGCGCCTAAAAAATCAGGAATTAACCTGTCGTCCACTATGGAGTACGAAAATGTTGAAGAAAACCTTGATCGCCCTGTGTGCTACTTCCGCGCTGTTGAGCGCTGGCGCCGCCATGGCCGACAAGCCGGGTGCAGGCTGGATCACCATTGAGAAAGCCATCGAGGTGGCGAAAACCAAGGCCGGCTACATTGAGGTCTACGCCGCTGAAGCGGATGACAATGGCTATTGGGAAGTCAAAGGTCGCAAGTCCGATGGCATCGTGTATGAGGCGCGCATCGACGGCGCTTCCGGTAACGTGCTGCGTGACCAGAAAGACTGATGCACTCGCCGGGGGCCGTTCAGGCCGCCGGCTCCAACTGGCGGCCAAGATGGGTGATCAGGTACGTCACCGAGTCGGCGTTGGCCAGGATGGTGTCAATACGCTTATCAGGGACTGACATGAAAATGATCCTCGCGTCCTGCAGGGTCTTGGCGCCAGTAGCCTTGAAAATTTTCTTTTCAATTGCAGAACCAGGCTTAAAGTCTTCCCACAATTCGGTGAGGCTGTCTTGAGTCTTGAACAGCATCGTTGCAGGCGTCATCGTCGATAACGCGGTGCTGCGCAAATCTTCCAAGGTGGTTTTAAGCACTTCGGCGCCGGGCCTTGCGACATTGATCAAGTCTGGGAAGGGTCGCATGCTGTCCAGGTAGGCAATGTCCACGGTGTCGAGCTTCAAGTGCGATAATTCGTGAATCAGCGTGCTGGCCCTGGCGTGCGTCGATATGTTGAACGCCACATTCTCCAGCAGACGGTTCTGGTAGACGTCCAGATTGGGGTCGAAGAATCGGCTCAGCAGATACAGCTTGCGTTCTCTGTCGGCGGGAATCATGAATGCATAATCCGACGCCGGATCCTGTCGGCTGGTGCCCGCGACAAAGCGCATGGAGTTCGGACCGGTCAAGCTGGGGTCGGTGAGTTCATCGATGATCTCGTCGATTATTTTTGTGACTCTCAAGACCTGGTCCGGGGTCAGTGTGACGACACCAAACATTTCCCCTAAAAATCGCCCAACCCGGCTGTCGGGGTCGCGTTGTACAGCAAATTGCGCAACGTTGCGGCGGCAGTTCAGCGCGTAATAAGTCGCAAAGTTCAACGCTTCAGTGATGGCTTGGGCTTTCCAATAGGTCAACGCGCCAATATCGCGGATACCGACCGCTTCAATGTTGATATCCCGTACTTCATTGCGCCACGTCTTGAGGTACGACTGAGCCCTGCCGAAGCGCGGCTCCTGGCCGCCCAGCTCCAGTACCCATATGCCCTGCGCATTACGGCCGATGTACGGCCCCACCTGCTCGTCGTTGGCGAGGCGCCAGTGTTGTGCGGCTTTCTTGACGCTATACACCTTGCCGGCCAGCGGAACATAGTATTTCGAGTTTTCCTGGTCTTCATACACCTGGCTGAGCGTGCTCTTTTTCAGGTCTTGCAACGCCACATCCTGTGCCTCGAACGGCTGCAGCCGGGTGCGCGAAGGGCAGGTGATATGCCAGGTGGCGAGGGTGGTGGCTGCGGGCAGTGACTCATCTGTCAGCTCGGCCAGCGAGCGCTCCTTTTCAGTGGGTGGGGCAATGACGGTGCCGTCCAGCGCACTGCGCAGGGCGGCCATTTGCGCCACGCCCCTGACGAAATCCTTGAATGCAGCCTTCCACTGGTGTAGCTGCAAGGCTTCGGCCGAGCGCTTGAACAAGGTGTAGCTGCGCCATACCACCAGCGGATAGGCGAGTTTGCCGGCCATGAACTGCACCGCCGTCGGGATGTCCTTGCCGAACAGACGCGTTGCGTGATCCCACAGGGTCTTGGCGCCTTCTTCGAATTGGCTGCCCAGCACCTTGAGCAACATCAATGTGTTTTCACTGAACAGGTAATGCAGCACATTGCCCGTCACTGCCGAAGCGGCTAGGCGGATATCGGGCGGGCTATGCTGGTTGTTTTTCAGCAAGTGGCGGTAAGTGGCCTGATGCGGATCTTCCAGGTGCATAAGCACCCAGTCCTGCAGGGCGCCTGGCCCTTGTATCTCATCCAGTAAGTCCGTTTCATCCGCGTATTCCTTGAACACATGCTGTTCGCTGTACGGCGCGTAGAGCACCCATGGACCCTCGCCGGGAAACTGCGGGCCGATCAGGTACACACCCAGCACCTTGGCGGTACTGGCGCCTTCGGTGGCGATCAGTTCCAGCGGTCGAATCGTCGCCGTGGACCCGCTGAGTGAAGCTCGGGCCACGGCGTCCGGCATATCGAAAATCTGCTGGACCAGGCTCAAGGCTCGCGTGGAAAGCTGCTCCTGCAACCTTTGCTCGTGGGCGTGTTGCAGCGCTTGCCACGGCAACTGACGGCAAAACAGACGCCTGCGTTGGCGTGCATCATCGGTTTGCGCCTCAAGGTTGCTTCGCACCTGTTGCTGATAAGCGCTTTTGAGATCCAGCTGGCGCACCATTTGTATCACGGCACTTGCGTCCAGGGCTTGCGGTAATGGCTTTGCCGTGCGTGAACGCGGGCGGATGTGTTGAACGGTCAGATCTGGCCAGTGCCGCAACGCAAAGTCGGTCAGGTTGTCGACATTCACATCGAGCACTGCATCGGTGGGGATCAGAATGTGATCGGGGTTGAGCGCCTGGCCGGGAAAGCGCGCCTCAAGCAGCGCCATCAGCGTGGTGAAGGCATAAGCACGCAGGGGTTGGATGTCATGCAGGTAGTCGTGTTCATCGTCGGCGTTGTTGCAGTATTGCTCCAGAAGCTCGGCCTGGTGGATTTGGTCCTGGGCCGGCGCCATCCCCAGCCACAGTGGCAGTGCCTGCTGGTTGACCATGGTATCGGCCAGTGTGATTGCCCTGCCAAGGTTGGTGGGCGGAGGCTGTTCGATGACGGCGTCCAACCGGTCCTGCAAGGCACGGGCGCGCAGGCCCATGGATTGCAGGTGATCCACGCCTTCCATGACCGCGTCGTTGTAGCTGTCTACTCGGTCATTCAACAGGTCCTGATCAATACGTTGCAGCGGGCCCTGGCTAAATGCCTGATGGGGCTCGCGCAAGCAGAACGGCAGATTCTCCAGCAGGCTCAAGCTGTTGAGTGGGTGCGCCAGGCGCTGGGTGATTTCATCGCGCAGGGCGTTGATCGAGGCAAAGACTTCGTAGCCCAGGCGCGGGGTCCAGAGCAGCGCCTGGCCCGAGCGCTGCGGGTCGATACCGCCGCGCTCAGTGATCACGAACGTATTGGCCAGCGGTTGTGGCGTATCGACGGCGTTCAAGTCCAACGTCAAGCCATAGGCATCCGGCAAAAATCCGTTAAGGCCATGGCGTGTCAAGCGCGACAGACTGTCGGGCTGAAATAGCGTGTCGAGAATGGCCTGGCTTGTGGGCGCCAGGGTTTTATCCAGCGACCTCAGCTCGGCTTCGCTGCGTAACCCCACCAGCATCGAGTGGGCGTGTTTGGCGTGAGTCTTGACGAGAAACTCATGGGGTTGCTGGCGCATGGCGTGCTTGGAAAACAGCAGCAGGACGCGCTCGATGACGGTGTTGAACGTCTTGAGCGTCATGCTTGGCAATTGCATGAAGACATTGCCTTCGCCCCGTGTATAGAACTTCGTCCTGGACGAGAAGGGCACCGCAGGCGCCTCTTGGGCCAGGCGTTCAATGAAGTGCTCAAGCATGCTCAATGACTGCACTGCCGGACGCTCTTCACGCTCCTGGGCACGCGTGGCGTAGGTATTGATATACACCTCCTCGGCTTTGACTGGCTGTTGCTGCAGTTGCAGTTCAGCGTTGAGCGTGTCAGCGACGATGCTACGTAAGGTCGGGTGATGCGCGCGCTCCATCGCCAGCGCACGCTCAATCGCCCGCAGGTTCTGAAGCTGCAGCCGGGCGCGCTCGGCCTTGACGGTCGAAGGGCGGCCATTACCGCGGGTGACCGGATGCAAGGTCCAGCGCCCGTTGGTCTCCAGTGTGGCCAGTTGATTGTCCAGCAAGGCACGTACGTCCAGGGCACTGTCGAGCAGGGCTGCGAGGTCCACTTGGCCATCGCTGCGCCGGTAGATTTCCAGTGCGTGGTTAAGGTTCTCCGTTTGCTTGCGCGCAATGTCTTGTACCAAGGTCACGAACACATTGCCGGGTATCGGCCTTGCCGCGACGGCGATCGGGTCCAGGCCGAGCAGCGTGTCGCGCTCATCCAATGAGAGGAAGTTGAGCCATTCGTCCTCGTAGCCTTCGGCCTTGAGCATGCTCAATAACAGGTCTTTGAGGTCGTCGAGGTTTTCCAGCACCTGTAACCCGCGCGATTGGGTGTAGAGGTACGCGTGGTGCTCGGTGATCATCAAGGTGCTCGCCGGTTCAACGTAATGTTGATGGGGGGCATAAAGGCGCACCTTTTCCACGCTGAGGTTTTCGGCATGGGCGCTGCGGGCGCTTTGGTCGCTGAGGAGCAGGGCCTGAAATGCGTGGCTTTCCTCGGCGGTAATTATCTCGGCCTGGCGCTTGAGCAACACATCGAGGCGAAACTTCTGCGCCACGACCTGGGCAAAAAAATCCACGCGCGAGGTGCCGCTGTCGATATCTTCATTCCAGTAGGTCTGCAGCAGGCTTTCCAACAGCTTCGAGAAAGTACTGGAGCTTTGTTCGATCAAGGCTTCCCAACGCTGGTGATCTTCTTCCCGTTCGGAGGCGGTGAAGCCAGTGGTGTCATGTTTTGGGTTCGAGTATTCGCGTGTCTGCCCTTTGGGCCACCCATGGCGCACATAAAATTGCAGCAGCGCTTCGCTCAAGGTCAGCGAGTTGACCCAACGTGGCGTTGCTTGCTCAGCTTCGCGGGTGAAGACATTGACCCGTGTGTCCCGTTGATCCAGGTGTTTGAAATGGGGGCGGGCCATGACGCTCAGCAGCGTGTCGAGCATGTCAGGCAAGGTCGGGGTTTTTTGCAGGTGGTCGAGCATGGCCTTGACGTTATCCAGCTGGCAGGCCTGGAGCATGCGTGCTTGCTCCGGCATGACTTCACCCTCGATGAGCTGAGTGGTCAACACCATGGGCGTGTCAGCGCCCAGCGCATTGCGTTGGTCCATCGACAGGTAGCTCAGCAAAGGGGCGCTCTGCAGTGGGTCTTCCAATTGCTCGATCAACTCGCTCAGCAGGGCGGCGTGGCTGTCATAGACCTGTATGCCGTTATCCGGGGTGTAGAGCAACGCCTTGGCGGCGTCGGGTGTCGGGCTGATCGCGAACGCGCCGGCAAGGGGGATGGGGGGCTTGCCGGAAATGTTGATCAGGACCTTTTCAACGCGCATGGGGTGATCGTGCCGGCTTGTGTCCTGCCGAGACTCGTCGGTAGCCAGGTAAAGGTTGTACAGCCAGTCAAGGTCTTTGGCGGTGAGCCCTAGCGTGCGTTCACGAGCGGTGGGCGAGGCTTTGCCTTGGGGTTTGAGAAACTCAGGGAAGAAATACGGGGGGGTTAAGCGAACCACAGCCTGTCTCCGGCGTGCCAGGAAAAGCACAGGGTAGGCAGGCGCCCGTGGTGCAAGGCGGTAAATATTCAGCGCTGCGCACGTTGACAACGCAGAGAGTGCGTGGTGTTTAATCGAGGGTCTGGATGTCCCATTCGTTGCCCCTTCCAATCATAAAAACGGAGCTTCAAATGTCTGCGCAGTCGACAGTTGCCACCGCTTGTGCCTCGATCCGCTTTGCTGAACTGGTGGAGTTACTTCAACAGGTCTTCGTCCGGCACGGCACATCGCCGCAGGTTGCTGCGATTCTTGCGCACAACTGCGCAAGTGCCGAGCGTGACGGTGCCCACAGTCACGGTATTTTTCGCATCCCCGGTTACCTTTCGACGCTGGCCAGTGGATGGGTCAACGGCACCGCCGTCCCCAGCGTGACCGATGTGGCCTCAGGCTTTTTGCGCGTCGACGCGGGCAATGGTTTTGCCCAGCCGGCCCTGGCAGCGGCGCGCCCGTTGCTGGTGGAGAAGGCACGCAGCGCCGGCATCGCGTTGCTGGCGATCCATAACTCCCATCACTTTGCAGCCCTGTGGCCGGACGTCGAGCCGTTTGCCGAGGAGGGGCTGGTGGCACTCAGCGTGGTCAACAGCATGACCTGTGTGGTGCCCCACGGCGCGGATCGCCCGTTGTTCGGCACCAACCCCATCGCGTTTGCGGCACCACGGGCCGACGGTGCGCCGATTGTGTTTGACCTGGCCACCAGCGCCATGGCCCATGGCGACGTGCAAATCGCCGCACGCAAAGGCGAGCGGTTGCCACCGGGCATGGGCGTCGATAGCCTCGGTCAGCCGACCCAGGACCCTAAAGCCATTCTGGAAGGCGGCGCACTGTTGCCATTTGGCGGGCACAAGGGTTCGGCACTGTCGATGATGGTCGAGTTGCTGGCGGCAGCGTTGACGGGCGGCAACTTCTCTTTTGAATTCGATTGGACGGACCACCCAGGCGCGCGTACGCCGTGGACAGGCCAGCTTCTGATCGTGATCGACCCGAGTAAAACCGCAGGGCAAAGCTTCGCCCAACGCAGCCAGGAGCTGGTGCGGCAGATGCATGCGGCGGGGCTGCGTCGATTGCCGGGGGACCGACGCCATCGGACGCGGGCGAAGTCGCAGGAAACCGGGATCGAACTGGACGCGCAGGCGTTGCGCGAGTTGAGGGCGTTGGCGGCGGGGTGAAACAGGCTGCGCGATGCGCAGCCTGAATGGATCAGTTACGGCGACCCAGCAACAGGCCGACCACCAGGCCAAAGCCTGCGGAAATGGCCACGGTCTGCCATGGGTGCCCACCGATGTAAGTCTCGGTGGCATCCACAACCGGCTTGCTGCGTTCACGCACGTTGGACACCGATTCCAGGGCTTGTTTGAGTTTGATGGCAACCTGCTCGCGCAGGGTTTCACCTTCCTCGCCCACCAGGGATGCACTGCTTTTGAGCAGTTTGTCCGATTCTTCGATCAATGCGCTCAGTTCGCTGAACGCTTGGTCCTTGATTTGATCTTCGACAGCTTGGGCGGCGGTTTTGCGGGCCATTGAGTGACTCCTTGCAGGTGGATGTGGCAGTGAACAATGGAGTATCGGGCGGTGGCAAAAGTTGCAGTTTTTTTGCCGGCGCGCTCATCCGAGGCAAAATCCGGATCGGGAACTTTGGGCCTACAGTGTAAGATGTCACCTATTTGTGCAGCAGGTAATTCAACATGAGCTTCAATCTCGCCAACAAGACCCTCGCCGAACGCGCCGAGGTGGAAGATGAAAAGTCGCGCCTCTACGACCTGTGGCAAACCAACCTGGGCAAGGCCAAGGGCGAAGCCGCGCGCTTGTTCGGTGAGCGCGCCAAGCGCAAGGGCAAGTGGGCCGAATGGGTGCGTGCCGAACTCGACGGCATGTCGCCGCCGGAGTTTTCCAACATGGTGCGCAGTGAAGTCAACAAGCTGATGGCGGCGGCAAAGTAAAGCACGCCACAATCGCTTCGCGCACCTTGAGCAACAGCGGGTCCAACTGAGCCTGGGTACGCCAGCCCAACTCCACCGGGTAATGCGGTAGCGCCAGCGGGCAGGGCAGCACGCGCAGGCCGGTCATTTGCGCAATGGCGTGGGCTGCATGCCCGGGAATGGTTGCCACGGCGGTGCTGCCTTGGAGCAGATACGGCAGCGCGGCAAAGTGGCTGGTGGACGCGCACACGTGGCGGCGCAGCCCGTGGGCGGCCAAGCCTTCATCGGTAATGCCGATAAACCCGCCTGACGACACCAACACATGTTCCCGCGTGACAAACCCCTGCAGGTCGATAGTCTCCTCGCCCGACGCCAGGCTATGAGGGTCTACCAGGCAACGATAGTCACCTTCCCCCAGCACCTGTCGGCTCAGCCTGCGCTCGGTAAAACCGCCGGCGGTAATGGCCAGGTCCAGCGTGCGGTCGAGCAGGGCGGCGGCGACGATCTGGCTGTAGGTCTGGCGAAAGATCACCCGTAGCTTGGGCAGGCGCAGTGCGATGGCCTCCATCAGGCTTCGGCCATAGGCAATCTCGAAGTCATCTGACAGCCCCAGCACCACCGAGCGGCCCTCGTAGTGCAGGTTTTGCGGGCTGATCATCGCCAGGCTCTGGCGGCAGCGATCCAATGCCTCACTGATCACCGGTTTCAACTGGTTGGCACGCAATGTGGGCGCCAGGCCGCGTCCGGTGCGCACGAACAAAGGGTCACCATACAGCTCGCGCAAACGCCGCAAGCCCGCGCTGATCGCCGACTGCGTCACGCCCAAACGCAGCGCCGCACGGCTGGCACTGGACTCGTCGTGCAGGGCTTCGAAGGTTTTGAGCAGGTTCAGGTCAACCTGGGCGATATTCATTTGGCTCATATCATTTAGCACTGAGGTGGGCTTTATTCATGATCGAGTCTGGCCGGAGAATGGGCAACCCCTATCTATCGGAGTGAGCCTGATGCCCGTATCGACTGTCGCAGCCCTGCAAATCGGCGCCTTGCCTGGCGGCAAGGCTGAAACCCTGGCGCAGATCCTGGCCTATGAGGATCAAATCCAGCGCAGTGGCGCGCACTTGGTGGTCATGCCCGAGGCGTTGCTGGGCGGCTATCCCAAGGGCGAAAGCTTTGGCACGCAATTGGGTTATCGCCTGCCCGAGGGCCGGGAAGCCTTTGCACGGTATTTTGCCAATGCCATTGACGTGCCGGGGCCAGAAACCGAGGCGCTGGCCGGGATGTCGGCGCGTACCGGTGCCAGCCTGGTGCTGGGCGTGATCGAACGCAGTGGCAGCACGCTGTACTGCACGGTGTTGTATTTCGAACCCTCGGGCGGCCTGGTGGCCAAGCACCGCAAGCTGATGCCGACCGGCACCGAGCGGCTTATCTGGGGCAAGGGCGACGGCTCGACCCTGCCGGTGATCGACACCGCGGTGGGGCGTATCGGCGGCGCGGTGTGCTGGGAAAACATGATGCCGTTGCTGCGCACCGCGATGTATGCCAAGGGCGTTCAGGTGTGGTGTGCACCCACCGTGGACGAGCGCGACATGTGGCAGGTGAGCATGCGCCATATTGCCCATGAAGGGCGTTGCTTTGTGGTCAGCGCCTGCCAGGTGCAGGCATCGCCCGAGGCCTTGGGTGTGGAGGTTGCCAACTGGCCGGTGGACCGTCCGTTGATTGCCGGCGGCAGCGTGATCGTCGGGCCCATGGGCGATATTTTGGCGGGGCCGTTAGTGGGCGAGGCGGGGTTGTTGACGGCGCAGATCGATACTGATCAGTTGGTGCGGGCCCGCTACGACTACGACGTAGTGGGGCATTACGCCCGGCCGGATATTTTTGAATTAGTGGTGGACGAGCGCGCCAAGCCAGGCGTTCGCTGTATCACTGACTAAACGCAATCAACCTGTGGGAGCTGACTTGCCTGCGATAGCGGCGTGTCATTCAATTCATCAGTTACTGACGCACCGCCATCGCAGGCAAGCCAGCTCCCACATTTGGTTTTCAGCCACTTACCAGGTGGCGGTGTTCGGCAAGTCCAGGGTGCCACGCTCTACAAAGCGCATGGTGCCAAACAGTCCGCCCGCCAGTTTGCCGCGCAGCACGTAGGGCAGGTTGTTCAGGCTTTGGGTCTGGCTCAGGCCCAGGGTCTGGCGCAACACCGAAAACGCCGAAACGCTGACCGGCACCATCAATACGGTTTCAGAAAAGCGTGGGATGCTGCCAGCCTGATCGCTGACGCCAGAAGCGAGTGGCCGGCCATTGACCTCCAGGTCCAGGGCCACGCCGTTGTAGTCGATTGCCGCTTCATTGGGGTTTTGCACCCGCAGCTTCACGGCAAAGCGCACTTCCAGGTCCTGGCTTTGCAGCGGCTCGATGCCCACCACATTGATGTTCACCGGGTCGCGGTTGGGAAACAGTGCGCAGGCGCTCAAGGTCAGCAGCAACAGCGATAGAACCATGAGCTTGCGCATAAAGAAATGCTCCTACTTTTGGGTGACGTCCGGGTCCTGCATGACCTTGAGGGTAGAGGACTCCGGCTCGAATTCATCTTCTTCCAGCTCTATGAACTCTTCGGGCAGGAAAATGTTCAGCAGGATTGCACAGAATGCACCCACGGTGATCGGCGATTCGAAGATGTTGTGCAGCGCCTTGGGCAGCTCGCGCAGCACTTCGGGCACCGCGGCGACGCCCAGGCCCATGCCTAGGGAAATTGCCACGATCAGCACATTACGCCGATGCAGGCCCGCTTCGGCGAGGATCTTGATCCCGGCCACGGCCACGGTGCCGAACATGATCAGGGTCGCGCCGCCCAATACGGGCTTGGGCATCAGTTGCAGCACCGCGCCGATCATCGGGAACAACCCCAGCAGCACCAGCAGGCCAGCAATGAAGTACGCCACGTAGCGGCTGGCCACGCCGGTCAATTGGATCACGCCGTTGTTCTGGGCAAAGGTCACCATCGGCAGGCTGTTGAAGGTGGCGGCCATCGCGGAGTTGAGGCCGTCGGCCAGCAGGCCGGACTTGATGCGTTTGATATACAGCGGGCCCTTGACCGGTTGCTGGGAAATCATCGAGTTGGCGGTCAGGTCGCCGGCGGCTTCCAGGGGCGAAATCAGGAAGATCACCGCCACCGGGATAAACGCCACCCAGTCGAACGAGAAACCGTACTTGAACGGCACCGGCACGCTGATCAGCGGCACCTGGGGCAGGGCGGCCATGTCGACGCGGCCCAGCAGCCACGCCACTACGAAGCCCAGGGTCAGGCCGATCACGATCGAACCCAGGCGCAGGAACGGGTTGTTGAAGCGGTTGAGTACCACGATGGTCAGCAGCACCAAGGCCGCCAGGCCCATGTTGCCTGCGGCGCCCAAGTCGCTGGCGCCATAGCCGCCAGCCATGTCGGTGACGGCCACCTTGATCAGTGACAAGCCCATCAAACTGATGATGGTGCCGGTCACCACCGGGGTGATCAGTTTGCGCAGTTTGCCGATGAACTGGCTGAGCACCACTTCGATAAACGCCGCGAAAAAGCAGATGCCAAAGATCGTCGAGAGGATTTCATCGGTGCCGCCGCCCCGGGCCTTGACCATGAACCCAGCGCTCAAGATCACGCTGATAAAGGAAAAACTGGTGCCTTGCAGGCACAACAGCCCCGAACCCACCGGCCCGAAAGTGCGCGCCTGCACAAAGGTGCCAAGCCCCGAGACAAACAGCGCCATGCTCACCAGGTACGGCACTTCGCTTTCCAGCCCCAGTACGCCGCCGACGATCAGGGTGGGCGTGATGATGCCGACAAAACTCGCCAACACATGCTGCAACGCGGCAAAAATCGCGGCGGTGAAGTGCGGGCGGTCTTCGAGGCCGTACATAAGGTCGGATTTATAGCGCGGGCGGGGGGCTTGAGCGTCAGACAAAATGATGGCTCGGGTCAGAAAATGGAGGCGCAGGATGCCAGAAAGTACCAGGCGCCTGAAGTGTAAAAAAATATTTATAAAAACCCTGCGCTAAAGCCGTGGCCCAGCCGATATCAAGCATAGGCCCACACTACAACGACAACAGTGGTGACCAAGGTCTGGGCAGCGCGTTGACGCTGACGGATCGTTTCGCGGCAAGGATGCACGCAAACACTACTTCTGAGAGCAGCCCTATGTCCCTCCGTCACCTGAATATTGCCCCTCGCGCGTTTATCGGTTTTGCCTTCATTGCGGTTCTAGTGGTGCTGTTGGGCGTGTTTGCGGTCAACCGTATGACGCAGATGCGCCAATCCTCCCAGGACATGAGCGCGAACCAGCTGCCCAGCATGACTCACCTGGGTACCATCACCGAAAACGTGCTGCGCATGCGCATCCTGTCGTTTCGCGTGCTGGTCAACCGCGAGCCTGCCGCCCTGCAGGAAGCCGAGACGCGCATTGGCGTGCTGGCTGACAAGGTCAAGACCGCCCAGGCCAAATACGCCACGCTGCCTGCAGGCGCGGAGGAGGCTGCGCTGTACAAAGCCTTCGGCGTCACCCTGGACAACTACCTCAAAGCCCAGGCCGAGATGGTGGCATTGTCCAAGCAGGGCAAGGTCGATGAGATGCGCGCTCTGATCAACAGCCGTATCAAGGACGGCACTGACCAGATGGGCGAGCAACTGAACAAGCTGATCGCCATCAATGCGGCCGACGCCAAGCAGGCCGACGAGGATGCCGGGCAAAGCTACGAGGGCGCGATCACCGGCGTGGTGGCGGTCTCCGTGGTGGCGGCATTGCTCACCGTGCTGCTGGCCTGGTTGTTGACCCGCAGCATCGTGACCCCGCTGCGCAAGGCCGTGGAAGTGGCCGAGACCATCGCCGCCGGCAACCTCAGCAAAACCATCGAGGACGATGGCAAGGACGAACCGGCGCGGTTGCTCAGTGCGCTGTCGACCATGCAAGCCAGCCTGCGCCAGACTATCCAGCACATCGCGGGTTCGGCCACGCAACTGGCTTCGGCGGCGGAAGAGCTGAGCGCGGTCACCGAGGAGGCCTCCCGTGGCCTGCAACAGCAGAACAATGAAATCGACCAGGCCGCCACGGCCGTCAATGAGATGACGGCGGCAGTGGAGGAGGTGGCGCGTAACGCGGTTTCCACCTCCGAGGCGTCCGGGCAGTCCAACCAGGCGGCGCGGGAAGGCCGTGATCGGGTGATGGAAACTGTCGGCGCGATCCAGACCATGACTCAGGACGTGCAGAACACCTCCGCGATGATCGAGGGCCTGGCCGCTCAGGGCCGGGATATCGGCAAGGTGCTGGATGTGATCCGCGCGATTGCCGAGCAAACCAACCTGCTGGCGCTCAACGCAGCGATTGAAGCCGCCCGTGCCGGCGAGGCCGGACGTGGATTTGCGGTGGTCGCCGATGAAGTGCGCGCCCTGGCCCATCGCACCGCGCAGTCGACCCAGGAAATCGAGAAAATGGTCGCCGGCATCCAGAACGGTACCGGGGAGGCGGTGCAGTCCATGCAACAGAGCAACCAGCGCAGCCAGACCACCCTGGAAATGGCACGCGCAGCCGGCGCCTCACTGGAGCAGATCACTGCGTCTATCAGCCTGATCAACGAACGCAACCTGGTGATTGCCAGCGCTTCGGAAGAACAGGCCCAGGTCTCCCGCGAGGTGGACCGCAACCTGGTCAACATCCGCGACCTGGCCACCCAGTCGGCGGCGGGCGCCAACCAGACCAGCGCGGCCAGCCATGAACTGTCGAGGCTGGCGGTGGATTTGAATGGGATGGTGGCCAGGTTCGTCGTCTAACTGCTGCCACAACACCCTGTGGGAGCTGGCTTGCCTGCGATAGCAATCTTACAGTCGGCACATCATGGGTTGGCTTACCGCTATCGCAGCATAGGGATCTACACAACTTGGGCCGGTGCTGGACCTGTGGCGAGGGCGCTTGCTCCCGTGACGGACTGACAGCCGACGCTGATCTAACTGACGCGCCGCAATCCAAATGTGGGAGCTGGCTTGCCTGCGATGGCAGCCTTACAGCCGACCAGGATGTTGGATCTGACCGCGTACATATCCGTTCCTGCGGTAACGGCCACCGATGGTTCCGCTCTTACAGCGGGTCACTTTTGGAAAGGCCCAAAAGTAACCAAAAGGCCTTCGCCCCACCACTCGGCACCTCGCCTAGGCTCGGTGTGCCCGAACGCAGGCTTGAAGTCGTGGGCCGCCGCCACGCGCCATCCATGGCGCGGGGCGGCTAACCCGGCGTCCTGCCGGGTTGCCCACGACTTCAAGCCTGCGTTCGGCCAGCGTGGTTTGACGGGGCGCTTCAGATCAAAAGCCAGATCAAGAGCGGCTCGCTTAGCATCGTGGTTACCGTCGATCGCTTCAGAGTTGTGTAGATACCTATGGCTATCGCAGGCAAGCCAGCTTCCACCTTTGCTCGTGTCAGTGCCGCCATGCCCCTGGATTCACCAGGTTTACCGGCTTTTCGCCAGCCAATGCCGCCAGGAGATTCTCCACCGCACACTTGGCCATCGCCTCCCGCGTCTCATGGGTGGCCGAGCCGATATGCGGCGTGGCTACCACATTGTTCAACCGCAACAACGGCGACGCGTGATCCAGCGGCTCCTTCTCAAACACATCCAACCCCGCCGCGCGGATAGTGCGTTGCTGCAACGCCTGCACCAGTGCCGCCTCGTCCACCACCTTGCCTCGGGAGATATTGATAAAAATCGTCTCCGGCCCCATCAGCGCGAATTCCTCGGCGCCAATCAACTTCTCGGTCTCAGCGGTCAACGGCAGGGTCAGGCAGACAAAATCAGCCTCTTTGAGCAAGTCCTGCAAGCTGCGGTACTGCGCGCCAAAGCGCGCTTCAACCGCCGGCTTGGGTGAGTGGCTGTGGTAGATCACTGGCATGCCGAAGCCACAATGCCCGCGTTGGGCCAGGGCTTCGCCGATGCGGCCCATGCCGATAATGCCCAGGGTCTTGCCATGTACATCGCTGCCAAAATGCGCCGGGCCGATATTTTTGTTCCATTGGCCGGCGCGCACCATGTCGGCCAGCTCGACCACGCGCCGGGCGGTGGCCAGGATCAGCGCAAAGCCGGTGTCGGCGGTGGTTTCGGTGAGCACGTCTGGAGTGTTGCTGAGCAGGATGCCGCGTTGGGTCAGGTAATCGATATCGTAGTTGTCGACGCCCACCGAGACGCTGGCCACTGCTTCCAGCTTGGGTGCCAGGTCGAGCAACTGGGCATCCAGGCGCAGGCTTGCCCCCAGCAGGCCGTGGGCGTTAGGGAGGGCATCGCGCAGGTTGGCCAGGCCGGTTTCATCCAGAGCGTCAATCAGCGTGACATCGACCTGCTCGTGCAGGCGAGCCATGAGCGGCGTGGACAGTTTTTTGTACAGCACGACAGATTTTTTCATGAGGTTTTTACCTTCAACTCCAGGGTTGGCGTCGGCGAGCGGTCACTGGCGCCGGGCTTGAGGAAAATCGTCAGCACCACGGAAAGCAGCAGCGCGCCGCTCATCAGCAGGTACGAAGCGCCGGGCGAGCCGGTGCTGCTGTTGAGGTAGCCCACCAGGTACGAGCCACCGAACGAGCCCAGGGCGCCCATGCTGTTGATCAGCGCCATGGCACCACCGGCGACGTTGGCCGGGAGGATTTCCGGGACGATGGCGAAAAACGGGCCGTAGGGTGCATACATGCAGGCCCCGGCGATCACCAGCAGTGTGTAGGACCACCAGAAGTGTTCGGCGCCCAGCACGTAGGACGCGTAGAAGGCAATCGACGCAATCAATAGCGGCGGCCAGACAAAACGCTTACGTTTCTGCAGCTTGTCCGAACCCCAGGACACCACGAGCATGCCAATCACCGCCGCCAGATAGGGCAGGGCCGAGAGCCAGCCGGCTTCGACCATGTCCATCTGCAAACCGGCCTTGAGGATTGATGGCAACCACAGCACGAAGCCGTACACGCCAATGCTCCAGCAGAAAAACTGCAACGCGAGAATGATCACCTTGGGCGAACGGAACGCCTCGGCGTAGTTTTTCACGGCCTTGATCCCCACCTGCTCGGCGGCGAGGGCGGTTTCCAGGCTGTGCTTTTCGGCGTCGCTCAGCCACTTGGCATCCTTGGGACGCTCATCGGCCAGCTTCCACCAGATAAACGCCCACAACACCGCCGGCAGGCCCTCGATGATGAACATCCAGCGCCAGCTGAAATGCTGCACCAGGTAGCCCGACACCACCGACATCCACAGCATGGTGACCGGGTTGCCGAGGATCAGGAACGTGTTGGCCCGTGAGCGTTCGGCACGGGTGAACCAGTGGCACAGGTACACCAGCATGGCCGGCATCACGGCGGCCTCGACCACCCCGAGCATGAAGCGGATGACGATCAGCATGTAGGCGTTGGACACCACGCCAGTCAGTGTCGCCAAGCCGCCCCAGAGGATCAGGCTGACGAAGATCAGTTTCTTGACGCTGCGCTTTTGCGCGTAGATCGCCCCCGGCACCTGGAAGAAAAAGTAGCCAAGGAAAAACAGCGCACCGAGCAGCGAAGACATGCCTGGCGTGATCATCAGGTCTTCGGCCATGCCGGACGCGGCGGCGAAGCCGTAGTTGGCGCGGTCGAGGTAGGCCAGGCTGTAGGTGATAAACACGATAGGCATGATGTACCACCAGCGACGGGTGGCGAGTTTCACGGTTTCCATGGGGTTGCTCCTGAGCTTGTTGTAGTTGTGGCAACAGGTAATGGGTCACGCAACGGATCGGGTGGGTAATTCAGCGCGGGTCGGCAAACCTTCCATATCGCCACGGCTCTGCACGGCGCGGCTGCCGATCCAGTTACCGCGCTGTACGGCCTCGGGGAAGCTCAAGTTTTCCAGCAGGGCGCTGATCATGCCCACGGCAAAGCCATCGCCGGCGCCCACGGTATCCACGACCTTGGCCACCGGTACGGCGGCGACAAAACCCTGGTCCATATGGGTGCGGTAATAGGCGCCCTCGGCGCCGAGCTTGATCGCCACGGCTTCGGCGCCCTGGTCGAGATAGAACGCGGCGATGTCTTCCGGGTCGTCAAAACCGGTCAGCAGGCGACCTTCGCCCAGGCCCGGCAGGACCCAGTCGGCCAAAGCAGCCAGCGCATTGATTTCGCGGATCATCTGCGCCTGGCTGGCCCACAGGGACGGGCGCAGGTTCGGGTCGAACGACACACTGCGTCCGGCCTTGCGCATTTGGGTCATCAGCTCGAACGACAGTGCGCGAGTGGCATCGGACAGCGCTGGCGGAATGCCGGTGGCGTGCAGATGGCGGGCCTGCAGCAGCGTCGGATGGATGGCATCGATGGACAAGTGGCTGGCCGCCGAGCCTCTGCGAAAGTACTCCACTTGAGGGTCGGCGCCGGCCTCTTCCCGGGATTTGAGTTGAAAGCCGGTGGGGTTCAGCGGGTCGACGGCCACATGGTGGCAATCGAGTCCTTCTTTAGTCAGGGTATCGACCACAAAACGCCCGAGGGAGTCGTTACCCACGCGGCTCAGCCAGGCCACGTTGAACCCCAGGCGCGACAGGCCGATGGCGACGTTGCTGTCGGCGCCGGCAATGCGTTTGTGAAACTGCCCGACCTGCGCCAGGTCGCCGGTCTGTTCGGCGACAAACATCGCCATGGTTTCGCCAAACGACAGGATATCGAGCTCAGACATGGGCGTTCTCCACATGGGGTTGGCCAAGGCGGGCCAGGGTCGCGACCTGTTGCGCGGTGACTTCGGTCAGGTCATCGCCCTGCAACGGAAATTCCACTGCCCGGGTAATACCTTGAGTCATGTGTTTAAGCAGTTGTTCCCACAGATGCAGGTCGGTGGCGCCCGGCGGCAAGGCGACGAGCTTGCCATCGGCGCGACGGGCCACGGCCTTGCAGTGCAGGTAATCCACATGCCGGCCCAGCAACCGCGCAGCAGTGAGCGCGGACTGGTCTTGCCACTGCCAGTTACCGATGTCGAAGGTCATTTTCACCGGCAGGCCGAGACGTTCGACTTCAGTGAAAAACCGTTGCATCGGTTCAATGCGCCCGCCGTGCAGGGTCTGGTCGTTTTCCACCAGCAGCTTGACCGGGTGGCGGTTGAGCAGGGCGTGCAGGCTTTCCAAGTCGTTTGTGTCGGTGAAGTAACCGAGGGACACCTTCAGCCAACCCGAGCCAAAGGCCTGGGCGCGGTCCAGGGTAGCGGCCAGCTCGGCATTGGGCTGGGCACGGCCGGCGACCCAGAGTTCCAGGGGCGAGGAAAACACGCTGTCCAGGCCTTGCGCGGCAGCGGCCTGGGCCAGGGTGGCGGGGTGTTCGTCGGTCAGCAGCTCCTCACGCCATTCAATGCGCTGGGCACCGGCAGCGCTAAGCAATGCGACAAAACTCAATTGGCCCTGCTGGCGAACCAGGTCGGCGCCGTAGCTGGAAAGGCTGATGGAGACGGGGTATTTATGCATTGTTGTTTACCTCTGAAACCGGTTTCATTTTTATCGACAAGAACACACTGACTGTTTGTGGCGAGGGAGCTTGCTCCCGTTTGACTGCGCAGCAGTCACCGGCTCTTGGCGGCGCTTCGCACCGCAGCGGGAGCAAGCTCCCTCGCCACAGTAAAGCCAGGGTCATAAGGGGGCGTCGAGCCGCGGATAATCAGCTCGGGTAAAAAATCCAGGGTGCGGGTGGGGGCGGTATCGCCGCGCAGGCGCTTGAGCAAACAGTCGAAGGCGCTGGCGCCAATCGCTTGCGTCGGTTGGGCGAGGGCGGTGATGCCGTTGCCCACCAGCGGGTACCAGTCCAGGTCATCCAGGGCGATCAAGCCCACCTCGCCGAACAGGTCGCAGCCCAGCGCCTTGAGCACCCGGGTGCAGGCCAGTGCGGCCACGCCGTTGGCGCAAAACAGTGCCTTGGGGCCGGGTTTGGCGAGAAAGGCTTGCAGACGCTTTTCCAGGTTGCCATCCAGTTCAACCACGGCGCCTGTCAACGCCGGGCGCTTGGCAATTTCGTGATTGAAACTCTCCAGGCGCTCCAAACGTGAACTGGTGCCGTCGGTGGTCTCGCTTACGAGCAGCACGTCGCGGTAACCCTGCAGCTCCAGGTGTCCCACCGCCATGCGCACCGCCGCCGGGTTATCCAGGCCCACCAGGTCGCTGTGCAGCGGCGCGACCTTGCGGTCCACCAGCACAAGGGGCATTTCCTGTTGCAGCTCCAGCAGTTGGTCGAGGTGATGGCCCAGGGTGTTCACGATCAAGCCTTCGATGTTGTACGAACGCAGCGCCGCCAGGTGTTGGCGCTCTTGCTCGTCATCACGGTCGGTGTTGCACACCACCAGGCTGTAGCCGTGCTGACGGCAGGCGGTTTCGACGCCGTGCATCACGGCAATGGAATAGGGGTTGCGGATATCGGCCACCAGCATGCCGATCAGGCGGGTGCGGCCACGTTTCAAACCACGGGCCATCTGGTTGGGGCGGTAGCCAAGCTGTTCGATGGCTTGCTCGATGCGCAGCGCGATCGCGTCGGAGAGCAGGGCGCGGTCATCGCCGATAAAACGCGACACGCTGGCTTTGGACACGCCGGCGCGTTGGGCGACGTCGAGCATGGTGACACGGGTGCGCTGGGCGGCGGAAAAAGGAGTCACGGTCGCGGGCCTTTCTTATTGGAGTTTTCTGGGCCTCAGTCGGGAATACCCGGGCTGAAACCGGTTTCAGGAAACCTCAAGTCAACCGTTTCGTCAAGCATCCGATGTGGGTGGAATCAGCTACCAAGCGACGAATGGCAGTGCCTACCTGTTAGTTCTGACAGTATTCGACCCGCAGATTGCGCGTTTAATTGGTCACAGGCACGCCTTTGGGGTGTAGGTACAAGCGGTCTGACGGGAGAGTCTGATGAGCGCTCAAAAAACCACTGGAAGTAGACTTTCACGCAACGGCATTTTCCGATTGGTCGATATAGAGGTGCCCATCCTGGATGATGCTAATCCGCCGATTCCTGAGGGTTATATACCTCATCAATATCTTGATACCGATCTTGTTGTGCGCATTCCGCAACTGTGGGATGACGCTGCGCAGGCCGGTGAATTCAATATTGTCGAAATCGTTTGGTCACGCAGCGGAGGCGAAGGTGTCCCTCCTTTCAAGGAGCGGTGGGATGGCCCCATTACCAAGCCTTTCCCTTTTTCCGTCACCGTGCCGCGCGACTATCTGGAAAATGACGGTACCGTCCGGCTGGCTTATCGGATCACCGACGAAACCGGTATACCCACAACCTCGGACTTCCGTACCCTGGTAATTGACCGGACGCCGCCAAACAATAACGTTACGCCGCCAACGCCTGCCTTCCCGGTGGGTACGATAGATGAGGACTACGCGGCCCGGCATCGCACAGTCGATTTGGTATTGTCTGCTTACCTCGGCCGGCGGGCTTATGACAGGGTTTATTATTATATTTCGGACCAAAGTCCTCCACCTGATAGTGCTCCGAGTGGCTATGTAGAGTTTCCCGACGAAAATAGCCCACTTGTTATTCCCATTCTTGTGGATTTGTTTCGCCTGTACCGCAACGGACCTCAATACGTTCACCTGCGCCTTCAAGATCGCTCCGGTAATCGAGGCCCCAGGTCCGACCAGTCGCCCGTTGAAGTCCGATTAAAGGAAGCACCCTCAGACCTCAAACCTCTTGTCATCCCTGCCATGGCAAGTGGCTTGATCAATCGGCACGATGCACGGATTGGTGTGGTGGCCAACGTTCAGTATGACAACTGGAATGCTCGCGATCTTGTCACCATTCGGTGGGGCAGTACCCTGCTTGATGCGCAGGAGGTTACCGAGATGCCGTTCGGCGCCGGTATCCCGTGGTCGAAGTTGATAGCGATGGGCATGGGGTTTGCAGAAGGTTCGGCCACCTACACCATTACACGGTACGGCAGCAATACGCCCACGTTGCCCAGCCCCCCTACGTTAATCCGTTGGGACTTCAGGGTGGCAGGGCAAGACCATATCAACGCCCCCGCGTTGCTTAACCTCGACTTGCCAACAGTGACTGTGTTTGGCGAGGGCTCGAAGACGGACAACCATATTGATATACGTGATAAGGATCAGCGCGTATATGCCAGCGTCCTGCTTTATCACCAGCCTCGTGATGGTGAGGTGTTGGAGTTGTTCTGGGGGGGCTTCCCCAGTATGGATAAGCCGGTGGCAAGTTATATTGTGGATACCGGTAGTGGCGATGCTGAAGGCGTACGCGTGACGTTCAGTGATATTCCCTGGCAGGTGATTGTCGATGCAGGGAATGATGAAAAACTACGAGTGTACTACTCGACATTCAACGGCGTTAATGAGCAGCTTTCCAATTTTACTGAAGTCATGGTCGATGTTGTCCCTCCACAGGTATTAAGGCGTGTTGAGTTTCCAAGTGCCAATAGCAATATGTTTATAGGCTGTGACGCTAACCCGGCTATGTGGGATCACATACCTGTCCAGATTCTTCCGGAAACGGTCTTTCGCAAAGATGACGATCTTGTCGTGGAGTGGCAGGGCTATGAAGAGTTTGCGGGAGGGGGACAGGCGATTACATCAACTGCGGATACCCTGACGCATCGGCTGACTGAAGAAGAGGCGAAAAAAGGTTATACCTTCGAACAACGCAACTATGACGAGAAGATTAAACCCATCAAGTCACCAGATCCCCAGAGCCCGGGAAGTTCGGTGTCGGTTATCTATACGTTGTGGCGCAAAAACAGAGTGATAGGTTCCTCAAGATTACGCTATGCAAAAATTGATCGTAAAAGAGTGGGCAATATCTATTGCGGGCCGAATGGTGATGGCCCTGAAGACTAGAGGTATAAGCCGACTTGAGTAGTTGGTCGTCGATGTAAGTTGCAGCGTTTGGCAGTGGCAGCGCAACAGTTGTTCTATTTGAAACGTGTCTTGTTTCGAAGGCATGTGTTTGTTCGATTGTCTTGGTGTTACTCAGTGCAAAAGGAGAATACAGATGGCAACGTTGAGTAAGAAACAAAAGGCCGCCATTGCATCGCGCAAGGCCAATAAAGAACTGCTGTGCCAGCGCAGGGCGGGTGTGCTGGCGATGCCCCTGCCCACGTTTGATGCGTTGAATAATGATGGGTTGATTACTAAGGAGGCGTCGAAGAAACCGCTTACTGTAACCTTCGATATTGCGCAGTTTGCAGCGGACGAAGGTCTTGACCCTGCAATCACCAGACTCGCAGTTCATATGCGCGGTAAAGGCGCAACGAACTGGGGGGCGCCGATGTACATTGTAGACTTTAACCCAGCTTTTCCTGGCCACGAGCCTATTGGTCAACCGTTCACCCGTGATATTCCGGCGGCCCGTTTGGTGGAAGGGGAGCATGAGGTCGGCTATGTCATTCATGAAGGTAACTCGCAGACGGGATTGTTAAGAGGTGCTCCCCTGGAGGTCGACCTTACCCCGCCAGAAGACCCCAGGCACCCGGCAGCGCCCTTGTTCCCTGCTTATTTGGAGTCGAAAGGTGAAATTACTGAGCAGGATGTGGACGATCACCCAGCCGGGATGGAATGTACATTTCGCGACTATCCCATCTCTCGGCGCGCCGGTGATGATATCGAAGTCTTTTTTTCATCGGAATTTTCTTCACAGCTGTCTGAGCCTATTGACACCTTTCCTGTGGACGACTCGTTGAGTTTTACGCTGCCGTGGAACCTGATTACTGGTAATAAAGGAGGGCAGAACTACTTGTTCTACCGCCTGTGGGATCTTGCAGGGAATGTCAGCAAAGACTCGGTACCTGCGCGAATTGAGTTGAACCTGACACCAGCCCCTGATCCGCAGGAAGCCTATGTGCCGTTGGCGCTTCTTCCTGGTGACGGGCTGCTTGATTTACAAGACCTTTATGAGCCGAACGGGGTTTTCATTGCTATTCCAGAATATGAAAATAATTTAACCGACATTGACGTGATCGAATTGACCATCGGCACGCAGGCTCCGGAACGTTTTGACGTTAAGCTTTATCTGCCTTTTCCGTTAATGCTGCCTGTCGGCAGTGATACTCTTTTGGCCCATTATGGTGGAGGTGCTGGCGAGATTCCCATGACCATCGACTATTTTGTTGATCGCAATGGGACATCAACCGATGCGCCTACTCACACTATTGATGTCGATTTTTCTGCGCCTGGCCCTGCTCCGGGTGAAGATCCGGAAAACAGTTTGCTCGCGCGCGTGCGGGTCTTCGGCGTTGACCCGACTAAGGAAAATGAACTCACAGACGCTGACTTCAATAGGGACGCGACTATCGAGACCGTGCTTTGGAGCACCCCTCTTCCCGCGCCGGGTACGATAATCAAATGGTATTGGGGGGATCTAGCCCACAAGTTTGATGAGTTGACACTGACGAACGAAGGGGGCGGTGACACTCTTACGCGAACGGTGCCTTGGTCAATCATTCGTGCAGTCGGCAATAGAACGCTCCCAGTGTTCTATACGCTGGGATGGCCGACTAATGACAATACCCAGCGCTCACTTGCGCAGAATGTAGTTGTGGCGGCCAACAAAGTCGTATTGGAAGAGCCAAGGTTCGTCAAGGCGACCGCATTTTTGGCGTGTACCGACCTCAATCGAGCGACTCGCGAGGCGACGGTCAGGGTTCCTGGTAATACAGTGTATTTCCAAGAGCACATGGTCGTTCGATGCGAATTCCGCGTATTCAGTGACATTACCGGAGACACTCAGTTGGGCAATACACTGGCCCTAAGCTCGTTGCCGCTGACGCCCGATATGGTTTCCAACGGTTTCGACATAAAGATCCCCTATACGGCCCTTCGGCCAGCGGCGCGCAATTCGGTGGACTTTCACTATTTTGTGCCGATCCCGGGAGAAGGAGAGCAGCCTTCGGTAAGAGCCTGGACCCGTACACGGTTCACCGACTTGAACGGGTTTTTTTGCGAGGAGCAACCACCCACTGCATTGGAAGACGGCCTGGTAGAACAATAGACTGCGGACTGCGGACTGCGGGGTGCTTCGGCACCCTTCGGTTGCACTGCACGCGCTTTGCACTTTCACACAGCTAATCTCCCCATCTCTACCCTTATGTTCGGATTAATCCTACATATTAGGGTAAGCCTGATCTGTAACTTTGCGGCCTTGAATGGCCTGGCTCCACCCCTCTGGAAATAGGCCGAACAGTTCCGTTCTGGAATGCCTGTTAAATGAGTGGTGTCTTGTGAAGATCAATTCGTACTTTAAATTAAAACCCTTGGTTGCAATGATGCAGGTGCCATCTGTTGTGACCTTGTTGCTTCTGGCGCCAAATGCTCATGCTCGGTTGATCGAAAATGGCACCGAAACCATCCGGCACGATGATTATATCGATACCTTTGAATTGCAAAATGCCACGCTTAACGTCATACGGGGCTGGACGCAGGCCATTTATGCTAATGCCTCGAACCTGAATGTCAGCGCGGACAGTACGATCCTGGGGACGGTCGTCGCTCAGAACGGCTCTAATGTGGCTGTCGATAACAGTCGTGTCACTGCTTCCGGGGCTTACGAAACTGGCGTAACGCTGCTCAGCAGCACTGCGCAGATCAACGACAGTATGATTTCCAGTGCCGATTACCATGGTTTACTGGTGAGCAAATTTACAAACTCAACCGATATATCCACCGCGACGGTCAATGGCAGTGTCCTGGTGGGAGCAACCGGTGGTGCAGTTGTTACTGGTGGCAGTGCGTTGGAGTTGGTGCGCAGTCAGTCAATCGGCACGGGCGCCGACAGCTTTGGGTTGAGGTTGGAGAGCTCGGCGGCACGGGCGTCTGGGAGCAATATTTCAGGCGGACGTAACGGTATTGAAATGTCGTTTGACCGGCATGCGCCCGGGCCTAATACCCTTATCCTGGACGATTCTCATGTCACCGGTACCACAGGTGCTGCGTTGCTCGTAGACGGTGCTCGGGGCCAGGGTGCGGTGGCGAATATCGAGGTACGCAACGGTTCGACGCTCACCGGTGGTAATGGCAACTTGCTGGAAGTCAAAGGCGGCTCGACGGCGAATATGAATATCGCCAATAGCCAGCTCAAGGGCGATGTCGTTGTCAGCAGTGGTAGCCAGGCTCACCTTCAGCTCACTGATCTCGCCTCATTGACTGGCCGCCTGGAAAACGTTTCGTCGTTGAGTCTTGGCGAGCAATCCATGTGGGTCATGACCGGCAATAGCCAGGTGGGTGATTTGCGCCTTGCCGATAGCACGGTCAAGTTTGGGGATAGCAATGCGTTCTATCAACTTGACCTCAAGAGCTTGTCGGGCCAAGGCACTTTTGTCATGGGCACTGATTTCGCTCAGGGCCTGACGGACTTCCTGAATATTACGGGTGACGCAACCGGCCATCACGACCTGTTGCTTACCAGCAGCGGTACAGAACCGGTAAACCCAGGTGATGTGCATATCGTTCACACGGGTGGCGGTGACGCACAGTTTGCGCTGGTAGGCGGTAATGTGGATGTTGGGGCCTGGTCCTATGGCCTCCGGCAAGACGGTAATGATTGGTTCCTTGACCCGAATAATCGCACTGTCAGCCCAGGCACCCGGTCGGTATTGGCCTTGTTCAACACTGCACCAACCGTGTGGTATGGCGAGATGACATCTTTGCGTAGCCGCATGGGAGAGATTCGGCATAACGGCGCCGCAGCCGGTGGTTGGTTGCGTGCCTATGGCAATAAATATGAGGTCAGTGGTGGTGATGCGGGTGCCTATGAACAAAGCCAGCGCGGGTTCTCCTTGGGGGCGGATACCCCCTTGGGAGAAGGCCAATGGCTGCTGGGGGTAATGGCGGGCCATAGTACTTCTGATCTGGATCTCAGTCGGGGTACTTCGGGTAGTGTGCAGAGTTACTACGCAGGTCTGTATGCCACTTGGTTGGATGAGGAGAGTGGTTACTATTTTGACGGCGTCATCAAAGCCAACCGCTTGAACAATGATTCCACTGTCGGTTTGAGCGACGGCAGGCAAGCGAAGGGCAAATACAGTACAAATGCCTTGGGTGCGTCTGTGGAAGCGGGCCGTCATATCAAGCTGGATAATGATTTCTTTATCGAGCCTTTCGCCCAAGCGTCCGTGGTTACAGTACAAGGCAAGAGCTATAGCCTGGACAATGGTCTCAAAGCCAAGGGTAGCCACACCGACTCCGTGCAGGGCAAGTTGGGGGTGACAGTAGGCCGCGACTTTATGTTGGATGACGGCAGTATGCTTCAGCCTTACTTGCGTGGTGGCGTTGCCCACGAATTTGCCAAGAGCAACAAGGTGTCGGTCAATAACCAGACATTTGACAATAATCTGTCGGGGTCTCGTGTCGAGGTCGGCGTGGGTGTCGCCCTGACACTGTCCCAAAATATGCAATTGCATGCAGATTTTGACTACGGCCAAGGCAAGCACGTGGATCAGCCATGGGGGGCAAATTTCGGCGTGCGATATAGCTGGTAATCAGGCAGTGCCACTGGATTTCAACGATGCTTGAAAACGCCCCGAGGTTCGGGGCGTTGACTTTCATGCCGGGGTTTATCGAGGTTGAACGGTATTGACACGGGTAGGTCTGCGCCGCGTGGTTCTATCGAGGCTGAACAGCATTTGCACACGCAGTTCTTGGTTGTTGACGTCCATAAGATAGACGTCGAGTGCGCCTGTGACCGTATGGTCGTCGGAATTATGAAAGAATTCGACGGTGCCTCGATGTGCTTGATAAGCCGGGAGGGGCGTTTCATTAATGGTCATCAGGATGACGGCTAACTGATGTTCGTCACTGTCTTTCTCCAACTGATAACGGCCGGAGTCCGTGGTAGTGGGGTACTTGAAAATGACCACCTGTCTTGACGTTTCTGTGGGCGGTATCTTCATGGCGCCTTCCGCCAGCCAGAAGTTGTTTTTCAATTCATGTTTGCGAAAGTCCGCCTTGAAGTTTTCGCTTCCGATCGAACCTTGAAAAAAACGTTCTGCGGATTCGTGGCGGGCAGCTTTTCGGGCATTGGCATTGCTCATGGTACGGTTCTCCTGCGATGGGCGGTACGTGTGTGTGCGATGAGGGCGGTTTTGATTAATCGTTGGCACGGGAGCTGATTTCAGGGACAGGTTGTCAACCACGAGGAAGGTGGTGCCTATCACTTCTAAGGTGATCTCAGTCACGCCTGCAGGGATGGTCAGCGACGACGTGTAATTATCCCAGTCGCCACCCCCCCGAAGTTCTATCTGTGGCGTGTTACCGGGTGCAATATGGAACATCGCGAAACCGTGCCCTTCGGTTGGCGTCATGGCATCGATGGAAAAATCATAGGTCTGGCCGGGTGTGACCGCGATCTCTTGTTCGATGGACCCCCCGAGGTTTGCCTGGCACTCGTTGTCGGAAAATGTCACGGAGGAGCCCACTGGCCGGTTGGCTATCCAATGATCGCCGTTGTCGGCGAAATCACCGTTACGGATCAACTCGACAGGGACGACCACGCCGCCGTCTTCCACCAGATGGAGGCTATCGAACCAGACGTCGCCAGCATCACCCATCAGTTGTAGCGTCAGCCCGGTGGTGCCGGTAGGTGGGCGAAAGGTGCTCACATGATGGGTCCAGCCATGGTTCCCTGTTAGCGTGATTGTTTCAGTCGCCCCCGAGGGCTGCCATACCAGTCGGGCTGACCCGGCGCCGTTATAGGTAATCAACGTGTACAGGCTGAAAGAGTAGGAGGCGGTATCGGAAACCGATATGTCTTGTTCCGCCCGGCCTCGCCCCGTGATCACGCAATGCTGGCGGGAAAAATCAACTCGGCCTGGAGCGGTGGCAGTAACGTTCCAATAGCGTTCACGATGGGCGAAGTTGCCATTGAGCACCAAGTTACTGTTCATTGGTTGTGTTGACATGGATCAGCCCCGTGCCCTTGGATGGGTTGGTTGTGAGCGATTCAATTCAGCGCCATAAGCACGCGCTGCACAACTGTCAGAACTAACAGGTTTGCCGGTCCATTCGTCGGTTTTTCTTTACCCATACGCTTAGCCAGGCCTAGCCAAACAACCCTGCCGCAATATTGATTGAGAACCCCAGGATCGCGGTATTGAACAGAAACCCGATCAACGATTGCCCCAGCACCACTTTACGCAAGCTACGGGTGGCAACACCCACGTCCGATGTCTGCACGGCCACGCCGATGGAGAAGGAGAAATACAGGAAGTCCCAATAATTGGGGGTGAGCAAGCCCTCGGCAAAGCGCAGCGCCGGCTCCTTGCCTTGCCAGGTGTAATAGAGCCTGGCGTAGTGCACGCTGAAAATCACCCCGATCAGCAGCCAGGAGCCGATCACTGTCAGCCCGGTAAAAGCGTAATGCAGCAGACGTTCGGAAGTGGCCAGGTCCTTGCTGCCCACCAGTTCGAAGGTGATGGTGGCCAGGCTGGCGATGGCGGCGATGCACACCATGAACAGCACCAGGCCGGCGTTCTCGTCTTCGACTTCGGCGATGCGCTTGACGTCTTCGGCCTTGGCGCGAATGGTCAACCAGAACATCAGTATCAGGTAGGTCCAGACCCCGGCGTTCCAGCCGATCAGGATTTTGCTGGCAAGGGTGTCGGCCGGCACCAGGAGGCCGACCGCAAGGCCCAGTACGGCGGCGGATGAGAGGCGAGGGTGGGTGCGGGCGAGGAAGGGCATGGTGGCTCACAAAGAACGCTGGAAACCATAGCCTATCCCTGTAGGAGCGAGCGTGCTCGCGAAAAACTTCAAAACACCGCGTGCATCCAGACGGCCCGCGTTATCGTTGACGATCTTCGCGAACAAGCTCGCTCCTACAGTGTGGGCATTACTGGCGCTTGCGCACCAGCTTCATCACCACCACGAAGAACACCGGCACAAACACCACCGCCAATGTCGCCGTGATCATTCCGCCAATCACACCGGTGCCAATCGCCTGCTGGCTGGCCGAGCTGGCCCCCGTAGCAATCGCCAATGGCACCACGCCGAGGATGAATGCCAGGGACGTCATGATGATCGGGCGCAGTCGCAACCGTGCCGCTTTCAAGGTGGCGTCGATCAAATCCTCGCCCTGGTCATACAGGTCCTTGGCGAACTCGATGATCAGGATCGCGTTCTTCGCCGACAGGCCGATGATGGTGATCAAGCCGACTTTGAAAAATACGTCGTTGGGCATCCCGCGTAGCGACACGGCCAACACCGCACCCAGTACCCCCAGCGGCACCACCAGCAACACCGAGGTGGGAATCGACCAGCTTTCATACAGCGCGGCCAGACACAGGAACACGATCAGCAGCGACAGGCCCAACAGCAGCGGGGCCTGGGAACCGGACAAGCGCTCCTGCAACGACAAGCCCGTCCATTCCTGGCCCAGCCCGGCGGGCAGTTGGCTGACCAAGCGCTGGATTTCGTTCATGGCCTCGCCAGTGCTGTGCCCCGGCGCCGCTTCGCCGCTGATGGCGATGGCCGGGTAGCCGTTGTAACGGGTCAACTGCGTGGGGCCCTGGGTCCACTTGGCTTCGACGAAGGCTGAGAGCGGCACCATCTTCCCGGCGTTGTTGCGCACGTGGATTTTCATCAGGTCGGCCACCTGGCTGCGCTGGTCGCCTTCGGCTTGCACCACCACGCGCTGCATACGGCCCTGGTTGGGGAAGTCGTTGATATACGCCGAACCTATCGCCGACGACAGCACGTTGCCTACGTCGGCAAACGACACACCCAGGGCGTTGGCCTGCTTGCGGTCCACTTCCAGCTGCACTTGTGGTGCTTCAGCCAAGGCGCTTTCACGCACGTTGGCCAGGATCGGGCTTTTCGCTGCAGCGTCCAGCAATTCGGTACGTGCGGCCATCAACCCGGCGTGGCCGACGCCACCGCGGTCCTGCAAACGGAACTCGAAACCACTGGAAGTGCCCAGGCCGTCTACCGGTGGCGGCAGGATTGCATAGGCAATCGCGTCCTTGAGCTCGCTGAAGGCTATGTTCGCGCGATCGGCGATCGAGGAAGCGGAGTCATCGCTGCCACGTTCTGACCAGTCCTTGAGCGTGGTAAACGCCAGCGCGGCGTTTTGCCCGGAACCGGAGAAGCTGAAGCCCATGATCATGGTGGTATCACCCACCCCAGGCTCGCCTGCGTTATGTGCCTCGATCTGTTCGGCCACCTGCACCGTACGGTTCTTGCTGGCGCCCGGCGGCAACTGGATATCAGTGATGGTGTAGCCCTGGTCTTCCACCGGCAGGAACGAGGAGGGCAGGCGGCTGAACAACAGGCCCATGCCCACCAGTAATACCAGGTAGATCAGCAGGTAGCGGCCGCTGCGCTTGAGGGCATAGGCCACCCAACCTTCGTAACGGTTGGTGAGTTGGTCAAAGCGCTGGTTGAACCAGCCGAAGAAACCACCCTTGGCATGGTGCTCGCCCTTGGCAATCGGCTTGAGCAAGGTGGTGCACAGTGCCGGGGTCAAGGTCAGGGCCAGGAAAGCGGAGAACAGGATCGAGGTGGCCATCGACAGTGAGAACTGCTGGTAGATCACGCCCACCGAACCCGGCATGAAGGCCATCGGCAGGAACACCGCCACCAGCACCAGGGTGATACCGATGATGGCCCCGGTGATCTGGCCCATGGCTTTCTTCGTCGCCTCTTTGGGCGACAGGCCTTCGGTGGCCATGATGCGCTCGACGTTTTCCACCACCACGATGGCATCGTCCACCAGGATGCCGATAGCCAATACCATGCCGAACATGGTCAGCACGTTGATCGAGAAGCCCAGCAGCAACATGGTGGCGAAGGTGCCCATCAGCGCGATCGGCACCACCAGCGTGGGAATCAAGGTGTAGCGCACGTTCTGCAGGAACAGGAACATCACCGCGAACACCAGCGCCATCGCCTCCAGCAAGGTGTAGATCACCTTGGTGATCGAGACTTTGACAAAGGGCGAAGTGTCGTAGGGAATCTTGTATTCCACATTGGCAGGGAAGTAGCGCGACAACTCGTCCATTTTCGCCCGCACCAGCGTTGCGGTACTCAATGCATTAGCGCCGGGCGACAGTTGCACGCTGACGGCGGTGGACGGCTTGCCGTTCAGGCGGGTGGAGAACTGGTATTCCTGGCTGCCGACTTCCACCCGTGCCACATCGCCGATGCGCACGGTGGAGCCGTCGGGGTTGGCCTTGAGCACGATGTCGGCAAACTCCGCCGGAGTGGACAGTTGCCCCTTGACCAGCACCGCCGCGGTGATCTCCTGGGTGTGGGTGCCCGGCAAGTCACCGATGCTGCCCGCTGAGACCTGGGCGTTCTGGGCGCTGATCGCGGCGTTGACGTCGGCCGGCGTGAGGTTGAAACCGATCAGCTTCTGCGGGTCAATCCAAATACGCATCGCTCGCTCGGCGCCATACAACTGGGCCTTGCCGACCCCGTCCAGGCGCTTGAGCTCGTTCATCACGTTGCGCGCCAGGTAATCACTGAGCGCCACGTCGTCAAGCTTGCCGTCGTTGGACGTCAATGTGACCAGCAGCAGGAAGCCGGCGGAGACTTTTTCCACTTGCAAGCCTTGCTGAGTCACGGCCTGGGGCAGGCGCGGCTCGACGACCTTGAGGCGGTTCTGCACATCCACCTGGGCCATTTCCGGGTCGGTGCCCGGCTGGAACGTGGCGGTGATCGTCGCCGAACCCAGGCTGCTCTGGGATTCGAAATACAGCAGGTGATCGGCGCCGTTGAGCTCTTGCTCGATCAGGCTGACCACGCTCTCATCCAGGGTCTGGGCCGAGGCACCGGGGTACACCGCGTAGATTTCCACTTTGGGCGGCGCGACGTTGGGGTATTGCGCCACCGGCAATTGCGGGATCGCCAGGAAGCCCGCCAGCAGGATAAACAGGGCCACCACCCAGGCGAAGATCGGGCGGTCAATAAAGAACTGCGGCATGACGGGTTATTCCTTTACGAGCGGGCTGTCGTCCACTTCAACTTTTTCACCGGGGCGTGCGTGTTGCACGCCCTCGACGATAATGCGGTCGCCGGGCTTGAGGCCGCTGGTGACGATCCAGCGGTTGTCGATCACCGCACCCAACTCCACCGGTTGCTGGCTGACGGTCTGTTCGGCGTCCAGCAGCAACACCATCGGGATACCAGCGCTGTCACGGGTGATTGCGCGTTGCGGCACGCTGATACCTTTTTTGTCCACGGCCTGTTCCACGCGCACCCGCACAAAGCTGCCGGGCAACAGGTCGAGGTCCGGGTTGGGGAACTCGCTGCGCAGGATGATCTGCCCGGTGCCCGGGTCGACGCTGATGTCAGCGAAGAGCAATTTGCCTGGCAACGGGTACAGGCTGCCGTCGTCCTGGATCAAGGTGGCCTTGGCCTGGTCCTGGCCGACCTGCTTCAAGCTGCCGGCACGAAAGGCGCGGCGCAGGTCGTTCAGCTCACGGGTGGACTGAGTGAGGTCGGCGTGGATCGGGTCCAGTTGCTGGATAATCGCCAGCGGCGTGGCTTCGTTCTGGCCGACCAGCGCGCCTTCGGTCACCAGGGCGCGGCCAATGCGCCCGGAAATCGGTGCGGTCACGGTGGCATAGCCCAGGTTCAGCCTGGCACGCTCGACGGCGGCCTTGTTGGCGGCCACTTCGGCGTTGGTCTGGCGCAGGGCGGCGCGGGCGTTGTCGTACTCCTGGCCGCTGATGGCGTTGCCTTCGACCAGTTGGCTGTAGCGCTGTTCTTGCAGGCGCGCCTGGAACGCATTGGCCTCGGCCTTGCTCAGGTTGGCCTGGGCACTGTCCAGGTCGGCCTTGAACGGCGCCGGATCAATACGGAACAACACGTCGCCTTGCTTGACGTCGTGGCCTTCGTTGAACACCCGCTGCATGACCACCCCGGCGACCCGGGCGCGTACTTCGGCGATACGCGGTGCGGCGATGCGCCCGCTCAGTTCGCTGGTAATAGAGAGGGGCTTGGCCTGCAGGGTTTCGATCCGCACTTTGGCCAGGGGCATTTGTGGCGCCTCGTCTGCCGACTGACCACACGCGCTCAGCGCCAGTGTGAGGGCCAACAGGCAAAACGGCGCAAACAGATTCTTCGACATGCTCTTATCCCAATATTGACTGGCGCATCCTAGGGGCACCTGCGCCGTGGTGCTGTGAAGCTGTGTAGCGGGTCTGTGAAGAAGTGTAAGGTACGGCGCGCAGGGCGTCGGGGGCGTATATCCTTGCACAATCCTGCAACACACCAACAAACAGCATTATTTGGAAACACCATGCCCAACATCCTCCTGGTGGAAGACGACGCCGCACTCTCCGAGCTGATTGCCAGCTACCTGGAACGCAATGGCTACCACGTCAGCGTGCTCAGCCGCGGCGACCATGTCCGTGAACGCGCACGCCTGAACCCGCCGGACCTGGTGATCCTCGACCTGATGCTGCCGGGCCTCGACGGCCTGCAGGTGTGCCGTTTGCTGCGCGCCGATTCGGCGGGGCTGCCGATCCTGATGCTGACCGCCCGCGATGACAGCCACGATCAGGTTCTGGGGCTTGAGATGGGCGCCGACGACTACGTGACCAAACCCTGCGAGCCGCGCGTATTACTGGCCCGGGTGCGCACATTGCTGCGTCGCAGCAGCCTGTCCGAACCCCAGGTGGCCAGCGACCAGATCGTCATGGGCAACCTCTGCATTGATCTGTCCGAACGCACCGTGACCTGGCGCGAACAGGCGGTCGAGCTGTCCAGTGGTGAATACAACCTGCTGGTGGTGCTGGCCCGGCATGCCGGCGAAGTGCTCAGCCGCGATCAGATCCTGCAACGCCTGCGCGGTATCGAGTTCAACGGTACCGACCGTTCGGTGGACGTGGCCATCTCCAAGCTGCGACGCAAGTTCGACGACCATGCGGGCGAGGCGCGCAAGATCAAGACAGTGTGGGGCAAGGGGTATCTGTTCAGCCGTTCCGAGTGGGAATGCTGAATCATGTTTCGCGTACTGCTGCGCCTCTACCTGATCACCATCGTCACCTACAGTGCGGCGATTTACCTGATTCCCAAGCTGGTGATCCAGCTGTTCGAACACCGCTACATGGACTACAACATCGAACAGTCCCGCGGCCTGCAAAAACTCATGGTCAAGCAGTACCAGCGCGCACCGGTGGAGCGCTGGTCCCAGGTGACCGACCAGTTGAGCCGCGATTTTGCACCCTTGAAAGTGCAACTGTTGCTGCGCCAGGACGCCCGCTACACCCCTGAGGAAGAACAGCTGCTGGAGCAAGGCAAGCCAGTGATCCGCCTGGGCGAATGGGGCTGGATGGAGGAAATCAGTTCGCCGATCAACCAGCAGTTCGCGGTCAAGCTGACCGTACCGCCAGACCCGTTGGACATGAACCTGCTGTACTGGTCGATGAACGTGCTGGTCGGTGCCGCCTTGCTGGCGTGCCTGCTGGTGTGGCTGCGTCCGCACTGGCGTGACCTGGAGCGTTTGAAAAGTACCGCCGCGTTATTGGGCAAGGGCCATCTGGAGGCGCGTACGGGGCTCGCACCCAGCTCCAGCATCGGCGGCCTGGCGGCGGTATTCGACACCATGGCCGACGATATCGAGCGCCTCTTGAACCAGCAGCGCGATTTGCTCAATGCGGTCTCCCATGAACTGCGCACACCGCTCACCCGCCTGGATTTCGGGCTGGCCCTGGCGCTTTCCGAAGACTTGCCCCCGGCCAGCCGCGAGCGCCTGCAAAGCCTGGTGGCGCATATTCGGGAGCTGGATGAGCTGGTGCTGGAATTGCTGTCTTACAGCCGCCTGCAAAACCCGGCGCAATTGCCCGAGCGGGTAGAGGTGGCGCTCGACGAGTTTATCGACAGCGTGTTGGGCAGCGTCGACGATGAGCTGGAGAACCCCGATATCGTCATCGATGTGGTCCTCGATTGTGCCGTGGAGCGCTTCAGCCTCGACCCGCGCCTGACTGCCAGGGCCTTGCAGAACCTGCTGCGCAATGCGACGCGCTACTGCGACAAACGCATCCAGGTGGGCGTGCGGGTATGCCCCAAAGGCTGTGAAATCTGGGTGGACGACGATGGCATCGGCATACCGGCGGAGCAGCGCGAGCGCATCTTCGAGCCGTTCTACCGCCTGGACCGTAGCCGCGATCGCGCAACCGGTGGCTTTGGCCTGGGCCTGGCGATCAGCCGGCGCGCCCTGGAGGCCCAGGGCGGCACTTTGACGGCCTTGGCGTCTCCCTTGGGCGGGGCGCGGTTTCGTGTGTGGCTACCTAACCTTTCGTGATCAAAGCACTTTGACTGCGCGGCCGATCCCGTGAATCGGCCCGGTGGGTTTGCCGGTGGGCGAGCCATTGGGCCCTTCCAGCGTCAGTTCAAACAACTGGTTCGGCGCCAGTGGCGGCAGCTTGTCCAGCGGCACCGACAAGGTCTGCCCCGGTTTGACCAGCCCCAGTGATACGGGCCCCTGCCAGCCATCGCCCTTGGTCCAGAACTCCAGGGCTTTGTCGGCAGGAATCTCGATCACCCCCAGTGGAATCAACTGGATCTGCTGATTATCACTGGCCTGCACCACCCAGCCCGGTGCCTGGCTTTGTGGCGCCATCAACACCACCACGAAGCTGGGTGCGGGCATGGGCGGGCGCGTCAGTAATAAAGCCGCCAGCACCACGCTTGCCATCAGGCCCGCGGCAGAAAGCCCGCGCCAGAACGCCAGCAGGTTCCACCACGCCACGCTCGTTTCGGGGGCTTTGATTCCGCGTTCAATGCGCCGCCACAGCTGTGCCGAAGGCGGCACCGGTTGTGCCAGCGCGACCAGAGGCAACAGACGCTGCTCCCAGGCATCCACCGCTGCACGCAGTGCCGCATCATGGGCCAGGCGTTGTTGCACCTCTGCGCGCTGTTCGGCGGGCAGTGTCCCCAGCACGTATTCACTGGCCAGTTCATCCAGGCTGTCGTTCATGCCATGCACTCCCGCAAGGCGGCGAGGCTGCGTTTGATCCAGGCTTTGACGGTACCCAGCGGGGTACTGAGTTTTTGCGCAATTTCGCTGTGGGAGTAACCGTCCACATAGGCGTGCAGGATGCAGGTGCGGCGTGTCGGGTCGAGCCGCTCCAGGCACTGGTGGATCTGCCCGGAGCGTGCAGCAAACTCAAAAGTCTGGGCAGGCTCTGCCATCGGTTCATACTGATCGTCCAGTGGCACGTCACGCCCGGCGCTGCGTACAACGTCCAGGGCCAGGTGGCGAGTCACGCTGAACACCCAACCCCGTGCGGAGCCTCGCAGGGGGTCGAAACTGCGTGCGCCGTGCCAGATCTTGATAAAGGCGTCATGCACGATGTCCTCGGCCAGTGCCTTGTTGCGGGTAATGCGCAGCGCCACACCGAGCAAACGGCTGCTGTCCTGCTCATAGAGTTGGTGCAGGGCGCGATGATCGCCGCGGGCGCAGGCTAACAGGCACACTTCATAATCAAAGATGATTTCAGCCAAACCAGAATTCCTGCCACTGAGGAGACGTCTACGCGTGGTAGGCGCGAGGTTGCTCGCGCCTACCTGGCCAGCGTAGCTGAGTTTGCTCAGTTGGCGGCCCAGAAGATGTAGTCCGCCTGGTATTTCACCACTTCCTTTGCGCCTTTGTTCGCGGTGGTGCATGGCGTAGCGGGAGCGACTCCGCCTTTGAGCGCAACCCGCTGGATATACGCCACGCCACTCATCGCACCTTTTCCCTCGGCCGGGTTGGCCTTGACCAGTTGATAGGGCAGGTTACCGGGGCTCGACGGCGCCACGGCCAATTGCGTGCCGGTGATGGTCGAGCCGTCCTTGGCCTGCCACGTGGCAGGTGGGCCGAAGTAGGTGCCGACCTGCTGACCATTACGGTCGTTCAACACGGCTTTGGGGCCGACGAAGGTCCACTCGGTCTGGCCGGCAGCGCTGGCCTTGTCGCGGCATTCATAGGTGATTTCGCCGACCCCGGTGGTTTGCATCGCCACCTTGTGGCCATCCGGCACCTTGATGCTGTCCGGCAGGCCCGCCTGGGCAAACGCCGACGGTGCGGCGAGGAGCAAGCTGGACAGGCACAGCAGTGTTTTAGCGTTCATGGTGTTTCTCCATTGGGTAGAACAGCAGGGTTACGTTGATGACTACGGCCCAGGCCCGCCCATTGGATGCAGGGCTTTGCGAAAAAAGTGAAGATTTCCAAAAAAGCATAAACTCAGATCGCATCGGTATAAGTGGTTATAAGAAAAATCGCTATCCTGCGGCCAGAAATTTATAAGGCCTCGGGTAGCTGGAATGGATGTAGGTAATATTGGTTTCGTGGTTGCCGGCCTGATCGTGGGTTTTATCGTGGGCATGACGGGGGTGGGCGGCGGTTCGCTGATGACCCCGATCCTGCTGTGGTTTGGCATCAACCCAGCCACTGCGGTGGGCACCGACCTGCTGTACGCCGCGATCACCAAGTCCGGTGGTGTGCTGGTACACAGCAAGAACAAGAACATCGACTGGACCATCACCGGCTGGCTCACCCTGGGCAGCGTGCCGGCGGTGTTGCTGACGTTATGGTTCCTGGCCAGCCTGCACACCGACCCCAGCGCGATGAACGCGGTGATCAAGCAGGCCCTTGGCGTGGTATTGCTGCTGACGGCCCTGGCGATCCTGTTCAAGAAAAGCCTGTTGGCCTTTGCCCAGCGTCATGCTGGCGACTCCTACCATCTGCGCCCGCGCAATCTGAATGCGCTCACTGTTGTGACAGGTGCGATCCTTGGCACCATGGTGGCCCTGACCTCGATCGGCGCCGGCGCCCTCGGCACGGTGGCGCTGTTTATCCTGTACCCGTTCCTGGCCACGCGGCGCCTGGTTGGCACCGAGATCGCCCATGCCGTGCCCCTGACCTTGGTGGCGGGCCTGGGCCATGCCAGCATGGGGAACATGGACTGGCATCTGCTGGGCTTTTTGCTGATGGGGTCGCTGCCGGGGATCTACGTTGGCAGCCATATGACCGGCAGGATTCCCGACGGGGTACTGCGGCCGTGCCTGGCGGTGATGTTGATGGCGGTGGGTTATAAGTTGGCGTTCTGAGCACGTGGCCTGACACCCCACGCTCCAACTGTGGAAGCTGCCTTGCCTGCGATGACGGCCTCACAGTCAACGCCTGCTAACCTGACACCCCACGCTCCAACTGTGGGAGCTGGCTTGCCTGCGAAGGCGGCCTCACAGTCAACGCAGCTGGATTGTGTACATATCCATTCCTGCGGTAACGGCCACTTAGGGTTCCGCCCTGACGGCGGGTCACTTTGGAAAAGCCCCAAAGTAACCAAAGGGCTCTTGCCCCACCACTCGGCACCTCGCCTAGGCTCGGTGTGCCCGTAATCCGCCAGTGATTTGGGGGGCCGCCGCCACGCGCCATCCATGGCGCGGGGCAGCTAAACCGGCATCCCTGCCGGTTTACCCCCCAAATCCCTGTCGAATTCCGGCCAGCGTGGTTTAACGGGGCGCTTAAGATCAAAAGCAGATCAAGAGCAAGATCAAGAGCGACTCGCTTCGCATCGTGGTTACGCTTGGTGCTGGTCGCAACTGTTGCTCCAGCAACAGCAGATCCACAAACTGCTGCGATCCCAGACACTGGCAAGCCATCGCTTCAATCCCCCTTTTTTCCGCAACCCCCAGGCTACGGGCATTTGCCTGCCCCTGGCACGCTTGCTGCGTAAGCCCTTGTAAATCCCCTGTACGAGGTACCGTCCGATGAGTCAGCAAGCCGTGAAATTTGCCTATTGGGTGCCCAACGTCAGCGGTGGGTTGGTCGTCAGCAAGATTGAACAACGCACCCACTGGGGTATTGATTACAACCGCAAACTGGCGCAACTGGCGGAGGCGGCGGGCTTTGAGTATGGCTTGACGCAGATTCGCTTCACCGCAGGCTACGGCGCCGAGAACCAGCATGAGTCTGTGGCGTTCAGCCATGCGTTGCTGGCGGCGACCACCACCCTCAAGGTCATTGCTGCGATCCTGCCCGGGCCGTGGCAACCGGCGTTGGCGGCCAAGCAATTGGCGACCATCGACCAACTGACCAATGGCCGTATTGCGGTGAATATCGTCAGTGGCTGGTTCAAGGGCGAGTTCCAGGCCATTGGCGAGCATTGGTTGGAGCATGATGAGCGCTATCGGCGTTCCGAAGAGTTTATCCGTGCTCTCAAAGGCATCTGGACCCAGGACGATTTCACCTTCAAGGGCGATTTCTATCGGTTCAACCAATACACCCTCAAGCCCAAACCCCTGGGCCAGCCGGAAATCTTCCAGGGTGGCAGTTCGCGGGCGGCTCGGGACATGGCGGCGCGGGTGTCGGATTGGTATTTCACCAATGGCAACACGCCTGAAGGGGTCAAGGCCCAGGTCGATGATATCCGTGCCAAGGCCGCTGCCAACCAGCATTCGGTGAAGGTGGGCGTGAACGCCTTCGTGATCGCCCGCGACACGGAGGAGGAGGCACGGGCGGTGCTGGCGCAGATTATCGACCAAGCCGACCCGGAGGCGGTCAACGCCTTTGGTGACGCGGCCAGGCAAGCGGGCAAGGCGTCGCCGGAGGGCGAGGGGAACTGGGCCAAGTCCAGCTTTGAGGACCTGGTGCAATACAACGATGGCTTCAAGACCAACCTGATTGGCACCCCGCAGCAGATCGCCGAGCGCATCGTGGCACTCAAGGCCGTGGGTGTGGACTTGGTGCTGGCAGGCTTTCTGCACTTCCAGGAAGAGGTGGAGTATTTCGGCAAACGTGTATTGCCGCTGGTGCGCGAGCTTGAAGCCAAGGCCACTGTAGGAGCGAGCTCGCTCGCGAAAAACGTCAACGAAGAAGTGGGTAGCCTGGTTTAACGCGCAGTCCTTGAGGCCTTCGCGAGCAAGCTCGCTCCTACAGGGTGTGAAGGTTTTGAGGGGTTTGCAAGGTCAGCACTTCAAACCCGTCCGCCGTCACCGCCACGGTATGTTCCCATTGCGCCGATAGGCTGTTGTCCTTGGTGACCACCGTCCAGCCGTCTTTCAGGCTGCGGGTTTTGGCGCTGCCCTGGTTAAGCATCGGTTCGATGGTAAACACCATGCCTTCGCGCAGTTCCAGGCCGGTGCCAGGCCGGCCGAAGTGCAGAATTTGCGGTTCTTCGTGCATTTGCCGGCCGATGCCGTGGCCGCAGTATTCGCGCACCACGCTGTAGCCGTTGGCTTGCGCGTGGCTCTGGATGGCATGGCCGATATCGCCCAGGCGCGCGCCCGGCTTGACCTGGCGTATACCGGCCCACATCGCCTCGAAGGTCATGTCCACCAGGCGCCTGGCCTTGGGCGTCACGTTGCCGATCATGTACATCTTGCTGGAGTCGGCAATGAAGCCGCCTTTTTCCAGGGTGATGTCGATGTTGATGATGTCGCCGTCCTTGAGCAATTGCTTGGCGCTGGGCATGCCGTGGCACACCACTTCGTTGATCGAGGTGTTGATGCAGAAGGGGTAGTCGTACTGCCCAAGGCTGGCAGGGCGGGCCTTGAGGTCATTGCGGATGAAGGCTTCGACGGCGCTGTCCAGCTCCAGGGTAGAGCGGCCGGCGGCGACGAAACCGTCGAGCATGTCGAAGACTTGCGCCAACAGGCGCCCGGCTTCACGCATTACGACCAACTGTGCGGGAGTCTTGATCATCAGCTGCGCCCTCGGATCAGGTCGGGTTTGTCCAGCAACAGCTTGTTGATCAGCTCGTTGTAGGGCAGGTGCGGGTTGAGTTCGGCGAGCAGGCCGATCTTGATCCAGAACTCGGCCTGGGCGTTGATGGAGCGGTCCATGGCGGCGCTGGCCAGGCGCAGTTGTTCGTGCAGCTGATCGGTGATCTTGACGATGCCCATAAGGTTCACTGTGTTTAATTGATATACGAATCGTATATGGTTCGTATGTCGATCGCAAACCTCCTTCGGCTAAACGGTGATGGGTTGATGGGTTGCGATAGGTTGCCGAAAAAGGATCTCCACCTAAACGCCGGTCCCCACGCTGCGGGTTAAACGTTTAATCGATGTAGTTCGACGAGGATGCCAAACAAGCCGTTTTCTTTAATATGAGCAAGCGGTTTGCTTATGAGGAAAGGTTACAACCACCACGGTTTTTGCCGAGTAGGCTTACTGATTGAAAGCGTCTTCCAGGGTTGGCAAGACGTGGCAGGCAAGTGCCTGTCGGATACATATAACTGTTGGCAGTCTCAAAAAAGGAGAGGTTAGCCATGCTTTCAGAACTAGAGCTTCGCAGCATCATTGAAGGAAGTTTCCTGCCTAAACGGTGCGAATGCACCAAAGCCGAAGATGCCTCGTTGACGATCAAGGTCTACGACGACCGCGACCGGGACCGGGTGGATTTGGAAGTCAAAGGTATACACCCTGACAAGCTCGACAGCAGTCGAGCGATTTGCAACCTGATCACCGGGTTGCGTGAGGACCTCAAGCAAAGCCACGCACCGGTACTGCAACGAGCCGGCGCGCGCGGTTATCACTAGCGGATGCTTGAGTGTAAGTTGATCCCATGGGCCTGGTAGTTGCCAGGCCCAATGTTGACATCCTTCCTGTTTACCAGCGCACTCTTACGCCGAGATTGCCACTGACACCCTCAAAGTTGTTGTCGTCCAGTTGGGTGCCATAGTTACCCTCCATATAAACGCTGAACGCGGATGACAATTGAGCTACAACACCGACACCAATATCAGCCGTGGAGGACTTGTGATCGCTCTTGATCCGGTCCACCTTGTCGAACGTCACCGTGTCGCTACCGCCGAAGGTGTGCCAGACATTCGCCCGTAGGTACGGCTCCACGGGTGTGTTGCTGACCAGATAGCGGCCCTTGAGGCGTGCGCCGATGCGGCCGGTCCAATACTCCTGGGAGTCGAAAGAGACCTTGGAAATGCCATCGTGCTGACTGTCCAGATCGATCTTCTGGCCGATGACCTGGGCCTGAGGTTCCATCTCCCAATGCTCGGATAGCCTGAACGGGTAGCCGGCCTCGGCGGATAACGCCAGGGCGTGGCCCTTGGTATCCATTTTCACCCCTCGGTCGGACTTGTTGTCGCCATCCAGGCGGGTACCCATGGCCACCAGGTCGACGTACCAACCGGTCGGATCGGTGAGTGTCCAGTAAGCGCCGAAGTTGTCGCCGTCGAGTTTGACCCGCCCGGAGCGATGGTTCTGCCAGCCCATTGCAAAGCCCTTCACGTCGCCGCGCAGGCGGCTCTGGCCGATAAAGAGGCCAAGGCGTTGCGTCTGCCCGCCGCTGGTTTCGGCGGCGTAAAGGTCATGGCCAACCTGATAGCCCTTGACCGTGCCGTCAAAATTCGGCGCCACGGTGCCCGACCAGCTTTTGTTGAAATCACTGCCATAGGCGCGGCCCCAACCTGCCGGCACTGCACCGGTCTCGGTCAGCAGGCTTTGCTCGCCCTGGCGTTCATGGAAGGTGCCCAGAGCCTGCAACGTCATCAGTTGCGCAGCGGGGATGTCTACGGAGTAGACCGGAACTTCCAGGCGATACAGTGGAATCGGCGCGGCACCTGCCACGGCGGTAGGAAGCACAGGGTTACTCGCCGCCGATTGCGGCGACGTGGCCGCGGCGACTTGGCTGGGCTGTGGCGCGGCAGGCTCGATCGGGGGCTGCGGTTGCGCAGTGGGCGGTTCCACGGAGGGTTCATCCGAATCCACTACAGGGGGAGTGGCGGGGACCGGCGGCACCGGCACCACCACGGGCGGTGTCGGCGGTACGGGTGGGACCGCGGGCGGTTGCACGGCCACCACCGAGGAACGAAGGAACCAGCTGTTTTCTGTATTGGCGGTGGTGCCGCCCTTGAACAGCAGGTATTCATAAGCTCCGGCGGAGACCGAGCCCTTCAAGGCGAACGCATCGTTGGTGCTGACGGCGCCGTTGAGCGCCTGGACCACTTCGATACCGTTGTTCTGGGTCAGCCCGCCGATACCGCCGAGGTTGTTGACGCTCAATTGGGTGTGACCGCTGATGTTGCCGTCGGACACTACCAGCTTGTCGGTGGCAGAGTTTTCGTCGCCCAGTACGGTCTGCAGGTGCAACTGGCCGTTGTTGCCCACGTAGTTGCCATGCACCGTCAATACGCTGGTCGCGCTGTTGTCGGTGGTCATGTCGACAGTGCCGGCGTTATTGAGCGTCGCCAGTTGCCCGGCGGTGTAGGGGCGGATGCTGCCTTGGGTCACGGCCAGGGTACTGCTGCTGTCGATGTTGAACGTGCCGGTATTGCTGCCACTGTCACCGAGGAAAAAATCCCCGGCCAGGTCCAGGCGTGAGTGGTTGGTGAGGTTGACGGTCTCCCAGCCGATATAGCGGGCCGCAGTGCTGGATGTCGTTGTGTCGAAGGTCAATTGATCGTTGCCCAGGCCACCATCGACGGAGGGTGTGGTGGCCAGCAGGCTTTCATTCAAGCCGCGCAGCAGGGCGGTGTCGTCACCATCGCCCATCAACACCGAGGACTTGATCTGCCCACCGTCAAGCCACCGGAAAGTGTCGTTGCCGACGCTGGCACGGATCTCACCACTGATCACGCCGCCACTCACGGTAATGCTATCGTCACCACCGCTGGTGCTGATATTGCCGCCGATGCTGCCAGCGGAAATGATGATGGTGTCAGTATCAAAACCGGTGACCAGGTTGCCCAGGATGGCGCCTCCGGACATGTCATAAAGGTTCTTGTCCAGCTTCATATTCACTCGGCCAATGGTGCCACCGCTCTGGTAGGCCACATCGCCGTCCTCAAAGGCATCGACGATGGTGCCTCCCTCCATCCTGAAGGTGTCGAGCCCATCGCCCTGGAACAGCGCCTGTATTTGCCCTCCGAGCATGACGAAGTCATCGATGCCAGCCCCTTGTTGCACCGCGCCGGTGATCTGCCCGGACTCTATGCGCACCGTATCCACGCCAGGGCCAAAGGTGACATTACCGTTGATGGTGCCGGTGCCGCCTGCGGGGAGGGTCAGATGGTTATCCCCGGAAAGGTCGGTAAGGCCGGGACTGCTGCCGCTGTCGCACGTATAGGTATCGTTACCGGTTCCCGGGGTGAGAACGCAGGCGGCATGAGAGGGTTGAGGGATCATGTATTGCAGTGAGATGAGGCCGACAGCTAAAACGGCCCGGGTCGAGAAACCACTGGGCTTTTGCATGGGTGTGTCCTGGGTTTGTTGTAATAACTGCTCCTGTTTTTGGGTTTAGCACAGTTTTCCAGTAGCGCAATTTTTTATGCATGGCGCGCAGGCCACGGAATACGTGGCCTGCGTGATGGCACTTTGAGTTTTGGCCGCTCAGCTCAAGCCAGTTGTTGACGATAGGGCAGGTCTGGGCCGGTCTTGCCGCAGGTCAGTGCGGCGGCCCGAATCGCGAAGCCCAGCATGGCGTCGATCTGCTCGCGACTGAGGCTTTGCAGCCCGTCAACCGAATCCAACTGCTGTTCCGTGAGCCACGCAATCAGCGCCGCCTGGAAGGTATCACCAGCGCCCACCGTATCGGCCATCACCACCTTGACCGCAGGTTGCGACCAGGTGCCATGTTGGCGGCTGTACACCGATGCACCATCGCCACCACGGGTGAGGAACACCAGTTGGCAGCGGTGGTGTAGCCAACCTTGCAGCACGCTTTCCGGTGTCTGGTCGGGGTAGAGCAGGTGCAGGTCTTCGTCGCTGACCTTGATCAGGTCGGCGTGTTGCACCAGCTCTGCGACGCGTGCGCGCCACAGGTGAATATCGGGCTGCGGGTTAAGGCGCACGTTGGGGTCGAGGCTGATCAAGCGCTTGCCGCTTTCACGCTTGACCAGGCTGAGCAGTGTGTCACCAATCGGTTGCACCACCAGCGAAAACGAGCCCACATGCAGCCCGCGAATCTCGTCGCCCAAAGGTGGCAAGTGGGTCAGTTGCAATTGCCGGTCGGCACACCCTTCGCCGCGAAAGCTGTACTGCGGCGAGCCATTGGCGCCCACGGCTACCATCGCCAGGGTGGTCGGCGCGTCGAACTCAACCAGAAAGCGTTCGCTGATACCTTCGTCTTTCAGTACTTGCTGCAAGCGCCGTCCAAGGTAATCGGTGGACAGGCCGGCGAAGAACCCCGACTCGATCCCCAGGCGGCGCAAACCCACCGCGACGTTGAACGGCGAGCCACCGGCAATCGCCTTGTAATTGAGCTTGGCGGCCTGCCCGCTGGCATCCTCCTCGCTGAAGAAATCAAACAGCGCTTCACCACACACCAGATACATAGTTGCTCGCTCTTAAAGGGTTGCCACGTGCTGTTGATAACGCTGATACGCCTGTTGATAGGCACTGACATTGGCGGCCACGGGTAAGGTGCGGCTGGCCGGGTCAATGCTCACGCATTTGTCGCACAGGCTGGCCAGCGGTTCGCCGCTCTGGCACCACGCCGCCTGGATCGCCGCGCCCAGGGCGGCGGCCTCGCTCTGTTCGGTACACACCACTTCGGTGTGCATGATATCGGCGACCATCTGCCGCCACAGCGGGCTTTTCGAGCCGCCACCGATCAGGCGGATGCTCTGGCTTTGCAGGCCGGTCTGGCGCAGCAGGTCCAGGCCATAACGCAGGCCGAAGGTGGTGCCTTCGACCACCGCGCGGCACAGGTTGGCGCGGGTCAGGTTGGTCATGGTCAGGCCCTGCAGGCTGCCGGTGGCGTGGGGCAGGGCGGGTACGCGTTCGCCGTTGAGGAACGGCAGCATGCTCACGCCATCGGCGCCGATGGGTGCCTGTTCGACCAGGGCGTTGAAGGTGTCGAGGTCCAGTTCGAACAGCTCGCGAATCACCCCGGTGGCGTTAGTCAGATTCATGGTGCAGATCAGCGGCAGCCAACCGCCGCTGGAGGAGCAGAAGGTCGCCACCGAGGCTTGGGGGCTGACGTTTGGCTGGTCGGCAAAGGCATACACGGTGCCCGATGAGCCCAGGCTCATGGTGATCACGCCTGGGGCGATATTGCCGGTGCCAATGGCGCCCATCATATTGTCGCCGCCACCACTGGACACTACCGCGTCAGGGTTGATCCCCAGGCGCTCGGCAATGGCCGGCAGGATCGTGCCCACCGCTTGGTCGGCCTCGATCAGTGTCGGCAAAGCGGCTTGCAGGCGGCCACTGGGGTCGATGTGCTGGAGCAACGCCACATCCCATTCGCGGCGGCGCACGTTGAAGTAACCGGTACCCGACGCATCGCCATACTCGGCGCAGGCGCGGCCGGTGAGCCAGTAGTTGAGGTAGTCGTGGGGCAGCAGGATATGGGCAATGCGCGCGAAAACGTCCGGGTGCTGCTCGCGGGTCCAGAGCAGCTTGGACACCGTGTAGCCTGGTGCGATGGCCACGCCCAGGCGCTCCAGAGAGCCGCGTTCGCCGCCCAGATGGTGCAGCAGCCGGTCGTTCTCCGGCGTGGTTTCGGTGTCGCACCACAGCTTGGCCGGGCGCAGCACTTGGCCTTGATCATCCAGCAACACCAGGCCGTGTTGCTGGCCGGATACGCCGATGCCGAGGATGTCCTGGCCATCCACGCCGGCCTGTTGCAGGGCGCGATGGGTGGCAGCGGTGAAGGCGTCCAGCCATTCCTGGGTGTGTTGTTCACGACGGCCATTGACGCCGCTGATCAAGGTGTGCGCCGCGGCGCCCAGGCCCAGCACCTTGCCGCTGGACGCATCGAGGACGATGGCCTTGGTGCCCTGGGTGCCGCAGTCGATGCCGAGGTAGAGGTTTTGCTGGGTCATGATGGAGTGCTCAGCAGTCTTATTGTTGGATTGAAAATACGGTCAATGTGGGAGCTGGCTTGCCTGCGATAGCGGTCTGGCAGTCACCGCAGGGTTGACTGGACCACCGCTATCGCAGGCAAGCCAGCTCCCACATGTTTAATCCGCTTCGTTCAGGAGGTTTTGCAGTGTGGCTGTGACGCCTTTGTCGCGCAGGCTTTCGTAGCAACGCTGGAACGCTGCCACAAACGCCGCCGACTTGGGAATAGCCGTGCCAAAAATCTCTTCCACCCCCAGCAACCGCTGGCTGATCAGCGCGTCATCGCTCACCAGCTCCTGGCAGAACGCTGCCCGTGGGTCCGGGATGCTGTAGCGCGCGCCATTTTCATCCACGCCTTTCAAATACAGCGCCCAGGCCGCCGCCACCAGGGCGGCACGGTCCGTGTCGCGGCCGTCGGCAATCAGGCGGTTGATGGTCGGCACGGTGAACTTGGGAAACTTCGATGAACCATCGGAGCATACGCGCTCCAACTGGTCGGCAATCGCCTGGTTGGAAAAGCGATCCACCAGGGTCTGCTTGTATTCGGTCAGGTCGATACCAGGTACCGGCGCCAGGTTCGGCGTGACGTCCAGGTCCATGTAGGCGCGCATATACGCCACGAACAGGGGGTCGTTCATGGTCTCGTGAACGAACCGGTAGCCCTTGAGGAACCCCAGGTACGTGAGGGCCAGGTGGCTGCCGTTGAGCAGGCCGATCTTCATTTCTTCATAAGGCGTGACGTCATCGGTGAACTGCACGCCGACCTTTTCCCAGGCCGGGCGGCCGTTGACGAATTTGTCTTCCAGCACCCACTGCACAAACGGCTCGCACACCACCGGCCAGGCATCGTCGATCCCGTGCTGGTCGTGCAGTTGCAGGCGGTGGGCGGTGCTGGTCATTGGCGTGATGCGGTCAACCATGGCATTCGGGAAGCTCACGTTGGCCTTGATCCAGTCATGCAGGCCCGCGTCGTGCAGGGCGGCGAAGGCCAGCAAGGCCTTGCGGGTGACGGCGCCGTTGTGAGGCAGGTTATCGCAGGACATCACCGTAAAGGCCGGGGTGCCAGCGGCGCGGCGCTGGGTCAGCGCAGCGCAGATAAAGCCGAACACGGTTTTCGGTGCCCTCGGGTGCGCCAGGTCATGCTGGATCTGCGGCAGGTGGGCCATGAACTCGCCGTTGCTGTCATCGATGCAGTAGCCGCCTTCGGTGATGGTCAGCGAGACGATGCGGATCTGGGGGCTGGCAAGTTTATCGATGAGCGCCTGGGCGCCGTCTTCGGCCAGCAGCATGTCGCTGATCGAGCCGATCACGCGCACTTGCGTGTCGTCGGTGTCGCCCAGTTCATACAGGGTGAACAAATAATCCTGGCCGGCCAGGTCATCGCGGGCCTTGCGGTCTTCACTGCGCAGGCCGACGCCGCAGATGCCCCAGCCCAGGCCCTCGCCGGTGTTCATAAGGGCATCGGTGTAGAACGCCTGGTGCGCACGGTGGAAACCGCCGACGCCAATGTGCGCGATGCCCTGGCGGATATCGGCAAGCGCGTAGGTCGGCACCTGCACTTCGGGCGCCAGTTGGGTGAGGTTGGCTTTATTCAATTTCATCTGGAAATACTCACGGAATCAGGCGGCAGCGCGCAGTGGACGGGCCACGGCTACGCCATCGGTGTCGAACAGATGGCAGTGCGCCGGGTCCAGGTGCAACTGCAGCGTTTCGCCGTATTGGCTGGCCATGTCGCCACGGATACGCATGGTCAGCGGTTCGCCGTTGCGGGTGATGACGTGGCAGAAGGTGTCGCTGCCCAGGCGCTCGCCAACGTCAGCGGTCACGGTCAGGGTGGTTTGCCCTGGCGCGGCGATTTCCAGATGTTCCGGGCGAATGCCCAGGGTTACCGCGCTGCCCACGCTCAGGGTGGCGCCGCTCAACGGCAGGCTGATCAGGGTGCCGGCGTCCAGTTGCACCTCGCAGCCTTGGCTGTCGACGCGGATGACCTGGCCCTTGAGGAAACCCATCTTCGGCGTGCCGAGAAAACCGGCCACAAACAGGTTGGCTGGCTGGTGGTACAGCTCCAGCGGCGAGCCGACCTGTTCGATGCGCCCACTGTTGAGCACCACCACCTTGTCGGCCAGGGTCATGGCTTCGACCTGGTCGTGGGTCACGTAGATCATGGTCGCTTGCAGTTCTTTATGCAGGCGCGCCAGCTCCAGGCGCATCTGCACGCGCAGTGCGGCGTCGAGGTTGGACAGCGGTTCGTCGAACAGGAAGATCTTCGGGTTACGCACAATCGCTCGGCCAATCGCCACGCGCTGGCGCTGGCCACCCGAGAGTTGCTTGGGCTTGCGCTCCAGCAAAGGCCCCAGCTCAAGGATGCGTGCCGCTTCGCTGACTTTGCTCTCGACCAGCTTCTTGTCGACACCCGCCAGGTCCAGGGCAAACGACATGTTCTTGCGCACGCTCATGTGCGGGTACAGCGCGTAGGTCTGGAACACCATGGCCAGGTCGCGCTTGGCCGGGGTGACTTCGGTGATGTCGCGGCCATCGAGTTCGATGGTACCGTCGCTGACCTCTTCCAGGCCGGCGATCAGGCGCAGCAGGGTGGATTTGCCACAGCCCGACGGGCCGACGAACACCACGAATTCCTTGTCGTTCACTTCCAGGTCGATGCCCTTGATGATGGAAAAACCTTCGAAGCCTTTTTGCAGATTCTTGATTTTCAGGTTGGCCATGATGGGCCTCCTTTTCGAATTATTATTTGACGGCGCCAAAGGACAAACCGCGTACCAACTGCTTCTGGCTGATCCAGCCAAAGATCAGGATCGGCGCGCAGGCCAGGGTCGAGACGGCGGACAGCTTGGCCCAGAACAAGCCTTCGGGGCTGGAGTAGGAGGCGATCAAGGCGGTCAACGGCGCGGCGCTGGAGGAGGTCAGGTTCAGCGACCAGAACGCCTCGTTCCAGCACAGGATCAACGACAGCAGTACCGTGGACGCCAGGCCACCCTTGGCGATTGGCAGCAGCACGCGCACCATTTCCTGCCACAGGGTGGCGCCGTCCAGGCGGGCGGCTTCGAGGATGTCCTTGGGGATGTCCTTGAAGTAGGTGTACACCATCCACACCACAATCGGCAGGTTGATCAGGGTGTAGATGATGATCAGCGCAATGCGCGTATCCAACAGGCCAAAGCTCTTGGCCAGCAGGTAGATCGGCATCAGTACGCCCACCGGCGGCAGCATCTTGGTGGACAGCATCCACAGCAGCGTGCCCTTGGTGCGCTGGGTTTCGTAGAACGCCATAGAGTAGGCGGCCGGTACCGAAATCAGCAGGCACAGGGCGGTGGCGCTGAACGAAATCACCACCGAGTTCCAGGCGTAGGCAAAGTAGTTGCTGCGCTCGTTGATGTGCAGGTAGTTCTCCAGCGTCGGCGTGAAGATGAACTGCGGCGGCGTGGCGAAGGCGTCGATTTCGGTCTTGAAACTGGTCAGCACCATCCAGAAGATCGGGAAGAAAATCAGGATCGCAATGGCCCAGGCCAGCGTGCCGAGCAACAGGCTTTGCAGGCGGCGGGATTGTTGAAGCGTCATGGCGCGGCCCTCAAGGCTTGTCAGTCAGGTTTTTGCCGATCATCCGCACCAGGATGATCGCCGCGATATTGGCGATGACCACGGCAATCAAGCCGCCGGCCGAGGCCATGCCCACGTCGAACTGCACCAGCGCCTGGTTGTAGATCAGGTAGGCGAGGTTGGTCGAGGCGTAGCCGGGGCCACCGTTGGTGGTGGTGAAGATTTCGGCGAACACCGAGAGCAGGAAGATGGTTTCGATCATCACCACCACGGCAATCGGGCGGGCCAGGTGGGGTAGGGTCAGGTGCCAGAAAATCGCAATGGCGCCGGCACCGTCCAGGCGTGCCGCTTCCTTTTGCTCTTGGTCTAGCGACTGCATCGCGGTCATCAGCAGCAGGATCGCAAAGGGCAGCCATTGCCACGACACAATGATGATGATCGACAGCAGCGGGTAATGCGCCAGCCAGTCCACCGGTTCGGCGCCGAAGAACTTCCACACGGCGGCGAGAATCCCCGACACCGGGTGGAAAATCAGGTTCTTCCAGATCAACGCGCCGACGGTGGGCATGATGAAGAACGGCGAAATCAGCATCACCCTCACGATGCCGCGCCCCAGGAACTCACTGGCCTCCAGCAACGCACTGATCAACACGCCGAACACCACGCTGATCAGCAATACGCTGCCTACCAGCAATAGGGTATTGGTGGCGCCAGGCAGGAACCCCGAGTCGGTGATGAAGTAGCTGAAGTTTTCCAGCCCAACGAATTGGTTTTCGCCAGGGTAGAGCAGGTTGTAGCGGATCAGCGAAAAGTACAGGGTCATGCCCAGCGGCACGATCATCCACAGCAGCAGCAAGGCCACCGAGGGGCTGACGAGAAACCAGCCGGGGTTGGCCAGGCGGTTTTTTGGAGGTGTATTCATGGTGATCAGAACCAGTCAGATGCCTACAGAACCTGCGTCGGAGCGCGGTCACTGTGGGAGCTGGCTTGCCTGCGATGGCATCGCCTCGGTGCTACTGATAGACCGAGTTGTTTGCATCGCAGGCAAGCCAGCTCCCACAAAAGCCCAGCGCCTACATGTGCGGTGGTGTGGCAGGGTTATTTGGGGTAACCGGCCCGCTTCATTTCCCGCTCGGTTGTAGTCTGCGCGGCGGTCAACGCAGCATCGACGGTCTGCTGACCGGTCAACGCGCCCGAGAAGAACTTGCCCACCTGGGTACCAATCGCCTGGAATTCAGGAATGGTCACCAACTGGATACCGATATACGGCACCGGTTTCTCGGTCGGCTTGGTGGGGTCGGCCACTTTCAGCGATTCCAGCGTCACCTTGGCGAACGGTGCGGCCTTCATGTACTCCTCGCTGTAGGTCGAGGTGCGTGTGCCCGGTGGTACGTTGGCGATGCCATCGGTCTTGGCCACAAGTTGGCCGTATTCCTTGGAGGTGGCCCAACTGGTGAATACCTTGGCGGCATCCTTGGCTTTGGAGCTGGTCGGGATCGCCAGGCTCCAGGAATACAGCCATGACGTGCCCTTGTCGGTCTTCTCGTGGGGCGCAAACGTGAAGCCGACATGCTCGGCGACCTTGCTCTGGCTCTTGTCGGTAACAAACGAGCCCGCCACGCTGGCATCCACCCAGATCGCGCACTTGCCGCTGTTGAACAGTGCCAGGTTCTCGTTGAAGCCGTTGCTGGAAGCACCCGGCGGGCCGGATTTCTTCATGTTGTCGACGTAGAAATTCAGCGCGTTCTTCCACTCGGGGCCGTTGAATTCCGGCTGCCACTTCTCATCGAACCAGCGCGCGCCGAAGCCGTTGGCCAGTGTGGTGATCAGCGCCATGTTCTCACCCCAACCGGCTTTGCCGCGCAGGCACAGGCCATATTGTTCTTTGGACTTGTCGGTGAGCTTGGCGGCGAATTCGCCGATCTGGCTCCAGGTCGGGTGCTCAGGCATGCTCAGCCCGGCGTCCTTGAACAGGTCGGTGCGGTAATAGGTGATCGAGCTTTCGGCGTAGAACGGCAGGGCATACAAGGAGCCTTTGACGGACAAACCGTCACGCACCGAAGGGAACACGTCATCAAGGTCATAGGAAGCCGGCAGGTCTTTCATCGGCTCCAGCCAACCCTTGGCGCCCCACAGTGCGGCTTCGTACATGCCGATGGTCAATACATCGAACTGCCCGCCCTGGGTAGCGATGTCGGTAGTCAGCCGTTGGCGCAACACGTTTTCTTCGAGCACCACCCAGTTCAGCTTGATCTCCGGGTGCTCGGCCTCGAAGGTTTTCGAGAGCTTCTGCATGCGGATCATGTCGCTGTTGTTGACGGTGGCAATGGTCAGGGTTTGCGCGCCAAGGCTGACGGCGCTGAGGGTCATGCATGCAGTCATGCAAGAACAGGCAAGCAGGGTTTTTACTGTGAACTTCATCGCGCACTCCATTTCCGCGCCCAGGGGGCTACAGAAGGACGGTTATTGTTGTTGTGTCTTCCTACAAGGAGTCAGGAAGAGTGTGCGTTGATTACAGCCTTCAAAAGCGGCGGTGACAAATCCTTGGGAGCACTGGGACTGATACTTTTTTGCACTGAGAATCTTCGAGCGCGGATCAGGCACCCGAAGAGGGGTAATGCCTATTTGCTATTTATAGGCACTCCCCAGCCAAACGGCTGACGATGTATCCGATACAAAGCCTTCCAGCACAGGCCCATAACCTGCCTGTGCTTTCGCGTCATAGGCATACCAGCTACCGTTCTGGCATACCGCATTGAGTTCGACCGGCTCGTTGGCTCCGGAGCGCAGAATGCCTTGCGCCATATTGGCCTGCTGAGCAAATTGCTCGCCCAGTTTGCGTGGTGAACAGACCGTCAGGGGTGTATGGGTGCTTTAGTGGTTTTTTTTCGAACGGGCCCCAGCACGCTGATGCTCTCGATCACCATTTTCCGGTTGGAGTCAAATTTGAAGCTTACCCACACCTCGCCAGTCGCCGTGGACCTGATGTAGAACCGATAAAGGCTTGGCTTTTCGACTGATATGTCGTTGAGCCGTCCTGTTCCTTCCGGATGAGCGCCGATGAGTGTTTCACCGGCTTGTTCGCCGCGCAGCCTGATGACCACTTCAACGTCGGCGGCCCCGGTCAGCGCTTTGCCCCAGTCTCTATTGACCGATGTCGAGAACCAGCGACTTTGTTTGTCGTAATTGTCGATATGTATCTGGCCTTCGCCGGTCCAGCCGAAGGTCTCTCCGGGTATTTCAAAGCGGCTGAACTCATTGATTGCACGAGGGGTGGCTGTTTTCTTCATGACGGGGCTCCAATGGACTATTCACAGAGCCAGAGTTCACAATCGCCGTGATCCAGGGAACTGTCACATCTACCAGTTCAGACGGGTGGGCGCTTGCTCAAGCCAGGCTCTGCTCAGTCAACGGGTGCGCCGCCCTGCGCGCGGGCTCATAACCTCAAAGCTCGCGAGCTGGCGGAGGCGGGGGGAGTAAAGATTTTCCACTCATGGTCATGGGGTCGACGTGGGTTGGGGAGCTTTTCCAAAATCCAATACCTGTCCTTCATGACTTCGAACTGTGTGACAGTACCGACGGGGGCCTTCACGGGAACGTTCAAGCGTTTGGATAACTCTTCAGCGAAACCTGTACTGCCGGATTTACTACTGATCATTCTGATTTGGGTAGCGCTGGTTTTTTCCAGCATGGGCGCGATCAGTCCAACGAACGCTTCGGGTGAATAAGACTGCGCATTTTTCAATTCGCTTTTGAAGGTCACTCCACCTTTGTCGCCATGCCCAATGATGTTTAATCGGATTTCATTACTGCCCGCTGGTCGATCCAGGAAGTACTCATACTGGCCGTCTTCAGAGGGGGTAAAGGCAATACTGTTTTTGATTTTTTCAGGCTCGGGTAGATCCTTGAAATCCTTGTACTCACCCAGGGCGTTGAGTTCTTTCGAGGGGCTTTGAATTTCGGCAGGGGCCGCACTTGTTCGTTTCTTGGACGAGCCGAAGCGCTTGGGCCGGTAATCGACTTCGATCTCCTCCCAAAGAGGTTTTTTAATAGTGCCCCAGTTAACATTTACTTTTTTGCCACTCTGTTTTTCCACGTGGGTAAATATATCAACGTCTTTCAGTTGTTTGTTTAACTCCATCTCTGCCAATTCGATAATGTCGGCTTTAGAAAATCTTGGGTACTTTGCCTTGTATTTTGCAAGGGCAGTTTTGTAGATATCCTCAGGGTCTATGCCCGTACCAGATGTGTAACTCACGTCCACTGGGCCTTCATAACCTTTGACCGGCACGCCAGTCAGCGCGTGCAGTTGTGATGCCAGCGAGTTATCACCGCCCTTGGCGGAGTAACAGACCAGCAAACGCACTTCCGGGTAATTCCTGATGTCAATGCCACGGGCGAAAAGCTCATTATTGATGTCTTCAGCCGTAAAGACTTTGTCATTCTCCCCGACAATCAGCGCTCCTTGCTCACCTTCAGGCTTGGCCGCGTGACCGATGATATTCAAGCGTTTAACTTCCTCACCTTTACGATTGTAAGTATCTACATTGGTCTGGATCTCACCGTCCACAGGTGTGATCTTTTCCAGCGGGCCTCCCATTCGAAAGCGTTGTGGCGGCGGGGTAAGGCGTGCATCGCCGTCGATCAATACGCTGGTGTTGGTTGCCGACCTGTTTGAGGTGACGGCTGAAGGCTCCGACAATGAGCGCTCCTTGAACTGGGCGAGCAACGTCGTCAGGTTGACCAGCAGGTCCGTCAGGGCCGCCTCTTTATTTTGCGCGTCATCATCGAGCAGGACGCCCAGGTCATTGATTATGCCCTGGGACTGCATCATCAAGCCGAGCATGGCACCGGGCCCGCGCAATACTGGCAGGACAGAATTGAGCAACAGGAAGCCACCTTCCTTGAGGCTCGCCCAGCGGCTTTGTGCGTCGGCTGTCGATTGCTGTCCGGCCAAGGTGATCAAGCTGCGGGCGTTGGCTTCGTACAGGTGGTTCATCAATGTTCCCGCCTGCAGCGTCTGTTGCAGGCGGGTATCCATGGCCAAGGGAATAGTTTTGTTCATCGGGATAGAGCCCAGGTTTAAACCGAATATCACCAGGTTTGGATGTTTGAAACCGTTGCCACTGTAGGTGTTGCGGGTCTGTTCGTCAGGCAACCAGGCGAGGATGTCGTTTTGCAGCTTGCCTTTGTTCTGTATGGCTTCCAGCAGCGCCTGGCGGGTTGGAAACTGCATCAACGACGCATCGCCCATCAGGGGGCGGTACAGGATGTGCGGGCCGTTCGTGCTGTCCTTGGGTTCGATCAGATAGGCGCCTTCGACCACATCGGTTTTCCCATTGGCCCGGTTATCGAACGCCAGCGGTCGGATCACGATTTCCTGGCCATCAACGATCCTGGGGCCAGGGCCTGGCTTGAATAGCTCCTGAACGTAGCGAAAACCCGTGGTGTTGAAACCGGACTCTGCCTTGATGCTCAGTTCCAGCGCCTTGAACTGCAGCTCCAGCGGTACTTGCTGAGCGAACAGTGCCTGGCGCCGGGCTTTTTCGGTTGGGTCGTCAAGCAGTTTTTTCCTCAGCAAGTCAGGGTAGGTTTTGCCGATATCAAGGTCGTCGACCAACTGCTTGAGTACGCCTTCTTTCTCCAGCTCCGGCACCCTGACTTTGAAGTCAGAGCCTTTATACTTGAGCCCTGTATTGTAAAAGACCTCAATCTGGCCGCTGGGTAATCCTGACAAGTTATTGAGGAGCATGTCTGTCAGGCTCATGGTCTGGCGGACGATTTCCCCGGCGGTACCCTGTGCCCCATAAGCGACTTTGAAGACCACCTCGAGTTTAGCCGCGGGGTGCGCCGTGAGTTTTTTGCTTCTGGGCAAAAAGTCGAATTGCTGCTGGGCGAACGTGTGGATGTCCTTGATATCGCTGTTGTAGCTGCGGCCTTCGTTCAGTTGGTTGAAACTGGCCAGTCCCAGGCTGAGTTCATGCATGATGAAACGCTCGGCCTCGCCTGCGTTGCTCATCCAGTCGGGCAGTGTGGGCGGCTCCTGCACCGAACTGTCCGGGCCACGTGGGGAGGCAGGGGAAATCAGACTGCTGCCGAGATGCCGATTGATGAGGACGTCGGCCTGGCCATCGAACAGATTGCCGGTCATCTCTTCCTTTGAACCGCCCAGGCTTTCGAGCTCATCCCAACTGTTGAAGGGAGTGATTTTGCCGTTGGGCTCCACCAGCAGCAGGATGTCGCGATTGGCTTGCGCCAGGTAGCGATGAACCACCATGTTCGGTGCGGAGTCGGCCAGGCTGTAGACGGTGGCGCCCGATGAGTTGGGGTCAAGTGGGGCGGGGCGCGTGGCGCCTTCGGGATGCCTCACGACCATGTCGATGGTCTTGCGCTGTTCATCATCCAGGCCGGATTGTTTAAGGCTGGCCAGCTGCAGGTTGCTTTTCAGAATGCGGCTTACCAACGTCCGGTGACTGCCGCTGAAAACGGCACCGGTATCAATGCCCGTGTTGAACGCAGGTTTGGCCCAGTACTCACGCAAATTTGCCTCATAGGCCTGGTTCAGTCGGTCCGGCAGCGCACCCATGACGCCGCTCAGAGCTGAAAAGTCGAGGTCTAGCGGAGTGTCGGCAGCGGTGCCCGTGCGTGCCAGTCGATCGGGACGCGTGTCAAACGCCCTGGCGGAATCGAGGAAGTCTGGGGCGTCACCGCCAGTCAGGTAGTCGAAGGCAAGTGCCATCAATTGTGTGCGCTTGGGTTTGGAGGGATTGTCCGGATCGGGCGTTTCAATGGCAATCTGGTTGATGTCGAAATCCAGCCCTGGAGAGGCTTCCTTCAGCCTGTCGCTGAGCACTCGAGCGACCACCGAGTAAACGTTGGGCTCACCGGCAAACTGGCGACGGGCAATATCTGCGACGGGGTCAGTGGTGGCGCTCGAGGTTCCGATCGGTGTGGTGGCCGGTTCTGCGCTGCCGGGCGGCGCCGGCGGCTGCACGACGTCCGGGCGTTGTGCCTGGGGGAACTTGCCAGGCTCAAGCATGACCTGCAGCGCAAGGTTCTGTATGGCTTCATCCCGCATATGCCTGACGTGCTGAACGTCCTGTCGGTGGGGCCGCGCAGCATTGCCTTCAGGAGCAAGTAGCGATGGGAATGTCTTGATATCCTGCAACACCCGGATTTGCTCGAGTGCCTCGGCCTTCGTCGTCGGAACCCTCATGGCGTAAAAAGCACCGACGGCATGGGTGGTGGCGGTGTGTTCGCCGATATACACAATCGGGACGTTGTTCGTAGAGAGTTTGCGCACAACCTCGAAGACGTTGACAGCGGCTTCCTCGAAGCCATCGTCGTATTTGGAAAAACTGCTGCGTTTGCCGTTAATGGTGCCATCCAGAAATCCGGAAGGCGTTAGTTTCAGGTTTGAAATGTTGATGTTGTTATTCTTCGCAAACGTCGCGAACGGCTCGTTTTTGAGTGCGTGCGTCAGCTGTGACCAAAGCTGCCCGAATGTTGAGTGAGTTGGAATGTCATGGACTGTGCCGAAGGAAGACGGCATGTAACGGCTGGTAGCGTGTACATTGACCTCCTCCATCAAAGCGGTGGCGAGTTTATCTGCCATGTCCGCGTCAGCCTGACTCACCAACGGCTCGGCTGTGTTTCGGCCTTCCAGGGTCACTACACCGGCCGATGGGCTGCGTGGGGTCCGAATCAAGCTGGTTTGCGCGTCCACTGTTGCAGGGGATGGAGGCAAATTTCGGGGCGGGGTGGGTAAGGGCGAGTGCGTTGCAATAATGCTCATGGGGGCCTCATGGGTACGATAAGAAAGCGCGTGGTCAGCAACTGACTTGTAGCTTTTTGGTCATACACAGGGAGGCGTTCCGCCCCAGCTATTACGGGATGTGATCGGGACAGGCGTGAGAGCGTTCGCCAGATGGTCAGCTTGCGGTTTTTTAACTGAAGTGCGAGGTGTCTACAGGCATCAGGTTCTGCTCCGTCAACCGCTGCATCGCCAACCGTCGATAGTGGGAAGGGGTCATGCCCTTGAGTTGCTGAAAGCGTCGGTTGAAGTTGGAGATATTGTTGAAGCCTGACTCAAAGCACACATCCGTGACGGCCTTGTCACCGTCCGCGAGTAATTCGCAGGACTTGCTGATGCGCAGCCGGTTGACGAATTCGATAAAGGTGCGACCGGTCGCCTGCTTGAACACCCGCGAGAAGTAGGTCGGCTTCATCCCCAGGTATTGCGCCACTTCTTCCAGCGGCAGCTCGCGGGCGTAATGTGCAAAGATGTAATCCACTGCCCGGTTGGTGCGGTCTATGCTGTGCTCGTCGGCCAATTGCGGCGTGGTTACGCCGGACAGCAATTGGTAGTCCTCGCACACGCTCAACACGTCCAGCAAGATAAAAAACTGCCCCAGGCGCGCCATGCCCTTGGCGTCCTCGATGTGTTGCATCAAGGTCATGGCCTGGGTGATGGTTTTTTTGCAGCGAAATTCGATGCCGTACTGCGCGCGCTCCAGCAGCGGTGCGAGGTTCTTGAGTTCAGCAAAAATATGGCTGCCGCTCTCGAACAGGTCATCGGTGAAGTTCACCAGCATGTCACGCTTGGGCACCACTTCGTCTTCTTCCACCTGGCTGATCCAGTTATGGGGCAGGTTGGGGCCGGTGAGGAACAGGCTTTCGGGGTAGAAGTTGCCGATGTAGTCACCGATAAACACCTTGCCGGAGCTGGCGACGATCAGGTGCAGCTCGTATTCCTTGTGGAAGTGCCAGCGCACCAGCGGGCAGGGGAAGCCGTGTTGGCGATAGATGATGGACAGGCCGTTGTGGTCGTCCATCAACTCGTAGGAAGGGTCAGTAATGCGCGTTGCTCGGGTCATGCTGCCGTCGCTTTATTGTGATCGCTGCGTAGGATAATGCCCCGTCACGCACGTCCTCGCCAGCAGCAGTGTTTACAGGGTGCGGTTTTTCGCCTCGATCCACTGGGACATATATTGGGTACTTTTATGCGCGTGGTGGCGCAGCATGCTGCCGGTGAAGTTGTCCCTGCGATGGGCAGCGAGGTTGCGGCGACAGCGTTCCAGGCATTCCACCAAGGCGGCCCCGTGGATGTTCTGGTCATAGCGCCGGGCCAGCAGTTGGCGCCCGTGTTCCTGGGCCCGGGTCCAGCGCTCACGGTCCTGATAAAGGGCCACGGCAGCGGCAGCCAGGGCCGGCGCATCCTGTGCAATCACGCCGGGCCAGGGCTGGTCATCGCCCATGGCCTCGGCGCCGATTGGGGTCGTGACACTGGGCGTGCCGCACAGCATGGCGTCGACCAACTTGCCCTTGATGCCCGCGCCAAAGCGCAACGGCGCCAGGCAGATGCGCGCGGCGGTCATGACTTGCAGCGCATCTTCGGCCCAGTTCATTACATGGAAACCCTGGGCCTGATTGTGCAGGGCGGTGGCCTTGGGTGGGGTGTAGGCGCCGTAGATATGCAATTGGGCGCCTGGCAGTTGTTGGCGGATCAGTGGCCACAGGCGGTGCTTCATCCACAGCACTGCATCCCAATTGGGCGCGTGGCGGAAGTTACCGATGCTGAGGAAATGCGCACGGTCTTCAAAGGGCGCAAATGCGTCGGTGGGCGGTTGCAGCATCAAGGGGCACCAGTGGAGCAGGGCGGCAGGCACCTTGAACTGTTCGGTGAGCAGGCGGATTTCCACGTCGGAGATCATCAAGCTAATGTCACAGCGGTAAATGGCGGCGATTTCGCGTTTGGCCAGGTCGGTGTCGGCCATGCGTTGGAACTCGTCTTCCAGCGCCGGCGCGAACAGGGCGCTGAAGTCGTCGCTGTCGGGTTGGGCTTTCACCTGCTCTTTGAGCCGCTGGTGACGGGCGTCGCGCAGGCTTTGCAGGTCGGAGGTTTCCAGCACGCGCAGGGCGTCGGGGCAGCATTGTTCTACGCGCCAGCCGAATTGCTCTTCCATCATGAAACGGTCGAACAGCACGATATCCGGGGCCAGTTCGCGAATAAAGTCGTCGAAACTGCTGTTATTCAGTTCGATGGTGCGTTCGGCGATCCCGAGTGCCGGCAAGTCGGCCTTGTGCTCGCCAATGGTGGCCGGGCTGCTGAAGGTAATGTCCCAACCTTGCGTAAGAAAGCTCTCAAGGATTTGCATCATATGCCCGCCCGCGGCCGAGGAGCGGGGCTCCGGCCAGACGTAACCAATGACCAGGACTTTGGTGACAGGCTGATTCATCGGCAAAGGTTTCCTTGAAGGACGGGCGAAAAGCGCGCAATTAAACCACAACCTGACGACATGACAATTTGTGTCTGGCGGTAGGTAGCGTCGGCACTTTGTGGTTAACTTCCGCCTCTCGAATTTGTTTAACCAAAAACCAGCATAAGGATTCCGTTCATGGCTCAAGTCACCCTTAAAGGCAACCCGGTCCAGGTTGAAGGCGAACTGCCGAAAGTCGGCGCCAAAGCTGCAGACTTCACCCTGACCGCCGGCGACCTGTCCAACGCCACCCTGGCTACCTTTGCCGGCAAGCGCAAAGTGCTGAACATCTTCCCAAGCGTTGATACCCCAACCTGCGCCACTTCCGTGCGCAAGTTCAATGCCCAGGCCAACGATGTGGCCAACACCGTGGTCCTGTGCATCTCCTCCGACCTGCCATTCGCCCAAGCGCGTTTCTGTGGCTCCGAAGGCCTGGAAAACGTTAAGAATCTGTCGGATTTCCGCAATGCCGACTTCGCCGTTGACTATGGTGTTTCCATCGCTGACGGCCCGCTGCAGGGCCTGACCGCTCGCGCTGTCGTGGTGCTGGATGAAAACGACAACGTGCTGCACAGCGAGTTGGTCAAGGAAATTGCTGAAGAGCCAAACTACGACGCCGCCCTGGCTGTGTTGAAGTAACTGTTTCTACGTATGACTGTCGTTTGGCAGTAACACGTATGATGCATGATTGCGGCCTGGCCTAGTCCAGGCCGTTTTTATTTGAGCGTCAGCGGTTTAGCGAAATAGCCGGTGGACTAAGATCAGAAGTTAAACGTTGTAAGCCCAAAGTAAATAGCCGGTAAAGGTGCTTTTCTTAAGGCCCCCCAGTGCTTATCTTTCAGCCTCCCAAAGTAGAAGCTCTCGCGCCCAATGGTTGATCACTCCATGCAATCCTCCCCCCGCAACTCCCGCCGCTGGCTGTTTGGCCTGCTCGTGCTGCTGGTTATCGCCGGCCTGTGCTGGAAATTCTGGCCCAGCGGCGCGGCCCATAAAGACGCTCCGGCCGGGCACACGGGTAAAACCGGCATGGCGCGCCCGGGCTTCGGCGGGTCCACTGGCCCAGTGCCGGTGCGCGTGGCCCCTGCAGTGCTGGGTGAGTTCCCGGTGTACTACAAGGCGCTGGGTACGGTCACGGCGCTGAACACCATTAATGTGCGCAGCCGGGTGGGCGGCGAGCTGGTCAAGATCGCCTTCGAGGAAGGGCAAATGGTCAAGGCCGGTGACCTGCTGGCAGAAATCGACCCGCGCAGCTACCAGAACGCCTTGCTCCAGGCCCAGGGCACCTTGCTGCAGAACCAGGCCCAGTTGAAGAACGCCCAGGTCGATGTACAGCGTTATCGCGACCTGTACGCCCAGGACAGTATCGCCAAGCAAACCCTGGACACCGCCGAAGCGCTGGTGTTGCAGTACCAGGGCACGGTCAAGACCAACCAGGGCGCGGTGGACGACGCAAAGCTCAACCTGGAATTCACCAAAATCCGCGCGCCCATCAGCGGCCGGGTCGGTTTGCGCCAGCTTGACGTCGGCAACCTCGTCGCCGCCAACGACACCACCGCCCTGGCGGTAATCACCCAGACCCAGCCAATCAGCGTGGCCTTCACCCTGCCGGAAAATACCCTGGAAACCGTGCTGGCTCGTTACCACGCCGGTAACAAGTTGCCCGTGGAAGCCTGGGACCGTGGCGACGTGAAAAAGCAGGCGGTCGGTGTACTGCAAAGCCTGGACAACCAGATTGACGTCACCACCGGCACGCTGAAGTTCAAGGCGCGTTTCGATAACAAGGACCAGGCGCTGTTCCCCAACCAGTTCGTCAATGTGCACCTGCTGGCTGATACCTTGAAGAACGTGGTGCTGGCGCCATCTGCGGCGATCCAGTTCGGCAACAATGGCACCTTTGTCTACAAGCTCGACGGCGACAAGAAGGTCAAGGTCCAGCCCTTGGTGGTAGGTGACACCGATGGCGAAAACACCGTGATCAAGGAAGGCCTGGTCGCTGGCGACCGCGTGGTGCTGGAAGGCACCGACCGCCTCAAGGACGGCAGCGAGATCGAAGTGGTCAACGCCAGCAGCGAGGTGCCGACCACGCCGACCGAGCACCTGCAAGGCAAGCCCGCAGCGAAAGGGGAGACCGGGGCTGACGCCGGCAAGGCGCAAAAGGTCGGTTCATGAACCTGTCGCGCCTGTTCATCCTTCGCCCGGTCGCCACCACGCTGAGCATGCTGGCCATTGTCCTGGCCGGCATCATTTCGTACCGCCTGCTGCCGGTGTCGGCGTTGCCCCAGGTGGATTACCCGACTATCCGGGTGATGACCCTGTACCCCGGCGCCAGCCCCGATGTGATGACCAGCGCGGTCACCGCACCGCTGGAGCGCCAGTTCGGGCAGATGCCCGGGCTGACCCAGATGGCCTCTACCAGTTCCGGCGGCGCCTCGGTGCTGACCCTGCGTTTCAACCTCGACATCAATATGGATGTGGCCGAGCAACAGGTGCAGGCCGCGATCAACGCCGCCACCAACCTGTTGCCCAAGGATCTGCCGGCGCCGCCGGTGTACAACAAGGTCAACCCGGCGGATACCCCGGTGCTGACCCTGGCAATCACCTCCAAGACCATGTTGCTGCCCAAGCTCAATGATTTGGTCGACACACGCATGGCGCAGAAAATCGCGCAGATCAGCGGTGTCGGCATGGTCAGCATCGCCGGTGGCCAGCGCCAGGCCGTGCGTATCAAGGTCAACCCCGAGGCCCTGGCGGCCAATGGCTTGAACCTCTCGGACGTACGCGCCCTGATCGCCGCCTCCAACGTCAACCAGCCCAAAGGTAACTTTGACGGCCCCACCCGCGTTTCGATGCTCGACGCCAACGACCAACTGGTCTCGCCCGAGCAATACGCCGAACTGATCCTGGCCTACAACAATGGCGCTCCGCTGCGGCTCAAGGATGTCGCGCAGATCGTCGACGGCGCCGAAAACGAGCGCCTTGCCGCCTGGGCCAACGAGAACCAGGCCGTGTTGCTCAATATCCAGCGCCAGCCGGGCGCCAACGTGATCGAGGTGGTAGACCGTATCAAGGCCCTGCTGCCGAGCATCACCGACAACCTGCCGGCCGGCCTGGACGTGACGGTGCTCACCGACCGCACCCAGACCATCCGCGCCTCGGTCAAAGACGTACAGCACGAGCTTCTGATCGCCATTGCCCTGGTGGTCATGGTGACGTTCCTGTTCCTGCGCCGGGTCAGCGCCACGATCATCCCGTCCATCGCCGTGCCGCTGTCCCTGGTGGGCACCTTTGGTGTGATGTACCTGGCCGGATTCTCCATCAATAACCTGACGCTGATGGCCCTGACCATCGCCACCGGGTTTGTGGTGGACGACGCCATCGTGATGCTGGAGAACATTTCGCGCTATATCGAGGAAGGCGAGACGCCGATGGCGGCCGCGCTCAAGGGCGCCAAGCAGATAGGTTTCACCCTGGTGTCCCTGACGCTGTCGTTGATCGCGGTATTGATCCCGTTGCTGTTCATGGCCGACGTGGTCGGGCGGCTGTTCCGTGAGTTCGCCATCACCCTGGCAGTGGCGATCCTGATTTCCCTGGTAGTGTCCCTGACCCTCACGCCCATGATGTGCGCGCGCCTGCTCAAGCGCGAACCCAAGGAAGAAGAGCAGGGCCGCTTCTACAAAGCCAGCGGCGCCTGGATTGATTGGCTGATCGAAGCCTACGGCCGCAAGTTGCAGTGGGTGCTCAAGCACCAGCCGCTGACGTTGCTGGTGGCGATCGCCACCCTGGGGCTTACGGTGGTGCTGTACCTGGTGGTGCCCAAGGGTTTTTTCCCGGTGCAGGACACAGGGGTGATCCAGGGTATTTCCGAGGCGCCGCAGTCGATTTCCTTTGCGGCCATGAGCCAGCGCCAGCAGGAACTGGCGAAGATCATTCTCGCCGACCCTGCGGTCGAGAGCCTGTCGTCCTACATTGGCGTGGATGGCGATAACGCCACCCTCAACAGCGGCCGCTTGCTCATCAACCTCAAGGCTCACGGCCAGCGCGACTTGAGCGCAGCCGAGGTCATCACCCGCCTGCAACCGCAGATTGACAAGCTGGTGGGTATCCGCCTGTTCATGCAACCGGTGCAGGACCTCACCATCGAGGACAGGGTCAGCCGTACCCAGTACCAGTTCAGCATGTCCTCCCCGGACGCCGAGTTGTTGGCGTTATGGAGCGGCAAGCTGGTACACGCCCTCAGCCAGTTGCCGGAACTCACCGACGTGGCCAGTGACCTGCAGGACAAAGGCTTGCAGGTGTACCTGGTGATCGACCGCGACGCGGCCTCGCGCCTGGGCGTAAGTGTCTCGACCATCACCGATGCGCTGTATGACGCCTTCGGCCAGCGCCAGATCTCCACCATCTACACCCAGGCCAGCCAGTATCGAGTGGTGTTGCAGGCCCAGTCCGGCGAAACCCTCGGCCCGGCGGCCCTCAACCAGATCCATGTGAAAACCACTGACGGTGGTCAGGTACGGCTGTCGAGCCTGGCCCATGTGGAACAGCGCCAGGCGCAATTGGCAATTGCCCATATCGGCCAGTTCCCAGCGGTGATGATGTCGTTCAACCTGGCGCCCGGCGTAGCGCTGGGCAAAGGCGTGGAACTGATCAACCAGACCCAGAAGGACATCGGCATGCCGGTGGGCGTGCAAACCCAGTTCCAGGGCGCGGCCCAGGCGTTCGAAGCCTCGTTGTCGAGCACCTTGCTGTTGATCCTGGCGGCGGTGGTCACCATGTACATCGTGCTCGGTGTGCTCTATGAGAGCTACATCCACCCGATCACTATCCTATCGACCTTGCCGTCGGCGGCGGTGGGGGCCTTGCTGGCGTTGCTGCTCAGTGGCAATGACCTGGGCATGATCGCGATCATCGGCATCATCCTGCTGATCGGTATCGTGAAAAAGAACGCGATCATGATGATCGACTTCGCCCTCGACGCCGAACGCAACCAGGGCCTGGACCCGCAGACCGCGATCTACCAGGCCGCGCTGTTGCGCTTCCGGCCAATCCTGATGACCACCCTGGCTGCCTTGTTCGGCGCGGTGCCTTTGATGCTAGCGAGCGGCTCCGGCGCCGAACTGCGCCAGCCCCTGGGCCTGGTGATGGTCGGCGGGTTGCTGGTGAGCCAGGTGTTGACGCTGTTCACCACGCCGGTGATCTACCTGTACTTCGATCGTCTTGGCCGGCGCTGGCGCAAAGAGCCACAACGCCTGGAGCCGGTTGAGCCATGAACCTGTCCGGACCTTTCATCCGCCGGCCGGTCGCGACCATGCTGCTGAGCCTGGCGATCATGTTGCTCGGTGGCGTCAGCTTCAATTTGTTGCCGGTGTCGCCATTGCCGCAGATCGACTTTCCGGTGATCGTGGTGTCGGCCAGCTTGCCCGGCGCCAGCCCCGAGGTGATGGCGTCTACGGTGGCCACGCCGCTGGAGCGTTCATTCGGCGCGATTGCCGGTATCACCACCATGAGCAGCTCGTCGAGCCAGGGCTCTACCCGGGTGATTCTGGCGTTCGATTCCGACCGCGATATCAACGGGGCGGCGCGGGAAGTGCAGGCGGCCATCAACGCGTCGCGCAACCTGCTGCCCAGTGGCATGCGCAGCATGCCCACCTACAAGAAGATCAACCCGTCCCAGGCGCCGATCATGGTGCTGTCGCTGACCTCCGACGTGTTGCAGAAGGGTCAGTTGTACGACCTGGCCTCGACCATTCTGTCCCAGAGCCTGTCCCAGGTGCCGGGTGTGGGCGAAGTGCAGATCGGCGGCAGTTCGCTGCCGGCGGTGCGCATCGAACTGGAACCCAAGGCCCTCGATCAGTACGGCGTCGCCCTGGACGATGTGCGCAACACCATCGCCAATGCCAACCAGCGCCGGCCCAAAGGCTCACTGGAAGACAGCGAGCGCAACTGGCAGATCCAGGCCAACGACCAGTTGGAGAAAGCCAAGGACTATGAGCCCCTGCTGATTCGCTACCAGGACGGCGCCGCCCTGCGCCTCAAGGACGTGGCGAAGATCACTGATGGCGTGGAAGACCGCTACAATAGCGGCTTCTTCAACAATGATTCGGCGGTGTTGCTGGTGATCAACCGCCAGTCCGGCGCCAACATCATCGAAACCGTGCGGCAGATCAAGGCCCAGTTGCCGGCGTTGCAGGCGGTGTTGCCGTCCAGCGTCAAGCTCAGCCTGGCCATGGACCGCTCGCCAGTGATCACTGCCACCCTGCATGAGGCGGAAATGACCCTGCTGATTGCCGTGGGGCTGGTGATCCTGGTGGTGTACCTGTTCTTGGGTAACTTCCGTGCTTCGCTGATCCCGACCCTGGCGGTGCCGGTATCGCTGGTGGGCACCTTCGCGGTGATGTACCTGTACGGGTTTTCTCTGAACAACTTCTCGCTGATGGCGCTGATCCTCGCCACCGGTTTGGTCGTGGACGATGCCATCGTGGTGCTGGAGAACATTTCCCGGCACATCGACGACGGCGTGCCACCGATGAAAGCCGCCTACCTGGGCGCCCAGGAAGTGGGCTTTACCTTGCTGTCGATGAACGTGTCGCTGGTGGCGGTGTTCCTGTCGATCCTGTTCATGGGCGGCATTGTTACCAACCTGTTCCGCGAGTTTTCCATCACCTTGTCGGCGGCGATCATCGTCTCGCTGATTGTCTCGCTGACCTTGACGCCCATGCTGTGCGCCCGCTGGCTCAAGCCGCATGCGAAGGACCGGCAGACCGGTTTGCAGCGCTGGAGCCAGAAGGTCAACGACCGCATGGTCGCCGGCTACGCCACCAGCCTGGATTGGGTGCTGCGCCATCGGCGCCTGACCTTGCTCAGCCTGTTGGTCACCGTGGGCGTGAATATTGCGCTGTACGTGGTGGTGCCCAAAACCTTCATGCCCCAGCAGGACACCGGCCAGTTGATCGGCTTTGTACGCGGTGACGATGGCCTGTCGTTCAGCGTCATGCAGCCGAAGATGGAGATTTTTCGCCAGGCGGTGCTCAAGGACCCGGCGGTGCTCAGTGTGGCCGGCTTTATCGGTGGCAACCAAGGCACTAACAACGCAGTGATGCTGGTGCGCCTCAAGCCGCTTGGCGAACGCAAGATCTCCGCCCAGGCGGTGATCGAGCGCCTGCGCAAGGAGGTGCCGCTGGTGCCGGGCGGGCGCTTGTTCCTCATGGCCGACCAGGACCTGCAGTTCGGGGGCGGCCGCGACCAGACCAGCGCGCAATATTCCTACATCCTGCAAAGCGGCGACCTGGCCGCGTTGCGCCTGTGGTACCCGAAAGTGGTGGCGGCGATGCGTGAGTTGCCGGAGCTGACCGCCATCGACGCCCGCGAAGGCCGCGGCGCGGCCCAGGTGACGTTGATTGTCGACCGCGACCAGGCCAAGCGCCTGGGCATCGACATGGACATGGTCACGGCGGTGCTCAACAACGCCTACAGCCAACGGCAGATTTCCACCATTTACGACAGCCTCAACCAGTACCAGGTGGTGATGGAGGTCAACCCCAAATACGCCCAGGACCCGATCACCCTCAACCAGGTGCAGGTGATCACGGCCGACGGCGCACGGGTGCCGTTGTCGACCATTGCCCACTATGAGAACAGCCTGGCCGACGACCGCGTCAGCCATGAAGGCCAGTTCGCTTCGGAGAATATCGCCTTCGACATGGCGCCCGGGGTCACGGTGGAGCAGGGCACGGCGGCTATCGAGCGTGCGATTGCCAAAGTCGGGTTGCCCGAGGATGTGATCGCCAAGATGGCCGGCACTGCCGATGCGTTCGCCGCGACCCAGAAAGGCCAGCCGTTCATGATTCTCGGCGCGCTGGTGGCGGTGTACCTGGTGCTGGGTATCTTGTATGAAAGCTACATCCACCCGCTGACCATCCTGTCTACGCTGCCGTCGGCCGGTGTCGGCGCGTTGTTGGCGATCTACCTGCTGGGGGGCGAGTTCAGCCTGATCTCGCTGCTGGGTTTGTTCCTGTTGATCGGCGTGGTGAAGAAGAACGCGATCCTGATGATCGACCTGGCGCTGCAATTGGAGCGCAACGATGGCATGAGCCCGCTGGAGTCGATCCGCAGCGCCTGCCTGTTGCGCCTGCGGCCGATCCTGATGACCACCCTGGCCGCGATCCTCGGTGCCTTGCCGTTGCTGCTCGGCAGTGGTGATGGTGCGGAGATGCGCCACCCGTTGGGCCTGACCATTATTGGCGGCCTGGTGTTCAGCCAGGTTCTGACCCTTTACACCACCCCGGTGGTTTACCTTTACCTGGACCGCGCGCGCCATCGCTTCAACGCCTGGCGCGGCGTGCGTACCGATGCTGCCCTGGACACTGCGCTATGACCGACTCAACCCAATCCCTCGTAGCTGCGGGCCTGCTGTGGCGAGGTAGCTTGCTTCCGCTGGGCTGCGAAGCGGCCCCCAAAAAGCCTGGGAGTGCTTCGCCCTCCAGCGCAAGCAATCTCCCTCGCCACAATAAAGCTGGCGGCAATGGCATGAAGTTATTGGCCGTGATGATGTGTGGTGTGTTGCTCAGCGCCTGCGCCATCGGCCCTGACTACAAACGCCCGGACGTCATCGAGCCGGTGCAGTTCAAGGAGGCCCAAGGCTGGCGCCAGGCTAACCCGAGCGACTCCCTGGCGCGTGGCGCCTGGTGGGAGCTGTACGGTGACCGACAACTCAATGACCTGGTGGTGCGCCTTAACACGTCCAACCAGACCGTCGCCCAGGCCGAGGCGCGTTTTCGCCAGGCACAGGCGCTGGTACGCAGCTCACGGGGGGCCTTTTACCCCAGCGTTGACCTGAGCGTCGGCAAGACCCGCGCCAGCCAGGGCACCGGCAGCAGCAGTGCCAGCCTCAGTAGTTCCAGCAGTGGTATCCGCGACACCCTCAACGCCCAGTTGGGCGTGAGTTGGGAAGCCGATATCTGGGGCAAGTTGCGCCGAGGCCTGGAGGCCAACGAAGCCAGCGCCGAGGCGAGCTCGGCCGACCTGGCCGCGATGCGCCTGAGCCAACAGTCCGAACTGGTGCAAAGCTACCTGCAACTGCGGGTCATGGACGAGCAGACGCGTTTGCTGCAAGCCACGCTGGACACGTACCAGCGCTCATTGAAAATGACCGAAAACCAATACCGTGCCGGTGTGGCTGGCAAGGATGCCATCGCCCAGGCGCAAACCCAGCTCAAGACCACTCAGGCCAGCCTGATCGATCTGATCTGGCAGCGTGCCCAATTGGAAAACGCCATCGCCGTACTGATCGGTGAGGCGCCAGCCAACTTCAACTTGGCGGTGAGTAAAGACATCCCGGCCCTGCCGCAGATACCGGTGAGCCTGCCGTCCCAGTTGCTGGAGCGTCGCCCCGATATCGCCTCGGCCGAGCGCTCGGTCATCGCCGCCAACGCCAATATTGGCGTGGCCAAGGCTGCCTATTACCCCGACCTGACCTTGAGCTTGGCGGGGGGCTACTCCAGCAGCACCTATGAAGATTGGATCAGCCTGCCAAACCGCTTCTGGTCGGTAGGGCCGAAACTGGCGATGACCCTGTTCGATGGCGGCCAACGCTCGGCGGAAGTCGACCGCACCGTGGCCAGCTATGACGAGACCGTGGCCAAATACCGCCAGACCGTACTGGACGGTTTCCGTGAGGTGGAAAACTACATGGTCCAGCTCAAGGTGCTCGCCGATGAGGCGGTGGTCAGCAATGAAGCACTGGAAGCCGCGCGTGAATCCTTGCGCTTGACCGAAAACCAGTACAAGGCCGGGTTGATTGCCTATCTGGATGTGGTCACGGTGCAGGCGACGGCATTGAGCAACGAGCGCACGGTATTGACCTTGCTGCAGTCGCGGCTGGTGGCCAGTGTGCAGTTGATCGCAGCATTGGGCGGAGGCTGGGATGGCCAGACCTCCCTGGCCGAAAAGGAGTAACCGGATACGCCGCGCATCCTGTGGGAGCAAGATCAAATGTGTGGGCTTGCCCCAATGCCAGTCAGTCAAGCACAGCACCCTGTGGGGAGCTGGCTTGCCTGCGAAAGCGTTAGTGCAGTAGCAGATGCGGTGACTGACACACCGCCTTCGCGGGCAAGCCCGCTCCCACAGGAAATCTGCGCAAGCCCCGCACATTTTGATGTCCATGATGTGGTTGAAAACAGCCAGATAAAGCCAGCCGATTGACGCCAGAAATTGCGTGATGGCCAATGGATTAATTAATCACCTGTCCTGTATTCATACTCGCTACAATCGCCCGATTTGCCACCCGGCACGGGCTTTTGCGCCGGTCGCCTGCGAGACGTCCCATGCTGATCGGTAGCTATTCAACCTCCCTTGTCGTGATTTCCCTGTGCGTGGCCATCCTGGCGTCCTACACCGCCTTGGACCTGGCCGGGCGTATCGCGACCGCCAAGGGGCGTGCCGTTTACCTATGGATCACGGGTGGCGCAGTGGCGATGGGCGTCGGCATCTGGTCCATGCACTTTATCGGGATGTTGGCCCTGCGCCTGCCGTTTGCTCTCGGGTTTGACGTGGGCATTACCCTGTTCTCGCTGTTGATCGCGGTGCTTTCCAGTGGCTTCGCGTTATGGCTGGTCAGCCAGCCACGCTTGCCGGCCTGGCAACTGGCATTTGGCGCGCTGGTGATGGGGGCCGGTATCGCCAGCATGCATTACACCGGCATGGCCGCGATGCGCATGACGCCGGGCATCGACTACGACCCGGCCTTGTTCGGCGCTTCGTTGTTGATCGCGGTGGTGGCTTCCGGCGCCGCGCTGTGGATCGCCTTCAACCTGCGGCGCAACACACCTTATGTGCGTCTGGCTCGGGGCGGCGCAGCCGTGGTGATGGGCGTGGCCATCGTTGGGATGCACTACACCGGGATGGCTGCGGCGCGCTTTGCCGATGACAGCTTCTGCGGTGCCGCACTGACGGGCCTGAGCGGCAAGGGCCTGGATAACCTGGTCTTGGTCACTTCGCTGGCGGTATTGGTCATTGCGCTGTTGACGTCGGTGCTGGATGCGCGCCTGGAAGCGCGCACCGCCGTACTCGCCGATTCCCTGACCCTGGCCAACCAGGAACTCACCCACCTGGCCCTGCATGACATGCTCACCGGCCTGCCCAATCGCACCTTGCTGGCAGATCGCATACAACAAGGCATCCAGGCGGTGCACGAGCGGGGCGGTTGCTTTGCCTTGATGTTTATCGACCTGGATGGTTTCAAACCGGTCAACGATGCCTTTGGTCATCACCTGGGCGACCAGTTGCTGCGCGAAGTTGGCTTGCGCCTGCGCGAGGACTTGCGCAGCCAGGATACCTTGGCCCGCATCGGCGGCGATGAGTTCGTGTTGCTGGTGCAACTCACCCAGCCCGATGATGCGATGGGCTTGGCCGAGCGCCAGGTGGGCCTGATCAACCGCACGTTCACGGTGGCCGAGCATGAGTTGCAGATCTCGGCCAGCATCGGCATCGCCATGTTCCCGGGCAACGGTAGCAACCCCCAGGAACTGCTGATGAACGCCGACGCGGCGATGTATCACGCCAAGGGCATGGGCAAGAATGGCTACAGCTTCTTCGATGTGTCGATGAACACCAATGCGCGCAAACAACTGCAATTGCTGCAGGACCTGCGCATTGCCCTTGAGCAGGGGCAATTTCGTTTGCATTACCAACCCAAGTTCGACGCCGTCAGTGGTCTTGCCGTGGGGGCCGAGGCGCTGTTGCGCTGGGAGCATCCGCATCAGGGCTTGCTGATGCCCGCTACGTTTATTGCACTGGCGGAGAAAACCGGGCTGATCATTCCCATCGGCGAATGGGTGCTCGATGAAGCTTGTCGCCAGATGAGTCAGTGGTACGCACAGGGTTATGAGCACTGGCGCATTGCCGTGAACCTCTCGGCGTTGCAGTTCTGCCACGCCGGGTTGGTCAACAGCGTAGCGGCTGCACTGGAACGGTACCAATTGCCGGCCAACAGCCTCACGCTGGAAATCACCGAGACCACCGCCATGAGCGATGCCGATGCGAGCATGACGGTATTGCAGCAACTGTCGGACATGGGGGTTGACCTGTCCATCGATGACTTTGGCACCGGTTACTCCAGCCTGATGTACCTCAAGCGCCTGCCGGCCAACGAGCTGAAGATCGATCGCGGTTTTGTGCGTGACCTGGAACACGACAGCGATGACGCGGCCATCGTCTCGGCCATCGTGGCCCTCGGCCAGGCCCTGGGCCTGCGGATCGTCGCCGAGGGGGTGGAAACCGATGTGCAGCAGCACTTCCTCACCCGCCTGGGGTGTGACTCCTTGCAAGGCTACTTATTGGGGCATCCATTGCCGGCCGATAGCTTCATGGCGAATATCCGGGGCGCCGAACAGCCGGCGCCTGACAAAAGCAGTCAGTGACGGGTATTCTTGGATCCAACCCTAAACATCCGGTTGAATCGGGAGGCCGCAGCCATGGACAAAGTCGTCATCATCACGGGGGGCAGTCGTGGCATTGGCGCCCAAACGGCATTGCTCGCCGCTCGCCAAGGCTATCGCATCTGCATCAACTACCAGTCTGATGAAGACGCTGCCCTGCGTGTACTGGATCAGGTTCGCGCGCTGGGTGCCCAGGCGATTGCCGTGCGGGCCGATGTCAGCAGCGAGGATGAAGTGATCGCTCTGTTCAATCGCGTTGATACGGAACTGGGCCGGGTCACCGCGCTGGTGAATAACGCCGGCACCGTGGGGCATAAGTCGCGGGTCGATGAGATGTCCGAGTTTCGTATCCTCAAAATCCTCAAGACCAATGTGCTGGGCCCGATCCTGTGTGCCAAACACGCGGTATTGCGCATGTCGCCCCGGCATGGAGGGCAGGGAGGCAGTATCGTCAACGTGTCGTCGGTGGCGGCGCGGCTGGGCTCGCCGGGAGAGTATGTCGACTACGCGGCCTCCAAGGGGGCGCTGGACACCTTTACCCTGGGGCTGTCCAAGGAGGTGGCGGGCGAGGGCATTCGCGTCAACGCCGTGCGCCCTGGCTATATCTTTACCGATTTCCATGCCCTGAGCGGCGACCCGGACCGGGTCAGCAAGCTGGAATCCGGTATCCCGATGGCGCGTGGCGGGCGCCCGGATGAAGTGGCAGAGGCGATTATCTGGTTACTGTCGGACAAGGCATCGTATTCCACCGGAACGTTTATCGACTTGGGCGGCGGCCGTTAAAACGAGCGCACGATCCGCCCTAGTGTCTCCATGGCCTTTTCCGACGCCTCGTTCCAAGGGCTTCCGTAATTCAGGCGAATGCAGTTTCTGAACCGCTGAGTGGCGGAAAAGATCGGCCCCGGCGCAATGCTGATGCCCTGGGCCAGAGCCATCTGGAACAATTTCAGCGAGTCGGTCTGCTCCGGCAGTTCCAACCACAGAAAATAGCCTCCCGCCGGCTGGCTGACCCGTGTTTGCGCCGGAAAATAACGAGCGATGGCCGCCAGCATGGCGCTTTGCTGTTCTTCCAGGGCGTAGCGCAGTTTGCGCAGGTGCCGGTCATAGCCGCCGTGTTGCAGGTAGTCGGCAATCGCCGCCTGGGCCGGCATTGACGGGCACAGTGAGGTCATCAGTTTCAGCCGCTCGACCTTCTGTGCGAAGCGCCCGGCGGCGACCCAGCCCACGCGGTAACCCGGTGCCAGGCTCTTGGCAAAGGAGCCACAGTGCATCACCAGCCCTTCGGTGTCGAAGGCCTTGGCCGGTTTCGGGGCCTGTTGCCCGTAATACAATTCGGCGTAGACGTCATCTTCGATCAGAGGCACTTGATGGCTGCGCAGCAGTTCCACCAGCGCCTGTTTTTTCTCTTCAGGCAACGTGGCGCCCATGGGGTTCTGGAAGCTGGTCATGGTCCAGCAGGCCTTGATCGGATAGCGCTCAAGGCTTTGGGCCAGGGCGTTCAGGTCAATACCGTCGCGCGGGTGCACCGGGATCTCCACAGCCTTGAGCTTCAGGCGTTCAAGCACTTGCAAGCAGGCGTAGAACGCCGGCGCTTCGATGGCCACCAGGTCGCCCGGTTCGGTCACGGCCTGCAGGCACAGGTTGAGTGCTTCGAGGGCGCCGTTGGTGATCAGCAACTCCTCCATCGGCAGCATCAGGCCGCCGACCATATAGCGCAGGGCAATCTGGCGGCGCAGTTGTGGGTTGCCTGGCGACATGTCGGTGACCACCAGGCGGGGGTCCATGTCGCGGCTGGCACTGGCCAGGGAGCGGGCCAGGCGCGGCAGCGGGAACAGCATGGGGCTGGGGAAGGCCGAGCCGAAGGGCACGGTGTTGGGGTCTTTGATCGAGTCCAGTACCGAGAACACCAGCTCACTGACACCCACATCGGTGGACTCATGCACCTGCTCACTCACCACCGGCTCGGAAAACGGGCTCGGCGCGTGGGTGTTGACGAAGTAGCCAGAACGCGGGCGCGCCCTGATCAGGCCACGACGCTCCAGCAAGTAATAGGCCTGGAATACCGTGGACGGGCTGACGCCGTAGGCCTGGCTGGCATAGCGTACCGATGGTACGCGCTGGCCGGGGCCGAGGACGCCGGAGCGGATCAGTTCTGCGATGTCGTCGGCAAATTTTTCGTAGCGTTTCATGGCGGCCTGATTAGCTTTTTGAATGTGTATGCAGGGCGAACTGTAGGAGCGAGCTTGCTCGCGAAAAACGTCAACGATAACGTGTGTTTCCTGAATGAACGCGGCGACGGTGAGTTTTTCGCGAGCAAGCTCGCTCCTACAGTTGATCTCTATCGTTGTTCAGCGATTCAAGGGCGCAACGAAGCGGCTGTCAGCAGCGGTATAAATCCAAGGCTCATCCACATCAGTGACTTTAAAACGCAGGGTTTGAGAGCTGCTGGCCGGTGTGTCCGCCAGCAACGCTACCGACACCGGTATATCGACAATTTCCCCGGCAGCCAGACTGACCTGGGTCTTGCCTTGCAGCTGGAACCCCTCGGCATCCACCAGTTCCAGGCGGTAGTCCTGGCGCTGCTGGGTCTTGTTGATCACCTTGAGGCTGTAGATGTTTTCGATCAACCCCTGGCTGTTTTCACGGAACATACCTCGGTCTTTGGTCACATCCAGCGACACCATCGGCCGTTCAATCAGCGCCACCACCAACGCCGCGATCATCACCAGCAGCACGGCACTGTAGCCGATCAGGCGCGGCCTGAGCAGGTGGGTCTTGCCACCTTGCAATTGATGCTCACTGGTGTAACTGACCAAGCCACGGGCATAGCCCATTTTGTCCATGATCGAATCACAGGCGTCGATGCAGGCCGCACAACCAATGCATTCCATTTGCAGGCCGTCGCGGATGTCGATTCCCGTGGGGCAAACCTGAACGCACAGCTGGCAATCGATGCAATCGCCAAGGCCAACCTCGGCTGGCTGCACGTCACGTTTACGCGGGCCCCGATGCTCGCCGCGGGTGGTGTCGTAGGAAATGGTCAGGGTGTCCTTATCAAACATTACGCTCTGGAACCGTGCATAGGGGCACATGTGCATGCACACCGCTTCGCGTAGCCAGCCGGCATTGATGTAGGTGGCGCCCGTGAAAAACAGCACCCAGAACAGGCTCACCCCACCGATCTGCCACGTCAACAGTTCGGCGGCCAAGGGGCGGATCGGGGTGAAGTAGCCCACAAACGTCAGCCCGGTCAACACACTGATACCCAGCCACAATGTGTGCTTGGCCGAGCGCCTCGCCAGCTTATTCAGGCTCCAGGGGGCGGCCTGAAGTTTGATGCGCTGGTTGCGCTCACCTTCGGTCACCTTCTCGCACCACATGAACAGCCAGGTGAACGAGCTTTGCGGGCAGGTGTAGCCGCACCATACGCGGCCGGCAAACACCGTGATCGCGAAGAGGCCGAAGGCGCAGATGATCAACAGCGCCGAGAGCAGGATGAAGTCCTGGGGCCAGAACGTCGCACCAAAAATGTGGAACTTGCTCTCGGCCAGGTCCCACAGTACGGCTTGGCGCCCACCCCAGTTCAGCCACACGGTGCCGAAAAAAGCCAGGAACAGCAGGCCGGCACCGCCCACTCGCAGGGTGCGAAACAAGCCGGTAAAGCTGCGGGTATGGATCAGGTTGTCGCTGGATTTGGCCTTCACTTTCTTGGGGTGAATGGGCTCAAAGGTTTCCACGGTTGGGATTCGTTCGCTCATGGTCATTCGCTCATCAGCCTCCATCAGGCCGACGAACTATGGGCGACAGACTGTTTGCATAACAGACTCAGGTGGGGTGATAAAAAGCGGATCAGATCAGCTTGAAGCGTTCTTGTGCGTCAATCTGCTGCACCCCATGGGCATAGGGGTGCAGGGGTTGAGCGGGTCTGATGATGCAGATCAATTAAATCACCGAACCAGGTTGGTCCGCCTTTACATGCTCACGGCCATCGGTTGCGCCTTCAACCGTCAGCGCGTCCGCCTCGGCTTCGGTGATGTAGATGCGCGAACCTGCCAGTTCCAGATAAGACATGGCTTTGTCGTGATCGGTCAGGACGGTCACCCGTGTGGCTGGCAGGCTTTGTTCCTGGCCATTGTCGTCGAGCGTGAAGTAGCACAGATGATTTTCGATGCGTACGGTCATGACAATCTCCGTTTTGTGGGCTATGCAGCGTTAGGCGGCCGCCATGCGCACGGGTTCCAGGCAACTGACTGGCGGTCTGCGCTGTCCATCCTTTATCTATCCATAGTAAAAAGGAGCGCATCCATGGAGGCCTGGTGGCATCTGGCGTGGCAAACCCTGCAAGCCGAATTCGCAGACATTGGCGATGCCCGGCAACTCACCCAAGTGACCGTGCGCCTGCTGATCGCGGCGATCCTCGGCGGCATCCTGGGGTTTGAGCGTGAACACAAGGGCAAGGCGGCCGGAGTGCGCACCCATATGCTGGTGGCGCTTGGCGCCGCGCTATTTGTGCTGGTGCCGCAGATGTCCGGCAGCCAGGCGGATGCCATGAGCCGTGTGGTTCAAGGGGTCATCGCGGGCATTGGCTTCCTCGGCGCTGGCACCATCCTCAAGGGCAAGGAAGACGAAGAGGGCCAGCATGTAAAGGGCCTGACCACCGCGGCCGGGTTGTGGATGACCGCCGCCATTGGGGTTGCGGCGGGAATGGGGCGTGAATCGACGGCGGTGCTCAGTACGCTGCTGGCCCTGGCGGTATTCAGCGTGATGCCACGGATCGTCAAGCTGCTGGAGAAGGATGAGTGAAGGAGGTCAAGTGATGAGGTTGCCGTATCTCACCTCACCTAAGGCTTTCACCACAAAGGGCGACTCTCCCGGGTTGCCGGAGATCATCACCACGCTCGTATTGTGAGCCGGGCTATAGTGAATCTGTACCTCGCTACTGGCTCCCGAGAAGTTTCCTACCAATTTCAATGGCGTGTTGCCGAGTTGATTTCTAATTGCCGATACATCGAGTTTGTCTCTGTGGTGGTCAAAATCCATCACTTGCTCAGGTGCGTCGAAACTTGATTCACGGGTATTACGGAAGGTGAAGGTCTGACCATTGTCATTCCTGACATTGTTGTTGTGTGTGAGGCTTTCTGCCGGGGGCGGTGGATTATCCGGTTGAGGGGGCGGGTTGCCGAGGTCCGCCTCTTTGCCGATATCGAAGAGGGCTGAAGCCAGAGGCGTACTTTGCCGCATTCGCTGTATGGCAGAAAGCTTCTCAATGCGTAGATCACGCTCGATTTGCATAGCGCAGTTGAAACCTGCCTCGGGATCAAGAGTGGAGGTGCGCTCGCGAATTTCTTCAAGGCTCAAGCCCGGGTCCTCGATATGTGAGGATCGGTCATGAATCATCTGCAGGCTTGATTGACCTAAACGCTCCTTCACATCGGTAATCAGTTTGCGCGCTTCGTCTGCATCCGGGCCGTGCAGCAAGGATTTGACGTTTTCCCTGCTTAACAGGCTTCGAATCGTGGTCACCTGCCCGGAGGTCTCGTGTGAGTTGGGCGCGCGCAGCATATTGGTAATGTTCTCCTGGCTGGTCAGCGCACGAAGTTGGGCAAGCTGGGTGGCGTCGGCACCGGCCGTCTTCGGCTCTACGTTCGCAGAGGGGGCGGGGTTGGGCAAGGTAAAGGTTTGCGGCGCCCTGGAAGGGGCGGAGGCGGGCGTGTCAGGCTCTTTCCTGCGCATGATTGCGCTTGGGCCGGCCCTGAACAGATCGTTCAGTTTTTCCCGATGATCGTTGACTGGCGGTTGTTGGATGCCGTGAACAGCCGAGAACGGGGGCAGTAGTGAGGTGCGCATAGAAGGTACTCGCTTAACGGACAAGATAGTCTGCGGCCGGCAAGGGGGCGAGGCAGCGTACGGGAGACTGAATCTATCTTGTTCATCAAGAGCGGGATCTCGGTATTGTCGGTGATTGAAGTAGGAAAGCTCAGTAGCGCTTGCCCGCGATACTTTCACGGGCAAGTGCTTGCGTGTCTGTGAGTCAGGCAATAACCGGCGGCATCGTCGTGGGCGGTTCCTGCACCGGTGGCGGCTGGTTTTCAGGCGGCTCCTGTTCAGGATCGCGTTCCGGTTCGGGCGGAGGCAATGGGGGGGCGTCGATATTCGGATCTTCGGTTTCAGGAGGTGTCGGGATGCTCATGGGTATGGCCTCGTTTGTGCTTTGCTCTATCGGTGGACCATTGCCTGCTGGAAATGATTCCCGCCCAAGGGTGGTATATCCACCTGAACTTTTGGGCAGCGCCCAGGCTCGGACTTTAAACGGCCCAGCTCAAGGATAGCGTCGCCGTACCTGAATTCGTATCAAGCAAAGAGCGTCCAAAGGGCGTAAGGGGAAGCTGCTCGATGACTGCCGAAACACTGGTTCCAGAAGACTCCGTGCTGCCGTTGTCGCAGGCGCTGCTGCTACCCAGGATCGCGATCGAAAGCACCATGCCGGTCATCGACAACGGGGAGTTTGCCGTCAAGGCGGTGGTGGGCCAGCGGGTTCATGTCACCAGCAAAGTGTTCGCCGATGGCCACGATAAACTGGCGGTGTTGATCCGCTGGCGCGCCCTGGGAGACGAAAGCTGGCACAGCGTAGTCATGCTGGATATCGGCAACAACGGTTGGGAGGGCGCGTTTACCGTGGCCCACCAAGGCCGCCATGAGTACTGCATCGAAGCCTGGATCGACGCCTTTGCCAGCTTCTGTTACGAACTGCGCAAGAAGCATGAAGCTGGCGTGCCGGTCAGCCTGGAGTTGCAGGAGGGCCGTAGCCTGGTGCTGCAGGCCGCCGAACGCAGTGACAACGAACTGCGTGACCGCTTGATGCTGTTGCACCATGAGCTTTCCGGCCTGTTGGAAACCGAGCAGGTGGCGTTGTTCCTGCACGAAGACAGTGCACACCTGATGACCCAGGCCGACCATCGCGCCTATTTGAGCGTCAGCCCCGCCTACCCGATTGACGTGGAACGTGAAGCCGCACAATTTGCCAGCTGGTACGAGCTGTTTCCCCGCTCGATCACCGACGATCCGGCGCGGCACGGCACCTTTAACGACGTGCACGCACGCTTGCCGATGATTCACGACATGGGCTTCGACGTGCTGTATTTCCCGCCGATCCACCCCATCGGCCGTAGCCACCGCAAGGGCAAGAACAACTCACTCACCGCCGGCCCTGATGATCCTGGCAGCCCCTACGCCATTGGCAGTGAGGAGGGCGGTCACGAGGCTATTCACCCTCAGTTGGGCACTCGCGATGATTTCCGCCGGTTGGTCAAGGCTGCTGCCGACCACGGCCTGGAAATCGCCCTGGATTTCGCCATCCAGTGCTCCCAGGACCACCCGTGGCTCAAACAGCATCCGGGTTGGTTCAACTGGCGCCCGGACGGCACGATCAAATACGCGGAAAATCCGCCGAAAAAGTACCAGGACATCGTCAACGTCGATTTCTATGCGGCCGATGCCATCCCCAGCCTGTGGACCGAGCTGCGTGACATCGTGGTGGGCTGGGTGGAAGAGGGCGTGAAGACCTTTCGCGTCGACAACCCGCACACCAAGCCGCTGCCGTTCTGGCAATGGCTGATCAGCGACGTGCGTGCCAAGTACCCGGAGGTGATCTTCCTCGCCGAAGCTTTCACCACACCGGCGATGATGGCGCGCCTGGGCAAGGTCGGCTATTCCCAGAGCTATACCTACTTCACCTGGCGCAACACCAAGGCTGAGCTGAGCGAGTACCTTGCCCAACTGAACCAGTCGCCCTGGCGTGAGTGCTACCGCCCGAACTTCTTCGTCAATACGCCGGACATCAATCCGGGTTTCCTGCATGAGTCCGGTCGCGCAGGCTTCCTGATCCGCGCTGCGCTGGCCACGATGGGCTCGGGCCTGTGGGGAATGTATTCGGGTTTCGAGTTATGCGAAGCCGCGCCGGTGCCGGGCAAAGAGGAATACCTGGACTCGGAGAAGTACGAAATCCGACCTCGGGACTTCACCGCGCCGGGCAACATCATCGCCGAGATCGCCCAGCTCAACCGCATCCGCCGCCAGAACCCGGCGTTGCACACGCACCTGGGGCTCAAGCTCTACAACGCCTGGAACGACAACATTCTGTATTTCGGCAAGCGCAGCGAAGACGGCAGCAATTTCATTCTGGTCGCCGTCAATCTCGACCCGCACAACGTCCAGGAAGCCCACTTTGAATTGCCGCTGTGGGAGATGGGCTTGCCCGACGATGCCCAGACCCAGGGCGAAGACTTGATGAACGGCCACCGCTGGACCTGGTACGGCAAGACCCAATGGACCCGGCTGGAGCCGCAGATGCCGTTCGGGATCTGGCGCATCAGTACATCCTGAGTGCTCGTTCCCACGCTCTGCGTGGGAACGTCTCACTTGACGCTCTGCGTGGGAATGCCTCGCTTGACGCTCTGCGTCGCGCTTGGGACGCGGAGCGTCCGGGGCTGCGTTCCTACGCGGAGCGTGGGAACGATCCTCGAGAACTTTGTATTTTCAGGAGTTTGCAATGGCCAAGAAACCCAAGGCAGCCACCTTTATCAAAGACCCGCTCTGGTACAAAGACGCGGTGATCTACCAGGTTCACGTCAAATCCTATTTCGACTCCAACAACGACGGCATTGGTGACTTTGCCGGGCTGATCGCCAAGCTCGACTACATCGCCGACCTCGGCGTGAACACCATCTGGCTGCTGCCGTTCTACCCGTCTCCCCGGCGTGATGACGGCTACGACATTGCCGAATACCGCGGCGTGCACAGCGACTACGGGACGATGGCCGACGCCAAGCGCTTTATTGCCCAAGCCCACCAACGCGGGTTGCGCGTGATCACTGAACTGGTGATCAACCACACCTCCGACCAGCACCCCTGGTTCCAACGCGCGCGCAAGGCCAAGCCAGGCTCGGCCGCACGGGACTTCTACGTGTGGTCGGATGATGACCAGAAATACGACGGCACACGCATTATTTTCCTCGACACCGAAAAGTCCAACTGGACCTGGGACCCGGTGGCCGGCCAGTACTTCTGGCACCGCTTTTACTCGCACCAACCCGACCTCAACTTTGATAACCCGCAGGTCATGAAAGCGGTGCTGTCGGTGATGCGCTATTGGCTCGACCTGGGCATCGACGGCCTGCGCCTGGACGCCATTCCCTACCTGATCGAACGGGACGGCACCAACAACGAAAACCTGGCGGAAACCCACGACGTCCTCAAGCAGATCCGCGCCGAGATCGACGCCCATTACCCCGACCGCATGCTGCTGGCCGAAGCCAACCAGTGGCCCGAAGACACGCAGCTGTACTTTGGCGACAGAAAGGGTGATGACGGCGATGAATGCCACATGGCGTTCCACTTTCCACTGATGCCGCGCATGTACATGGCGTTGGCCCAGGAAGATCGCTTCCCCATCACGGACATTCTGCGCCAGACCCCGGAGATTCCCGCCAACTGCCAGTGGGCAATTTTCCTGCGCAACCATGATGAGCTGACCCTGGAAATGGTCACCGACAAAGAGCGCGACTACCTGTGGAACTACTACGCCGCAGACCGCCGCGCCCGTATCAACCTGGGTATTCGGCGACGCCTGGCGCCGCTGGTGGAGCGGGATCGTCGGCGGGTGGAATTGCTCAACAGCCTGTTGCTGTCGATGCCGGGCACGCCGACCCTGTACTACGGCGATGAAATCGGCATGGGCGACAACATCTACCTGGGCGACCGTGACGGCGTGCGCACGCCCATGCAATGGTCCATCGACCGCAATGGCGGGTTTTCCCGTGCCGACCCGGCCAGCCTGGTGTTGCCGCCGATCATGGACCCGCAATACGGTTACCAGTCGGTCAACGTCGAGACCCAAGCCCAGGACCCGCACTCATTGCTCAACTGGACCCGGCGCATGCTCGCAGTGCGCAAGCAGTCCAAGGCGTTTGGCCGTGGCAGCCTGAAGATGCTCTCGCCGACTAACAGGCGCATCCTGGCTTACACCCGTGAATACACCGGCGAAGACGGCCACACCGAGATCATCCTGTGCGTAGCCAATGTGTCGCGCAGCGCCCAGGCGGCGGAGCTGGACCTGTCGGCCTTTGCCGGCATGGTGCCGGTAGAGATGCTCGGCGGTAATGCCTTCCCGCCGATCGGCCAGCTGAATTTCCTGCTGACCCTGGCGCCCTATGGTTTCTATTGGTTCGTGCTGGCAGCGGAAAACCAGATGCCCAGCTGGCATGTGGAACCGGCGCAAAGCATGCCCGACTTCACCACTTTGGTACTGAAAAAACGCATGGAAGAGTTACTGGAAGAACCTTGCCGCACCAGCCTGGAACAGACTTCACTGCCCGCCTGGCTGCCCAAGCGTCGCTGGTTTGCCGGCAAAGATACGGCAATCGACACGGTGCACATCGCTTATGGCGTGCGTTTTGGCGACCCGCAGCATCCGGTGTTGCTCAGCGAGATCGAAGTGACCAGTGCTGGCCAGGTCAGCCGCTACCAACTGCCCTTGGGCTTCCTTGGCGAAGACCAGTTCACCAGCGCCTTGCCCCAGCAATTGGCTTTGGCCCGAGTGAGACGTACCCGTCAGGTAGGTTTGGTGACCGATGCCTTCAGCCTTGAGCATTTTATCCTTGAGGTGATCCAGGCCATGCAGGCCGGCACCGTGCTCAATACCCCTGACGGCGATCTGCGGTTCGAGGCGACTGAGCACTTGGCCGCACTGCAACTGACCCGTGAATCGCCGGTGCGTTATTTGTCTGCCGAGCAGTCCAACAGCTCGGTGGTGGTCGGTGACAGCCTGGTGCTCAAGCTGATTCGTAAAGTCAGCGCCGGTGTGCACCCGGAGCTGGAAATGAGTGCCTACCTGACCGCCGCCGGCTACCCGAATATCTCGCCGCTGTTGGGCTTTATGAGCCGCCGCGACGGGCAGGGGCAGGACAACCTGCTGATGATTGCCCAGGGTTACCTGAGCAATCAGGGCGATGCCTGGAGCTGGACCCAGAACAACCTGGAGCGCGCGATCCGCGATGAGCTGGCCGAGGCGATCTCTGAACAGGAACAGCACTACAACGCCCTCGGCGAACTGGCGGATTTTGCCGGTTTGCTCGGTCAGCGCCTGGGTGAAATGCACCTGGTGTTGGGTGCGCCAACCGCCGACAAGGCTTTCAAACCCGAACCCACCACAGCCAAAGACGCCCAAGCCTGGGCCAAGGATGTCGGCGCCCAGATCGACCGCGCCTTGCAGTTGCTCAAGCTTAATCAAAGGCAGTTGAACCCCGCCGACCAGGCGTTGGTCAGTGAATTACTGGCGCAGAAAAAAGCCATCGCGGCGCATGTCCAGGCGTTGGCCAAAGCCACGGCGGGCGGGTTGCGCATTCGCGTCCACGGTGACTTGCATCTGGGCCAGGTATTAGTGGTCAAGGGCGATGCCTACTTGATCGACTTCGAGGGCGAACCGGCGCGACCGCTGCATGAGCGGCGCGGCAAACACAGCCCTTATAAAGATGTGAGCGGTGTGCTGCGTTCCTTCGATTATGCCGCGGCCATGGCGCTGAATGTGCAGGGGGTGGATCACACGCCAGAAGCGAACGCTGCGCGTAAACGCGTGACCGACCGCTACCTGAATGAAGCCCGCGTAGCATTTACCCAGGCTTACCAGGCCGCTGCGTCTACACTGGCGCATGACTGGCAGGATGCCAACGGCCAAGACGCAGCGCTGACCTTGTTCAGCCTGGAAAAGGCCGCGTACGAAGTGGCCTACGAAGCAGAAAACCGCCCGAGCTGGCTGCCGGTGCCCCTGCAAGGGCTGCACGGCTTGCTGAGCGGGCTGACACCTATATCTAAACCTGTACGCGGTGGGGAGACGTCATGAGTTTTACACAGAGAGAACCGCTGCAGCCCAAGTTGACTGCATTGCCGGCGTCCAAGGACGTCGATGCGCTGGTGCGCGCCGAGCACCCCGATCCTTTTTCGATCCTGGGGCCCCATGATGACGAGCAGGGCGGCCAGTTTATCCGTGCGTTCCTGCCCGAGGCCCTGAGTGTCCAGGTACTGGCGCGTGACACAGGTGAGCCGTTTGGCAGCCTCGATGCCACCCAGGTGCCAGGCCTGTTTATTGGGCACTTCAGCACTCGCCAGCCCTACCTGCTGAAAATCCAGTGGGCCGGCGGTGAGCAGATCACCGAAGATCCCTACAGCTTCAGCCAATTGCTGCTGGGGGAAATGGACCTGTACCTGTTTGCCGAAGGCAATCACCGTGACCTGGGCAACTGCCTGGGGGCTCAGGTGGTCAGCGTCGACGGCGTGCAAGGCGTGCGCTTTGCCGTCTGGGCGCCGAACGCACGGCGGGTTTCGGTGGTGGGCGACTTCAATATCTGGGACGGGCGCCGCCACCCGATGCGCCTGCGCCATCCATCGGGCGTGTGGGAAATCTTCATCCCACGCTTGCAGCCGGGCGCGGCCTACAAGTATGAAATTCTCGGTGCCCACGGCATTTTGCCGCTCAAGGCCGACCCTGTGGCGTTGGCCACCCAACTGCCGCCGGACACCGCCTCGAAGGTCGCCGCACCTTTGCAAGTGGATTGGCAGGACCATGAGTGGATGCAATCGCGGGGAGACAAGCAGAAAACCACTGCGCCGTTGTCGATCTACGAGCTGCATGTGGGGTCCTGGCAGTGCGAGCTGGACGAGGCCGGTGAAGTTGCCCGTCAATATGGCTGGCGCGAACTGGCTGAGCGGCTGATTCCTTACGTTCAACAATTGGGCTTCACCCATATCGAGCTGATGCCGATCATGGAACACCCCTTTGGTGGCTCCTGGGGCTATCAGGCGTTATCCCAGTTTGCCCCCAGTGCTCGCTTTGGCTCGCCGGAAGACTTTGCCTGGTTCGTCAATGCCTGCCATCAGGCCGATATCGGCGTGATCCTTGATTGGGTACCCGCGCATTTCCCCACCGATACCCACGGCCTGGCGCAATTTGACGGTACCGCGCTGTACGAATACGCCAACCCCCTGGAAGGCTTTCACCAGGACTGGGACACGCTGATCTACAACCTGGGCCGCACCGAGGTCCACGGTTTCATGCTCGCGTCGGCCTTGCACTGGCTCAAGCATTTCCACGTCGATGGCCTGCGCGTGGACGCAGTGGCCTCCATGCTGTATCGCGATTATTCGCGCAAGGCCGGTGAATGGGTGCCCAACCGCCATGGCGGTCGCGAGAACCTGGAAGCCATCGACTTCTTGCGGCACCTGAACGACGTGGTTGCCCTTGAAGCCCCGGGCGCCTTGGTGATTGCCGAAGAGTCCACGGCCTGGCCTGGCGTCAGCCAGCCTACCCAACAGGGTGGCCTGGGGTTCAATTACAAATGGAACATGGGCTGGATGCACGACTCCCTGCATTACATCCAGCAAGACCCGGTGTACCGCGCCCATCATCACAACGAGCTGAGTTTCGGGCTGGTGTACGCCTGGTCGGAGCGCTTTATCCTGCCGATTTCCCATGATGAGGTGGTGCACGGCAAGCACTCGCTGATCGACAAGATGCCCGGCGACCGCTGGCAGAAATTTGCCAACCTGCGCGCCTACCTCAGTTTCATGTGGATGCACCCCGGCAAGAAGTTGCTGTTCATGGGCTGCGAATTTGGCCAATGGCGCGAGTGGAACCACGATCAGCAACTGGATTGGTATTTGCTGCAGTACCCCGAGCACCGTGGGGTGCAGAAGCTGGTAGGCGATTTGAACCGCCTGTACCGCGAAGAGCCGGCGCTGCACGAACAGGACGATGCGCCCCAGGGCTTCCAATGGCTGATCGGTGATGACGCGATCAATAGCGTCTACGCCTGGCTGCGCTGGAGCAAGGATGGCAAGCCGGTGTTGGTGGTTGCCAACTTCACCCCGGTGCCCCGTGAAGGCTACGCAGTCGGTGTGCCGTTTGGCGGGCGGTGGAGTGAGGTGATCAACAGTGATGCCGATACCTACGCGGGCTCCAATTACGGGAATGGCGGGGCCGTGTTTACCCAGGATGAGCCGCGCCATGGGCAACCGGTGTCGCTGTCGTTGAACCTGCCGCCCCTGGGCGTGCTCATTTTGCGACCTCAAGAGCCTGAAACGCTCTAGCGCGGCGTATGCCGCTGTTCGGCTTGCTGGCAAGGTGCCACAATGGCGCCTTTGCCGTCGCCGGTCAAACAGGCCAACCCCATGCATAGCCTCGGGCAAGATCAGGGTCACTCCATCGAAGAGCAGGTGCGAACCGACCGTTTGCACCAGCTCTTTCGTCAATCATTCTCGGCGATCTTCGGCAGCTACCTGGGCGCCGTCATGCTCTGCTGGCTGTGCTGGGATCGCTTCGATCAGCAGGTCATCCTGGTGTGGCTGGTACTGCTGGCGGGCTCGTCATTGGTGCGCCTGCATCTGTTTGTGCAATGGTTTCGCTGCCCTGACGCGGGGCGCACACCCGCACGTTGGGAGCGCCACTACTGGGTCACGCTGATGCTGTCGGCGGGTATCTGGGGCGGCGGGGCGCTGGCGGTGATGCCGGTCGATGACCGCTTGTCCCAGGTGCTGGTGATGCTGTTTACCGTGGGCATGTCGGTCAGCGCGGTGTCCTGTTATTCAGCCTATCGCTACATGACGCTGGGCTCGATGGCGCTGGTGTTGCTTCCCTGCACGGTATGGATGCTGTTTCAGCCTTCTCCGATGCAGGTTGGCGTGGCGCTGGCGGTGCTGGTGTTTGCTTCGTTTGTGGTCGGTGCGACGCGCAAGCTGTCCGATGCCCTGGAAAAAGCCTTCCGTCTGACGAGGCAAATGGAGCGCGCTCATCATATTTCCACCCGTGCCGCCCAGACCGATGAGTTAACCGGGCTGATGAACCGTCGGGCGTTCTACGAACAGGCCCAATTGCTGTATGCCCAGTGCCTTCGCGAGCAGCAGCCGCTGTGTGCATTGATGATGGACATGGACCACTTCAAAGCCATCAATGACACCTACGGCCACCAGGCCGGCGACCAGGTGTTGCGCCAGATTGGCGCGGTGATCAGTGCGTCCTTTCGCCAGACCGATATCTACGGTCGCCTGGGGGGCGAAGAGTTTGCGGTATTGCTGCCCAATACCTCGTTGGAGACCGCACGCAGCATCGCCGAGGAGTTGATCCAGACGATTCATGATTTGCCCGCCGACCCGGTACAAGGGGTGAGCGCAAGCCTGGGCGTAGCATCGACCTGCACTCAGCCTCTGGATTTGAACGCCTTGATGAACAGCGCCGACAAGGCCCTGTACCAGGCCAAGGCATCGGGTCGCAATCAGGTAGCGGTCGTCGACTGATCCTTGCACATCGCCTTTGCCAGCACCCGCGCAACTTGGTCGGCGGAGTAGGGCTTGGCGAGGAACTCAAAGCCTTCGTAGCCGCTGTCTGCCAGTTCCTCACTGTAGCCAGAGACGAGTACCACGGGCAGGTCGGGGCGGCGCTGGCGCAGCAACCTGGCCATGGCCACGCCGGTCATGCCGGGCATCACCACGTCGGAGAAAATCGCGTCGAACCCCTGGACGTCATTGCCAGCGAGGTTCAGCGCCTGTTCGGCATTGGTCGCCCAGGTGGTCTGGTAACCCAGGTCCTTGAGGATCTGGCTGGCGAAGCGTCCCACCTCTAAGTTGTCCTCAACGATCAGCACATGTTGATGAGCCGCCTCCTGCGGCGCTGGCAGATCTGCAGGGGTGTGTTGATCCGGCGCCGCTTCGCCTTCGACTTGCGGCAGATACAAGGTAAACACCGTGCCTTGGCCGAGGGTGCTGGCCACATCGATATTGCCGCCTGACTGCTTGGCAAAGCCGAATACCTGCGACAGGCCCAGGCCGGTGCCTTTGCCCACGGCCTTGGTGGTGAAGAACGGCTCGAAGATGCGCTCGAAGGTGTCGCTGGGAATCCCGCTGCCGGTGTCGGCCAGGGAAATGGTGATGTAGGGCATGCACGACTCGGCATCCCCACGAATACGTGGCAGCGTTTGCTCGCTGGCGACTTTGAGGGTCAGGGTACCCTGGCCGTCCATCGCATCGCGGGCGTTGAGGGCGATGTTGATCAGTGCGGTTTCGAACTGGCTGGGGTCGATGCGCGCATAGCAGGGCTGATCGGGCAATTGCACCTGCACGTGAATGCGTGCGCCGGTGACGCTTTCGAGCATCTCGCCGATGTTCTGCACGCGCTGGCCGACATCGAACACCTGCGGGTTCAACGGTTGGCGACGGGCAAAGGCGAGCAGTTGGCTGGTGAGCTTGCTGGCCCGCTCGACGGTGTCGGATACCGCGCACATGTAGCGTTGCCGACGCTCCTCGGACAGGCCGGGCTGGCGCAGGAAGTCCACCGACGAGCGAATAATGGTCAGCAGGTTGTTGAAGTCATGGGCGACGCCGCCGGTCAGTTGGCCGATGGCCTCCAGCTTCTGTGACTGGCGCAGTGCGGCTTCGGCCTCGGCCAGCGCATGGGTACGCTCATTCACGCGCTGTTCCAGGCTGGCATTGAGCTCTGTATAGGCGGCCAGGCCCTCGCGCACGGCGGCATCGGCGCGTACGCGCTCGATATGCGCCCAGGAACGCTCGGTGACTTCGCCCACCAGCGCCATGTCATAGGATGACCAAAAGCGCGGCAGTTTGTCGTGCACGGCCATCAGCGCGGTGAGCCGCCCGTCTTTGATCAACGGCATGCAAATAGTGGCTGTCACCCCCAGTGCCTGGAAGCTCGCGGCGTCATGGGGCGGCAACTCGATCAGATTATTGCGTATCACCAGTGGCTCGCCGGCACGCAGGCAGTTGACCGCGCATTCCCCGAACGCCGCGAGGCTGTAATGCCCGATGATGCTCGGCGAGCCATGCGCCGACCAGTCGCCGCGAATGGTAAAGCCATCTTCATCCTCGTCCATGTCGGCGTAGGCACAGATGGACACCTGCAGATGTTCGGCCAGCAGGCGGGTCGTAGACGTCAGGATGGTTTCGGCGTCGGTAGCGTTGGTCACGCTGTTGCTAATGGCGTCCAGCACTTCAAGACGACGGGCCAGGAATACCGTGGCGGTTGTTTCGGTCACCGTGTCGAGCAAACCGACCACCACGCCTTGGGCATTGCGAATCGGGCTGTAGCAAAAGGTGAAATAGGCTTGTTCCGGCGCTTCGTTGCGTTGGATCAACAGCGGGAAGTTTTCGATATAGGTGGCGTGCCCATCGAACGCGGCGTCGGCGATAGGGCTGATATCGTCCCACACCTCGTGCCAGATCTCGTTGAACGGGCGGCCCAAGGCGTCGGGTTTGCTACCCAGGATCGGCGTGAACGCGTCGTTGTAGAGAGTAATCAACTGAGGCCCCCAGACGATGGCCTGGGGGAAACTCGACGCGAAGCACAGCGCAACGGTTGTCTTCAACACATCGGGCCAGTGTTCAAGTGGCCCCAGGGGCGTATTGGCCCAATCGTGCTGACGAACCCGCTCTGCCATTTTGCTGCTGCCTTGCAGCCAATTCATCATGGGGTTCACACCTTGCTTGCTACGTATTGTTTAGCTTTGAAGAGTCAGGCCGACTAGCAACAGACCGGAATGACCGCATTCAGTTCAGCGCAATTATCTCCCTGATAGCACTTTGATTTCATTGTCTATTTGCACGCCGTCATTATTGGCCGGGTTGGGCCGGCGCTCAACCTTATTGCGTGCCGAATAAGCCCGTCCAATAGATGCCCGCGTCACTCTTGGGGTCCATGGCGTAGGCGGCACCCAATTCGCGAAATTGCGGGTTCATCAGGTTGGCGCAGTGGCCGGGGCTGGCGAGCCAACCGTCGACGACCTTGCGCGGCGTGTCGAGGCCGGCGGCGATGTTTTCACCAATATTCTTCGCGATATACCCCGCCAACTCGGCGCGGTCGCCGGGCGTACGGCCGTCGGGGTCCAGGTGGTCGAAGAAATTGCCGTTGGCCATGTTGCGGGTATGGCTGTTGGCTGCGCCGGCCAGGGTGTCATTCCACGACAGGGGCGCCGTGGCGGTGAACGCCTGGCTGCCACACTGGCGCGGCTCGGCACGGGCGGTGTTGATCAGGTCAAGCAGTTTTCTGCCTTCGGTCTGCCAATCGCCCAGGCCGCTGGTCACCAACGGGCGAGCCAGCACGATGCGCCAGTCCTGGCCGCTGTTGCTGACCCCAATGTCGACAAATTGCGGATCGAGCACTACGCGGCAGAAGCTCTCGCGCACCGCTTTCATCGCGGCCTCGGCATCCTTGGGCCCGGACAGGCTGATGGCCTGCACATTCACCATCGGGTAGGCAGCGCGCGCCAGCGACTGCTGCAAATCGCCGACATTGGAAGCCGGCAACACCAGCCGTGTATCGCTGGTCAGCGGCGGCAGCTCCTGGGAACCCTGGTCACCGCAGCGTTGCACCTGGCTGCGGTATTGGTTGATCTGTTGGACTAACTGACTTTCTTCATTCGCCATCGCGCTGGCGCAGAACACCGTAGTGGCGGCCAGCGTCGTAAGACCCATCATCAATGACAGAACGCGCATGGACGTTACCCTTGAGCTTGAAAGTGCCCATGATGCGCGATCCAGGTGCATCCATGCACCCGTTGGTCCGAACTTTTTTGCTCAGTTCTTGAATGCCGAGTGTTTCGCGCCCTGATCGCAAAGGGCAAACACCACCACCAACAAGGCAGAAATCGCAAGGATCACCACCACGCCATCGGTGGAGTGGGTGGCCGAGGCCGCTACCATAGATAGCGCGCCCAGCGGTGCCAGGCCACCGGCAATGGCGGTGCCGATTTCCCGCCCGGTGCCAAAACCCGAAGAGCGCGTTTGCGTCGGGAACTGCCGGCTCAGGAACGAGCCCTGGGGCGCAAACATCATCGGCGCGAGGATACCGGTGCCCACACCGATTGCGAGGTAAATCATCAGGCTTTCACCACTGTTGAGCAGGGCCAGGAACGGGTAGGCGAACAACAGCGAGCACAGCCCGCCGAGCATCAACACGGCCTTGCTGCTCCACTTGTCACACAGCCAGCCGAAGCAGGGCACGGCGACGATGGCTACCAGGCTGGCGATGGTCACCGACAGCGAGGTGACATGCACGTCCACGCCTTTGAATTGGGTCAGGTACGCCAGGGAGAAGGTCTTGAAGATGTAGCTCAGGGCGTTGTAGCCAATCGCGACAAAAAACACCACGGCGAGGCCCTTGAGGTCGTTCTTGAACAAGGCCTTGAGGGGCGATGGCTTGGCTCTGGCTTTTTCCTTGCTCAGCGCTTCGAACTGTGGGGTTTCCGGAATGCTGTTGCGCACCCACAGGCCGACGCCCACCAGCACGATGCTGCAGATAAACGGAATGCGCCAGCCGCCGGCCAACAGGAACTCGTTGCCGTTGATGGTCAGCAGGTAAATGGTCAGCGAGGACAGCAACAGGCCCAGGTTCAGGCCCAGTGCCGGCCAGGCGCCCTGGCTGCCACGCTTGCCTTGGGAGGCATGCTCGTAGGACGTGACCGCCGCCCCCGACAACTCGGCACCCGCGCCCAGGCCCTGGATGATGCGGATAAACACCAGCAGGATCGGGGCCCAGATGCCGATGGAGGCGTAGCTGGGGATCAAGCCGATCAAGGTGGTGCACACGCCCATCAGGCAGAAGGTCAGCACCAGCACTTGCTTGCGCCCGAACTTGTCGCCCAGGTAGCCAAACAGGATGCCGCCGAAGGGGCGGGCGATAAAGCCGATGGCAAAGGTCGAAAAGGCCATCAGCGTGGCAGTCTTCGGGTCGCTGTTATCGAAGAAGATCTTCGAAAACACAATCGCCGCCATGGTGGCGTACAGGTAAAAGTCGTACCACTCCAGCATCGAGCCGAAGATGGTGGCCGCGGCGACTTTGCGCAGGCGCTTGCGGGTTTGTTCGGGCGTTTCGGTACCGGGGATGGAGGCGGATGCCGACATGCTGGACTTCCTTCTGGTCTTTGTAGTTATTGTTGGGTGAGCGGGCGGTGCGGTGTTACTGGGGGTGGAACAGGCGGTCGGCGATCATCGCGCCGATGGGCATGGCCGAGGTGGCGGCCGGCGAGGGCGCATTGCACACATGCAGCATTCGTGAGGTTTGGGCGAACAGAAAGTCGTGCACCAGGCTGCCGTCGCGCATCACTGCCTGGGCACGGATACCGGCCTCGTAGGGCAGCAGGTCATCGAGGGTCAGGGACGGACAGTACTTGCGGCACTGCTCCAGGTAGCCGGACTTGAACAAGGAGTTCTTCATCTCGGTGGTGCCCGAACCGAGGTTTTGCCAGAGGGTTTTCCAGAAACCCGGGAAGCTGGCGTACTGCGCCACGTCGCGCCAGTTCACCGAAAACTTGCGGTAGTTCTCGCGGCCCAGGCCCAGCACGGCATTCGGGCCGACGGTGACGCTGCCGTCGATCATGCGGGTCAGGTGCACGCCGAGGAAGGGCAGCTCCGGGTCAGGGATCGGGTAGATCAGATGGTTGACGATGTTGTTCTTGGCGGCGGGCAGGCGGAAGTACTCGCCCCGAAACGGGATGATCTGATGGTCGATGCGGATGCCGGCCAGCCGGGCCAGGCGGTCCGACTGCAAGCCGGCGCACACCACCAGGTGGCGGGCCTGCCAGGTCTCGCCCTCGGTGTTGACGGTGACCGTATCGGTGTTTTCGTGGATGGCAGTGACGGTGCGTTCCAGGCAGATCTGCCCACCGTTGCGACGAATCACCTGGGCCATGGTCTCGCACACCTGGCGGTAATCCACAATCCCGGTGGCATCGAGAAACAAGCCGCCGAGGCCGACGATGTTCGGTTCACGCTGGCGCAGTTGTTCGGCATTCAGGCGCTCGACCTGCATGCCATTGAGCTGGGCACGGGCGTACAGCGCTTCCATGCGTTGCATTTCCAGCGGGCTTGAGGCCACCAGCAGCTTGCCGCACACCTCGAATTTGATCCCGTGTTCGCGGCAGAACTGCTTGGTGGCTTCGGCGCCGCGCTTGCACAAATCGGCCTTGAGGCTGCCGGGTGCGTAGTAGATGCCGGCATGGATCACGCCGCTGTTGTGGCCGGTCTGGTGCCTGGCCAGTACCGACTCTTTTTCCAGGATCACCAGCGACGCGCCGGGTTGGCGCTTGAGCAGCTCCATGGCGGTGGCCAGGCCGACAATGCCGCCGCCGATAATGCAAAAGTCATGAATCATTGCTGGGTACCTAGGCTGTACATTTCAGTCTGCTTATCAGGTTGTCAGACTAATGTTTTTGTTAAAAAAATGGCGTGTCCACGGACACGCTGCAAACAAGGTGGATCAATTCGTGGTGGGTAATTCCAGTTGCAGGCGTCGCGCCGCGGCACGCAGGTGCGCCTCGGCACTGGCAGCGGCGCGCTGGGCGTCGCCGTCGGCAATGGCCTGGTAGAGCTGTTGATGTTCCAGGGTCGCGTCGGCCGAACCGGTGGCAAAGCGCGAGGCCGAGTTTTCCCACGCGGTTTTACGCGCACTGGCCAACTGGCTCCTGAGGAAGTCATGGAAGGCCACGAAGTAGTCATTCTTGCTGGCGTCGGCAATGGCACGGTGGAATTCCACATCGGCCAGGGCTGCGGCTTCAAAGTCGTCGCGGTTGTCCTGCATGGCCTGCAACGCGCTTTTCATGCGCTGCAGGTCGGCGGTGTCGCGGCGCTGGGCGGCAATCGAAGCGGCCTGGGTTTCGATCCACAAGCGCACTTCGAACATTTGCGCCAGGTCAGGTCGCCGACCATTGGGCTGTGGAAACCGAAACACCGTGCCTGCAGGGGTCTGCGAAATAAACGAGCCCAGGCCACGGCGGGCGGTGAGCACACCGTCGGCCTTGAGCTGGGCAATGGCTTCACGCACCACGGAGCGGCTGACGTTGAGTTGTTCGGCCAGTTGCTGTTCGGTCGGCAGGCGCGACTCCGGGGCCAGTTGGCCGGATTCGATTTCTGCGCGAATGGCGCTGACAACCCGTACGACAAGCGAATCGGGGCGCTGGAGCTCAAGCATGGGAAAACCTTGGTGATCAGGTTGTCAGACAATAGTCGTTACGATTTTAGCTTGTCAACGTTTGTCTGCTTCGCGCTGGCCAGGGAATGTGCGCGTCTCCAGGCGATCAGCACAGCCAGTAACAGCAAACCTACCGCCATGGCGAAGGTGGCGTGCAGGCCGGCTGCCACCGCCTGGGGCGGGGCATGGCTGACATCCGGGGTGGCGCGGGCGAACACCGCGCCGAGGGCTGAGGCGCCGAAAATCAGGCCCAGGTTGCGCGACAGATTCAGCAGGCCGGACACTGTGCCTCGGCGTGTCGCCTGTATATCGCTCATTACCGCCGTGTTGTTGGCCGCCTGGAACAGGCTGTAGCCGGCTGTCAACACGATCAGCGCCGCGAGATAAACACCAAGCCCGGACGCCTGCGACAGCAACAGGGCCCCGCACAGCATCACGCTCAGCCCCACGAGGGTCAGGCGTTGGCTGCCGAGGCGATCGGTCAGGTAACCCGCCGGTACACCGGTAACCGCCGCGACCGTTGGCCCGACGGCCATGGCCAAGCCCATCCAGGCGGGATCGAGGCCCAGGCCACGGGACAGGTAGAACGGGCCCACCACAAACGTGGCCATGATCACCGCCGACACCAGAACACTCATGACCAGGCCGGCGCGCAACGGCGCATCGCGCAGGGGCGCCCAGAGTGTATCGCCTGGCGAAGCTTCGCGGGCGTTAGCATCCGCCGGCAAATAACGGTAGGCGAGGGCGGCAGCCACACCCGCCAAGGGCAGGCCGATCAGAAACAGCGCGCGCCAGCTCCACAGGCTGAGCAATACTCCGCCGACACTCGGCCCCATGGCCGTGCCGAGTGCCGACATAGTGCCGAGCAGGCCCATGACTCGGCCCGTATTCGCTTTCGTGACCGTGTCACCGACCATGCCCAGGGTCATCGCCATCATGATCGCCGCGCCCAGGCCCTGGAATGCCCGTGCGCCGATCAGCCAGGACAGGGTTGGCGCGGCGGCACACCCGGCGCAGGCCAGGGCAAACACCAGCAACCCGGCCAGCAGCAAGCGCCGGCGCCCCAGACGGTCGCCCAGGCGCCCGGCGCTGACAATCACGGCGGTGATGGCCAGCAGGTAGGCGAGCACCACCCACTGCACGGCCTGAAACGATGCCCCGAAGGCGTGCGCCAGGCTGGGCAGGCCGACATTCGCGATGCTGGTGCCCAGGGCGGCCAGCAACATGGACAGCGACAAGGCCACCAGGCCGCCGCGTGTGGAGGTTTGCATGCGTGTTTCCTTGAGTGAATGCACCTGTCGCAAATCTACGGCGTCGCCTAAGATGGCGGAAGACGCAGGGGTTGCAGGTTATAGCTGCGTCCAACGCCTGATAAGGAGTCCCCATGCCCGACCTCAATTTACTCATCACCCTGGACGTGTTGCTTGCCGAAGGCAGCGTCGCTCGCGCGGCCCAGCGCCTGCGCCTGAGCCCTTCGGCCATGAGCCGGGCCCTGGCGCGTTTGCGTGCAGCCACTGGCGATCCGCTGCTGGTACGTGCCGGGCGCGGCCTGGTACCGACGCCCCGGGCGTTGCGATTGCGTGAACAGGTCAGCCAATTGGTGCAGGACGCCCATGCGGTATTGCGCCCGGCAAACACCCTGGACTTGGGTGAGGTGGTGCGCACCTTCACCCTGCGCACTAGCGAGGAGTTCGTCGAACGCTTCGGCCCCGCCTTGCTGGCGCGTATCGCCCAGGACGCCCCAGGGGTGCGATTGCGTTTCGTGCACAAGAGCGACAAGCACAGTACGTTGCTGCGCGACGGTGTCGTCGACCTGGAAACCGGTGTGGTCGATGCCGGCGCCAGCCCGGAGGTGCTGACCCAGGCGCTGTTCCGTGACCGCCTGGTGGGCGTGGTGCGCGAGGGCCATGCTCTGAGCCGCGGCCCTCTTAGCGCAGCGCGTTTCGCCCAGGGACAACATGTCTACGTGTCGCGGCGTGGGCAGGACCGTGGCCAGATCGACGAGGCCCTTGAGGCGCAAGGTCTGGTTCGGCAGGTCGGCATCGTGGTCGCCGGTTTCAACACGGCCATCGCCCTGGCGCGTGATACCGACCTGATCGCCAGCGTGCCTGAACGCTATATCACCGTGCCGCCTCGAGGCTTGTACTGCTTTGAGCTGCCGGTGACATTGCCGCCATTTACCGTGGCGATGCTGTGGCACCCGCGGCAGGACGCCGACCTGGCCCATCGCTGGCTGCGCGCATGTTTGCGCGAGGTGTGCGGGCCATGATCGGCGCGCAACAGGTACAATCGCCGCTGCCTTGACGCGAAACCCCAGGAATTTGCATGTTCAGTCTTACCCGCTACACCACGCCGTGCCCCGAACCGGTCAACAGCCAGATCCTGCAGATGGTGGTGGACAACCTCACCGATATCAGCAGCGTAGCGCTGGCACCGAGCAACCTGCTCTACAGCATCTACCAGTACGCCATCGGGTTTGAGGTGCACCTGTACCTTGAGGCGTTGAATGGCGAAAAGGGCATCGCGGTCGAGTTGGTCGTGGCGACGGAAGACGAGACGGTGGTTGGTTTTTGCCTGTATTTGCCGGTGAAGGATGATCCGCACGCGTGTGGCATCGCGTTTATGGCGGTGCAGGCGGGCTTTCGTCGCCAGGGTGTGGCACGCAGCATGATGGACGAAGTGTTGGCGCGTTATCCCCACGCCGAACTGGCCTGTGCGGTAGAGAAGGTTGCGGTGTTCGAAGCCATGGGTTTCCAGGTACGCGGTGCGCGTGGCACCCAGGTCGTGATGAACACCCGCAACTACGGCACCGATGGGTTGATGGGCGTGTTGGATGTGGCCTCAATCTACAGCTCGCTGGAGGTGCGGCAGATCCACACCTACCTGCTGCAAAAACACGGCAAGCGCGCCATGGTCGACGCAGAGAAACAGCGTGATCGGCACCTGGACCAGTTGACGCGCAAGGCGCAACTGTTCGTCCAGGGCCGTCTGCCTACGGCCTGACGCGCCTGACCATCCCGAGGATAGTCTCCAGCAGCTCCTGCTGAGCTTCCTCCCGGCTGATCTCGCCATTGGCCGCCGCATGGGACAGGGCTTCCGCCGCGCCGAGCATGGCGCGCAACCCGGCCTGGGAGATGCTGCCGCCGGCGGTGAAGGGCGACAGCGCATCTCGGCATTTATCGAGAAAGATCGCCTCGTATTCGCGCTTGGATGCTTCCAACTCCGGCGAACCGCTCAAGGCGGCAATCACCCCGGGTATTTCCCGACCTTGCAACAACACACAATCGACATACGACGACGCGATGACCCACGCACGCTCCTCAAGGGTCGCGTTGCTGGTGGCGATGGCATTGGCAAACACCTGGTCCTGGCGTTCGTCGAAGTCTGCATACAGCGCGGCCAGCAACCCCGCGCGTGTAGCGAAGTGGTCGTACACCACTGGTTTGGTGACGCCCGCCAGCTCGGCCAGGCGGCCCAGAGTCAGGGCGTCGGTGCCTTCGTCACGCACTAATTGCCAGGCCACGTCGAGTAACTGGCGCAGGCGATCTTCACGGGACAAACGACGACGTGGGGCAGGGGATTCACTGCTTGACATGCTTATATACCAAAAGTAACTTATTCGACGTAACTTACTAAAAGTAGATTAAGCTCAAATGGAGTCAAAGTCATGCACGCACTGATCGTAGTTGCTCATCACGACCCGCAATCTCTCACCCACAGTGTGGCCGCCGAGGTGGGCGCGGGCTTGAGCGCCTCTGGCCACACCTTTGAAATAGCCGACCTTGCCGCTGAAGGGTTCGATCCACGCTACACCGTCGCCGACCATCGGGTGCACCGTACTCGGGCGACGCCGCCAGCCGACGTGCAGGCCGAACAGGCCCGCATAGACCGCGCCGACGCGCTGGTGCTGGCGTTCCCCATCTACTGGTGGTCAATGCCAGCGTTGCTCAAGGGTTGGGTCGACCGCGTATTCGTCAATGGCTGGGCGATTGATTACGGCCCCGATACACCGGTGCAGAAGAAACTCAGGCATTTGCACGTGCATGTGCTGGCCCTGGGGGCGGCTGACGGAAGCGCCTTCGATCGACACGGTTATGCCAAGGCCATGAATACCCAGATCGACTACGGCATCTTTGATTATTGCGGGGCGCGGGTACTCACTTCCGAGTTATTGTTGGACTCGGAAAGTGGCACGGCCCAGGCGCATTTGCACAAGGCCCGGACCGTGGGGCAGGGGTTGTTTGAGCGTGAGGCCATCGCGGGATAATTCAAGCGTCGCGAAACAGGTCGTGGGCGTCGAGCAAGCGGTAGGCAATCTCTGGGTTTTTCTCCAGGCCACGGCGAATGGAGGCGGGGATCGACTGGCGGGTCTTGCGGCACATGCCCGGCAGTTCGTCGATGACGATCTGGATCCCGCGCATGCTCTTGACCTCGGTATGCCCGGGCGCGATGTGTACGCGGATGCCGAGTTGGTCGTACATCCGCTGTTGCAGGTGTTCGAGGTCTTGCAGGCTCTTGAGGTTTTCCAGGCGCTCCAGCAGGATTTTTTCCTGCTGTCGCGTCAGTTGCAGAATGCGCAGATCAGCGCCGGGAGCTTCCAGCAGTTGTTCACGGTTGCAGACACAGGCGCCGGGTGGGCAGGGTTGGCGAAGGGTCATTGACGCTCCCGGCAAGGTTCAGTTGTAGGAGCGAGCTTGCTCGCGAAAAACTCACAGGCGCCGCATTCATTCAGCAAACACGCGTTTTGGTTAACGTTTTTCGCGAGCAAGCTCGCTCCTACAGGTTTGTGTGTCAGTAGCTTAAGTGAACGCCCAGGCTGGCCAGCGCTTTCCAGTAGTCAGGGTAGGTCTTGGCTACGCAATCAGGGTCTTGGATGCGAATGCCCGAGACTTTCAGCCCGGCCAGGGCAAAGCACATGGCGATGCGATGGTCGGCGTGGGTGTCGATCAGTGCGGTGCAGGTGATACCAGCCAAAGCGGGGTCGCTGGCGACCAGCAGGTCATCACCCTCGATGGTCGCCAGGCCCGGACGAATTTCGTTGAGGCCATCGTGCAGCGCCTGCACGCGGTCACATTCCTTGACGCGCAGGTTCGCCAGTTCAGTAAAGCGCACCGGGGTATTGTTGAATGCGGCGAGCACCGCCAGGGTCGGGATCGCATCCTGCATTTGTGAACCCACCACCGTGGCCTGCATGTTCGGGAATTGCGCGATCACGGCCTGTGCCTTGGCGTCGGGCTGGGTGAAGTCGTGCGCGGCTACACCAATATCGATACGGCCACCGGTCAGTACTTCTGCGGCCCACAGGTAAGTGGCGGCGGAAGCGTCGGGTTCGATCAGGTAATCATGGGCGGTATAGCCCGTGGGGGCCACGCGCCAGGTGGTGTCGTCCACGATGTCTACTTGGGCCCCGAACGCACGCATGCAATCGAGGGTCAGGTCCACATAGCCACGGGCGCCGATGTCCTTGCCGGTCAGCGCCACTTCAATCGGCGCTTCGCCGCACGCCGCCAGCATCAGCAGGGCCGATACGTACTGGCTGGACAAGCCTCCGTCAATCTCAAAACGCCTGGCCTGGACCTTGCCCGCGCCATGCACCGTTACCGGTGGGCAACCGGTGGGGCTGTCGACCTGGATGCCGTTCTGGCCCAGGGTGGCCAGCAGCGGGCCGATCGGGCGTTTTTGCATGTACTCGTCACCGTCCAGTACCACGGTGCCTTGCACGGTGGCGACGGCAGCCGTGAGAAAGCGCATGGCGGTGCCGGCGTTGCCGAGGAACAACGGCTGGGCCGGCAATTGCAGCGAGCCTTGGCTGGTGACGACAAAGGTGGTGTCGTCCGGCTCGTCGATGGTGACGCCCATCTGCCGCAGGGCGACCGACATGTGGCGCGTGTCATCGCTTTTGAGCGCACCGCTCAAACGGCTGGTGCCCTTGGCCAGTGCCGCGAGCAACAGCGCACGGTTGGTAATGGATTTGGAGCCGGGGGGCGCGACCTTGCCAGTGAGGGGAAAGTTGGGCGGTGTAACGGTCACGGTTTTCTGCGAACTCAAGGTACAAGGCTCCTGGTCAAGGCAAGGTGGCGTGGAGTGGCCGACGTGCGGACCCGAATCATCAGGCAAACACGCCATGCTTGTCGAGTGAGTGGGTGATCTGCGTGATTTATTGGCATGCGCTGCGTCCCTAATGTAGGAGCGAGCTTGCTCGCGAAAACGTCAACGATAAGCGTGCTTCCTGAATGAACGCGGCGCCTGGAAGTTTTTCGCGAGCAAGCTCGCTCCTACTGCCTTAGCGCTGGCTCAGCCAGTAGTCATGCAGCGCCCGCGCAGCCGGTTCGATTTCGCTGACCTGCAGTTGATGGGCGTTTACATCCAGATCTGCCGGCAGTTCGAAATTGTCCTGTTCGGCGCAGCAGGAAATCCGCTCCAGTTGCCCGGCTTGTACAGCGGGCAATGGCGGCCAGTTGGCTATCGCCACACCGCGCACATAACCAAAGCACCATTCCTCGGCAAGGGTCACCGCCTGGCCTTGATGTTCGGTTTCATCGAAACGGGCTTTGAATGCCTGGGAGTCAGTGGCCAATTGCGCGGCCAGGGTATTCATATGGCGTACACACAGCTCGAGAAAAGCCTGGGCCTCGTCCATGTTGTCCCATTCAGGGTTTTGCCCGCCCCAGATCGCCGGGAACCACTCGGCCACATCCACCTTGGCCGGGCTGGAAACCAGGGCGGTGAAATAACCGTCGAGTTCGGCCATGTTCAGCACCGAGTGGTCTTCGCCGTATTTGAGCAAGGTGGCGTCAATGAATTCGAAATCGGCGGGAGCGAGGGGTTGGGCGTGCATGGCATTTCCTTAAAACGTCGAGCGCCGCGCACAGCGCGGCTTAAAGCGCAAAGGATGGCCTGTGCATCGGGTTTTATCCAGCGTCTTTTCCCTCACCGTGGTCAGTCCCGTTTTTGGCCGATGCGCCGTGGCGCACCCTTGATATAGTCTGGCCTTTCTCAATCGCCAGTCAGGGATCACTGCCATGTCCGAATACCAAGCCTTCGTTGTCGAACTCAGCGGCAACGTTGCCCATGTGCAGATCAATCGCCCGGAAAAGATCAACGCCATGAACGCGGCGTTCTGGACCGAAATCATCGACATCTTCCAATGGGTCGACGAGACCGACGCCGTGCGTGCCGTGGTGCTCAGCGGCGCGGGCAAGCATTTTTCCTCGGGCATCGACCTGATGATGCTGGCCTCGATCGCCAATGATTTTGGCAAGGACGTGGGTCGCAATGCGCGCCTGCTGCGCCGCAAGATTCTCGAGCTGCAAGCTTCGTTCAACGCCGTGGACACTTGCCGCAAGCCCGTGCTGGCGGCGATCCAGGGCTACTGCATTGGCGGCGCCATCGACCTGATCAGCGCGTGCGACATGCGCTATGCCGCCGAGGACGCGCAATTCTCGATCAAGGAAATCGACATCGGCATGGCCGCTGACGTCGGCACCTTGCAACGCCTGCCGCGCATTATCGGCGATGGCATGCTGCGTGAGCTGGCCTACACCGGTCGTCAATTCGGTGCCGAAGAAGCGCGCAGCATCGGCCTGGTCAATCGCGTGTTTGCCGATCATGAAAGCCTGCTGGCGGGTGTCATGGACCTGGCCCATCAAATCGCCGCCAAGTCGCCGATTGCCGTGACCGGCACCAAGGCCATGATCAGCTACATGCGTGACCACACAGTCAATGACGGCCTGGAATACGTTGCCACCTGGAACTCGGCTATGTTGCAATCCAACGACCTGCGCGTGGCCATCGCGGCCCACATGAGTAAGCAGAAACCCGAATTCGTGGATTGACCGACATGACCCCAGGCTGGATTACCACAACGCTGCTGGACAACGACGCCCCTGGCGGCTGGGCCGTCGCCCGCAGCCGCGAAGGCTTTTTACACGACACCAACGGCCCGCTGTTCCCGCGCGAATGGCTCAAGCGCCAAGAGCTGTCGGTGTTCGCTGAACACGGCATCGGCCACCTCGACGGCGAGCCGGTGTACCTGCTGGAGCTCAACGCGCCGGCAGAGGTGCAAGGGTGCAGTTGGCAGGGCCTGCGTGGTTTTATGCTGCAAGGTGATCACACCCTGTACAAGGTGCTGGGCTACGCCGCGCAGATCGGTACCTGGGCGCGGGAGCACCGTTTTTGTGGCAGTTGTGGCCAGGCGATGGTGCAGGTGCCGAGGGAGCGGGCGATGTATTGCCAGGCCTGCGACCTGCGCAGCTACCCACGCATCTCGCCGAGCATGATTGTGCTGGTGACCCGTGGCGATGAGATCCTGCTGGCGCGCTCTCCGCGTTTTGTGACGGGGGTCTACAGCACCCTGGCCGGTTTTGCCGAGCCGGGTGAGTCCGCCGAAGACTGCCTGATCCGTGAAGTGCGTGAAGAGGTGCAGCTGGAGGTCAAGAACATCCAGTACATGGGCAGCCAATGCTGGCCGTTCCCTCACTCGATGATGCTGGGCTTTCACGCCGAATACGCCGGTGGCGATATCGTGCCCCAGGCCGACGAGATCGAGGACGCGCAGTGGTTCAATATCCACGAGCTGCCGCCGTTACCGGCGTCACGCTCGATTGCGCGTTACCTCATCGACCTCTACGTGGCCCGCCGTTTAGGCCACGCTGAACCAGTGCTGCCAGGCTAGACGCACGGTCAGGCCCAGGACCACGGTGATAAACACCGGGCGAATGAATTTGGCGCCGCCGCTGATCGCGCTGCGTGCGCCAAAGAACGCGCCACACATCACCGATACCCCCATCGCCAGGCCGACAATCCAGTCCACCGAACCATTGATGATAAACACCGTCAGCGCCGCCGCGTTGCTGACGAAGTTCATGCTGCGCGCCACGCCGCTGGCCTTCACCAGGTCGATGGGGTGCAGCAGCATCGTGCTGACCGTCCAGAACGCCCCCGTGCCGGGCCCGGCCACGCCGTCGTAGAAACCCAGGCCAAAGCCCTGGGTGGCTTGCCATTTCTTTTTGATCGGTGCCTCCGCGTCCAGTGGCGCCTTGGGCGTGCCACCGAACAGCAGGTACACACCGCAGGCGAAGACGATCACCGGGAGCATCTTGTTCAGGGTTTCGGCAGGCAAGTAATGCGCGACGACCGCGCCGGTCAGTGCGCCGATCAAGGTACCGACGATGGCGTGCACCCATTGGCGTGGGTGGAACAGCTTGCGCCGGTAGAAGGTAAAACTGGCGGTGGCCGAGCCGAAGGTGGAGCTGAGCTTGTTGGTGCCCAGCACCAGGTGCGGCGGCATACCAGCGGTGAGCAGGGCGGGCGTGGTCAACAAACCGCCACCGCCGGCGATGGCGTCGATAAAACCGGCGATAAAAGCGACAACGGCCAGGATGGCCAGAGTGGTGAGGTCAACGCTGAGTTCGAAAGGCATGGGCAGGGCTTATTGTTGGAGGGCCGCAGAAGGCCAGCATCTTACTGCGATGTGACTCAAATGTGGGAGGGGGCAGGCCTCTCCCGCATTTTTTACCGGGCCCGCCTGGTTATTTGTGCGCGCCCAGCCATTCCACGGCCGTGCGCCAGATGCAGATACCCAGGAAGTACGCCGACATCAGCGACCACAGGCCAAATGTCCAAGGGTTGGTGTTCGGGTAATCCACCACCATCAGGAAGCTGCACAGCAGCCAGATGGTGGTCACGGCGATGTTGATCGGCATGAAGCGCTTGACCCGGAACGGGTGCAGGAACTTCATCGGCGTGACGGTCAACAGCGCCAGGCCGATCACGGTCAGCAAGGTGACCCACGCATCCGGCTGGATGATATAGACGCACAGGGCAACGACGTTCCAGGCGGCAGGGAAGCCGACGAAGTAGTTGTCCTTGCTCTTCATGTTCACGTTGCAAAAGCAGAACAGCGACGACACCAGGATCACCGACACCGCAAACAGGTGGGTGAAATCAGGCAGGTCGATGTAGCGGTAGATAAACAGGGCAGGAATGAACACGTAGGTGAGGTAGTCGATCACCAGGTCCAGCACCGAACCGTCAAAGCTGGGCAGCACCGTGCTGACATTCACCCGTCGCGCCAGCGAGCCGTCGACGCCATCCACCACCAATGCCAGGCCCAGCCACAACAGGCACGCCTTGGGGGAGTTTTCCAGCAGCGCCAGGGTGGCCAAAAAGGCCAGTACCACACCGGTGGCGGTAAAGCCGTGGGCGCCCCAGGCTTTGAGTCTGGCTACATGCAGGGTCGATATCACGGGCGGTTCTCCAAAAGGTCAAACGGGGCAGCCGACAACGTAGCGCCGTCGAGTCTGGCCAGGGAATGCAGGTATCGACCGGGAAGGGGAGGATAAGGTTCACCGCCCGGCGTATCCGTTAGCGTAGCAAGCGTAGGATGTTTCGGCATCAACCCTGACGGAACACCAGGGCCTTCAGCCCACTCTGCGGGTCAATGTCGGGAAATTCCGGTGGGTTTTCCAGCCGCTGTACAAACCGCAGGCCCGGTGCTTCGCGGGTCACGCCGTCGATCAGGAAGTCCTCGCCGAAGGCCGGATCGTTCATGCATGCCAGCACGGTGCCGTGGGCACTGAGCAAGTCCGGCAGGCGGCGCAGCACGCGCTGGTAATCCTTGGTCAGCAGGAAACTGCCTTTCTGGAAGGAGGGCGGGTCGATGATCACCAGGTCGTAAGGGCCGTTGTTCGTCACCTTGGCCCAGGACTTGAACAGATCGTGGCCCAGGAAGCTCACCCGGCTCAGGTCGTGCCCATTCAGGCGATGGTTGTCGCGGCCACGGCTTAGGGCCCCACGGGCCATGTCCAGGTTCACCACATGGTCGGCGCCGCCTTCGATGGCGGCTACGGAAAAACCGCAGGTATAGGCAAACAAATTCAGCACACGCTGGCCCTGGGCTTGTTCGCGCACCCAGTTGCGCCCGTAACGCATGTCGAGAAACAGCCCGCTGTTCTGTTTTTTACCCAGGTCGATCAGGTAGCGCAGGCCGCCCTCGGTGATGGTCAGCTCGTCGATGGCGTCGCCCACCAGCCATTCGGTGGTGCTTTGCGGCAGGTAGCGGTGTTGCAGGGCCACGGTGTGCACGCCGAAACGGCTCCACTCGATCTGCAACAGCGTGTGCTTCAGGGCATCCAGGTGCTCGGTTTCTTTGAACAAAGCAACCAGCACCACCCCTTGCAGCCAGTCCACCGTCAGTTGTTCCAAGCCCGGCCAGCAACGGCCACGGCCATGGAACAGGCGCCGGGTTTCCGCAGGCGGGTCAGCCAGGGCAGTGAGCAAGTGGGCGTGCAGGGTAGCGAGTGCGTCTGGGTTCATCGTTAAGCGTCAGTCATCGGGCGGGCGGCATTTTAAACACAATTGGGTGGGAACTGGCTTGCCTGCGATGACGGCCTGATAGTCGACGCTTATCTACTTTGGGTCGCGGAGCGTGAGTTGGATCATCGTCGGCTGTCAGGGCCGTCACGGGAGCAAGCTCCCTCGCCACAGGTCCAGCGTTGTACCGCAGTAATGTAACTACCTATGGCCAGTTCCCGCAGTGTTTGCGATTTGGGTCAGCGCGTGGCAATCAGCGCCGGCCCGAATGACTCTTTCAAGAAAACCGGGGCGATATAGCGTTCGTAATGTGCCTCGGACAGCAAAAAGAACTCTCGATCTATCGCATCGCGCAAATCCGCCAGGTGGCGTTCACGAAACTCCGGTAACAGCGTCAAACCATAGGCATCCAGCCTGGAAATCACCCGCGCACCCCGCGCAATCAACTGGTATGCCCAGCAATACGGCGACTGGTGCGGCATAAAACGAATCTTGCGCGCTTCCAACTGCTGTCGCAGGCAGTGCGGGTCGAACACTTCCAGCTTGCTGGCCATTACCTGTACCAGCAGTTGTTCCAGACGCAGCCACACCGCCTGTTTTTCCTCGGCGTTATAGCCATTCCACTGGATCACCTCGTGGTGATAGCGCTTGCAGCCCCGACAGACCAGGTCACCGTAGACGGTGGAGCACAGGCCGACGCAAGGGGTTTTGATGGTTTGGTTGGGCATAAAGGCTTGCTTGCAAAGTCTATGGATCATCAATAGCCAATGTGGGAGCGGGCTTGCCCGCGATAGCTGTGTGTCAGTGGGTACATCCGTGACTGATACAGCGCTATCGCGGGCAAGCCCGCTCCCACATTTATTGGTTCGTGTTGATTCAGTCCCAGCTCAACGCGCCGCCGGTCTGATACTCGATCACACGGGTCTCGAAGAAGTTCTTCTCTTTCTTCAAGTCCATGATCTCGCTCATCCACGGGAACGGGTTAGTCGTGCCTGGGTACTCTTCCTTCAAGCCGATCTGCGACAGGCGACGGTTAGCGATGAACTTGAGGTAATCCTCCATCATCGCCGCATTCATGCCCAACACCCCACGAGGCATGGTATCCCGCGCATATTCGATCTCCAGCTGCGTCCCTTGCAGGATCATCTGGGTCGCTTCTTCTTTCATCTCGGCATCCCACAAGTGTGGGTTTTCGATTTTGATCTGGTTGATCACGTCGATACCGAAGTTCAGGTGCATCGACTCATCGCGCAGGATGTACTGGAACTGCTCGGCCACGCCGGTCATTTTGTTGCGGCGGCCCATGGACAGGATCTGGGTGAAGCCGCAGTAGAAGAAGATGCCTTCCAGCACGCAGTAGTAGGCGACCAGGTTGCGCAGCAGCTCTTTGTCGGTGTCGACGGTGCCGGTTTCGAACTTCGGATCGGAGATCGAGCGGGTGTACTTCAGGCCCCAGGCGGCCTTTTTGGCGACCGATGGAATCTCGTGGTACATGTTGAAGATCTCG
>NZ_FPJI01000001.1:0-119483 GCF_900119355.1 Pseudomonas sp. NFPP02
CGGTTGGTTAAGATCTTTCGTCTCAACCGAGGCGCGCATTCTACAGCAGCCTCATTTGCTGTCAAGTGGTTATTTTCAGAAGATTTCGAAGATTTCTTCAACAACTTCAACCACTTGCGCTTGCGATCTCTCGTAAGCGGGAGGCGAATTCTACAGCGTTACACGCTGCTGTCAACACCTCTTTTTCAACTTCCTTTTGGCTTCGATGAACTGAAGCAACCCGCTGCCGAAAACCACATAACTCATTGTTTACCAAGGAGTTTTCCGTTTCGACTGCGCCGGAAGTGGGGCGAATTATAGACAGATATAATTCGCCGTCAACATCTATTTTCAGACTTGTTCGGATTTGAGCGTAATACGCGCAAATGCCTTCTTCCCCGCCTGGCAAACGTGAGTCGCGCCCAGCTCGTATATAAAGGTGCGATCAACCACCTCACCATCTATACGTACACCGCCCGAACCCAAGAGATCACGCGCGACCGCCGAATTCTTCACTAAGCCAGCTTTATTAAGCACAGCCGCAATCGGCATCGCCTCAGCAGCAGTCAATTCAATTTCCGGCAGATCGTCAGGCAGCTCGCCGTCTTTCATGCGATTACCTGCCGCGCGGTGAGCGCTGGCCGCAGCCTCCTCACCATGGAAACGCGCAACGATTTCTTCAGCCAGCTTAATCTTCACATCGCGAGGATTAGCGCCCGCCTCGACATCCGCACGCAGCGCATTGATCTCGTCCATCGAGCGGAAGCTCAACAGCTCGAAGTAGCGCCACATCAGCGCATCCGGAATAGACACCAACTTGCCGTACATCACACCTGGTGCTTCCTGGATACCGACATAGTTCCCCAGAGACTTGGACATCTTCTTGACGCCATCCAAGCCTTCCAACAGCGGCATGGTCAGAATGCACTGAGCCTCCTGACCATAGGCGCGTTGCAATTCACGCCCCATCAGCAGGTTGAACTTCTGATCGGTGCCACCCAACTCAACGTCCGCGCGCAGCGCCACCGAGTCGTACCCTTGAACCAGCGGGTAAAGGAACTCATGGATGGCGATTGGCTGATTGGTCGAGTAGCGCTTGTCGAAGTCATCGCGCTCGAGCATGCGTGCCACGGTGTACTGGGACGTCAGACGAATGAAATCTGCCGGCCCCATTTTGTCCATCCAAGTGGAGTTGAACGCCACCTCAGTCTTGGCTGGATCAAGGATCTTGAATACCTGGGTCTTGTAGGTCTCGGCATTATCGAGCACCTGCTCACGAGTCAGCGGCGGGCGCGTAGCGCTCTTGCCGCTTGGATCACCGATCATCCCAGTGAAGTCACCTATAAGGAAGATGACCTGATGGCCCAACTCCTGAAACTGACGCAGCTTATTAATAAGCACGGTATGACCCAGGTGCAGATCCGGCGCAGTCGGATCAAAGCCAGCCTTGATACGCAAGGGTTGGCCACGCTTGAGCTTTTCGATCAGCTCGGCCTCGACCAACAGTTCTTCCGCACCACGTTTTATCAGCGCTAGCTGCTCTTCAACCGACTTCATAACAGACCTGCAAGGCTCAGATTCAAAAGGGAACCAACCATACAAGATCAGGGACTAATTACAAGTTTTGCCCTGCGCACGGACACCGTTCAGCAAGCCCAGCGTTCGCGAGCTTGCGCCACAGATGATTTGGTTATATTTTATACAGTTATTTCATCTTCATCATGTCATTCATCTTTTCCATTTCATCTTCAAAGTCAAAATTACTTATGACCACTGAACCGTCTAAAGCGCCGCCGCTTTACCCGAAGACCCACCTGCTCGCCGCAAGTGGTATCGCCGCCCTTCTCAGCCTGGCACTGCTGGTATTCCCTTCCAGTGACGTTGAAGCCAAACGAACATCCCTGAGCCTCGATCTGGAAAGCCCAGTTGAACAACTGACACAAGATCAAGACGCTTCCGACGCTCAACAAGCCACAAATGCTCCGGCCGAATCACCTTTCGCACAGATCGAAAGCACTCCAGAAGACACTCAACAAGCCACCCAGGAAGCACCTGCGGCAGCCGCAGCCAAGAATCCCCAGCACCGCGAAGTCATCGTGGGCAAAGGCGACACACTATCTACCCTGTTCGAAAAGGTTGGATTGCCTGCCGCCGCTGTAAATGAAGTGCTCGCCAGCGATAAGCAAGCCAAGCAATTCACTCAGCTCAAACGAGGCCAAAAGCTCGAGTTTGAGCTGACGCCAGACGGCCAGCTGAACAACCTGCACACCACTATCAGCGACCTGGAAAGCATCAGCCTGAGCAAAGGCGCCAAAGGCTTCGCATTCAACCGAATCACCACCAAACCCGTCATGCGTTCCGCCTACGTACATGGCGTGATCAACAGCTCGCTGTCGCAATCGGCCGCGCGTGCGGGCCTGTCGCACAGCATGACCATGGACATGGCCAGCGTTTTTGGCTACGACATCGACTTCGCCCAAGACATCCGTCAAGGCGATGAGTTCGACATGATCTACGAGCAGAAAGTAGCCAACGGAAAAGTCGTGGGCACTGGTAACATCCTGTCTGCACGCTTCACCAACCGTGGCAAAACCTACACCGCCGTGCGCTACACCAACAAACAAGGCAACAGCAGCTACTACACAGCTGATGGCAACAGCATGCGCAAGGCTTTCATCCGTACCCCCGTTGACTTTGCTCGTATTAGCTCGCGTTTCTCCATGGGCCGCAAGCATCCAATTCTGAACAAAATTCGCGCACACAAGGGCGTCGACTATGCCGCGCCGCGTGGCACGCCAATCAAAGCGGCGGGCGACGGCAAGGTCTTGTTGGCAGGGCGCCGGGGTGGTTACGGCAATACGGTGATCATCCAGCACGGCAACACTTACCGCACGCTGTACGGCCACATGCAAGGCTTTGCCAAGGGCGTCAAGACTGGCGGCAACGTGAAACAGGGGCAAGTGATCGGCTACATCGGCACTACCGGCCTCTCCACCGGCCCGCACTTGCACTACGAGTTCCAGGTCAACGGCGTACACGTCGACCCATTGGGCCAGAAGCTGCCGATGGCTGACCCGATTGCCAAGGCCGAACGCGCGCGCTTCATGCAGCAGAGCCAGCCGCTGATGGCACGCATGGATCAAGAGCGCTCCACCATGCTGGCCTCGGCGAAGCGTTAAGGTATGCCGCTCTATATCGGTGTGATGTCCGGGACCAGCCTCGACGGCCTGGATATCGCCCTTATCGAACAAGGCGCGGCGGTCAATCTGATCGCCACCCATTACATCCCGATGCCTGACGCCTTGCGCACAGAACTGCTGAGCCTATGCGCCAGTGGCCCGGATGAAATCGCCCGCTCGGCAATTGCACAGCAACAATGGGTAACGCTCGCTGTGCAAGGCATCCACGCCTTGCTGGATCAACAGAACCTCAAGCCTCAGGACATTCGGGCGATTGGTAGCCATGGTCAGACGATTCGCCATGAACCCGCCCGAGGCTTTACCGTTCAGATCGGCAACCCTGCCCTTCTCACCGAGCTGACAGACATCACCGTCGTCAGCGACTTCCGCAGCCGCGATGTCGCTGCCGGCGGCCAAGGCGCTCCATTGGTTCCAGCCTTTCATGAAGCCTTGTTCGGCGAGCAGACGGGCAAACGCGCGGTATTGAATGTCGGCGGGTTCAGCAACCTCAGCCTGATCGAGACGGGCGAGCCTGTCGCCGGTTTCGACTGCGGCCCGGGGAACGTCCTCCTCGATGCCTGGATTAACCTGCAGCGCGGCGAACACTTTGATCGGAACGGGCAATGGGCGGCCAGCGGCAAGGTCCAACCCCAACTGCTCAATACGTTGCTCAGCGATCCGTTCTTCATGACCAAAGGCCCAAAAAGTACGGGCCGCGAAGTGTTCAACCTGGCCTGGCTGCAGCAGCACCTTGGCCGTTTGCCCGCCTTTGAACCCCAAGACGTACAGGCCACCCTGCTGGAGCTGACCGCCCTGACCATCGTCGAGTCCCTGCAAAGCGCCCAGACTGACACAACAACCTTGCTGATCTGCGGGGGCGGCGCCCATAACGGGGCACTGATGAGCCGGCTGACAACGTTGCTGCCTTCCACTCATGTCAGCACTACAGCGGCCTACGGCGTAGATCCTGACTGGGTAGAAGCAATGGCCTTCGCCTGGCTGGCACATTGCTGCCTGGAAGGCATCGCCGCCAATCGCCCCAGCGTCACTGGCGCACGTGGGCTTCGAGTGCTTGGCGCGATCTACCCCGCCTGACCCCAGACAGCAAAACGCCGCTTGGCCCGTAAAAGCCAAGCGGCGTTTTTGTACCTGCTACCAATCAGATCGAGAACGAAGACCCGCAACCACATGTCGTGGTGGCATTAGGGTTCTTGATCACGAAACGCGAGCCTTCCAGACCTTCCTGATAATCCACCTCGGCACCTGCCAGGTATTGGAAGCTCATCGGATCCACGACCAGGCTCACACCCTCGCGCTCAACGATAGTGTCGTCATCGGCCACATCTTCATCGAAGGTAAAACCGTACTGAAACCCTGAACAACCGCCGCCCGTAACGAATACGCGCAGCTTCAAGCGATCATTACCCTCTTCATCGACCAGGCTCTTCACCTTGTGCGCAGCACCGTGGGTGAATTGCAAAGCCGTGGGGGTGAAGGATTCAACGCTCATGCTGATAATCTCCCGGCGTAGCGCCGCCATATGCGTAATGGCCGGTATTATCCGCTTCTCCTAGAAAAGCGGTCAACTATTGTTACGGTATATCAATCCGCCCAGCGACCATTAAAAATGCAAAAGGCCCGATCAACGGGCCTTTTGCGCAACGGTGAGCCCGCGTTAAGGCAACATCCCCGCGTGGGACAGACCCAACTTCTCGTCCAGGCCGAACAGGATGTTCATGTTCTGCACCGCCTGGCCCGAAGCGCCCTTGACCAGATTGTCGATCACCGACAACACCACCACCAGGTCGCCATCCTGCGGACGATGCACCGCAATACGGCACACATTGGCACCACGCACGCTGCGCGTTTCCGGATGGCTACCGGCCGGCATCACATCGACGAACGGCTCATTGGCATAACGCTTTTCAAACAGTGCCTGCAGGTCTACCGAGCGATCGGCGACGGTCGCATACAGCGTGGAGTGAATCCCGCGGATCATCGGTGTCAGGTGCGGCACGAAGGTCAGCCCCACATCCTGGCCGGCAGCGCGACGCAAGCCCTGGCGGATTTCCGGCAAGTGCCTATGACCTTTTACCGCATAGGCTTTCATGCTTTCCGACGTTTCGGAGTAAAGCGAACCTACCGCCGCACCACGGCCCGCACCACTGACACCCGACTTGCAGTCCGCGATCAGGCGCGACGCATCCGCCAAGCCAGCCTCCAGCAATGGCAGAAAGCCCAATTGCGTCGCCGTCGGATAGCAACCCGGCACGGCAATCAGGCGCGCTTGCTTGATCTGCTCGCGATTGACTTCCGGCAGGCCGTAAACCGCCTCTTCCAACAGCTGCGGCGCACCATGGGGCTGGCCGTACCATTTGGCCCACTCATCGGCGTCTTGCAGGCGGAAGTCTGCCGACAAGTCGATAACCTTGGTGCCGGCCGCCAGCAGCTCGCCGGCCAACGCATGAGCCACACCGTGAGGCGTGGCGAAGAACACCACGTCGCAGGCAGCCAGGGTCTTGGTGTCCGGCACACTGAACGCCAGGCCATCATAATGGCCTCGCAGGTTCGGGTACATATCGGCCACGGCCAGCCCGGCTTCGGATCGGGAAGTGATGACCACCACCTCAGCCTGCGGATGCTGAGCCAACAGACGCAGCAATTCGACACCGGTGTAACCCGTGCCGCCGACGATACCGACCTTGACCATAAACCTGCCCTCAACGAACCCACTGGAAAGCCGTCGATAATAGGGGCCGTATCGTCCTGCGACAACCGTCAACGTGACGTACGGGCGCATGAGCCACTACTATCTTCGCTACCGTGAACCTGGGAATAACTAAAATGCTCTATCTTTGGGTCAAAGCCTTCCATATCGTCAGCATCGTTTGCTGGTTTGCCGGGCTGTTCTACCTGCCGCGCCTGTTCGTCTACCACGCCCAAAGCGAAGACACCGTCAGCAAGGAGCGCTTCAGCATCATGGAGCGCAAGTTGTACCGTGGCATCATGGGCCCGGCGATGGTTGCCACACTGGTCTTCGGCATCTGGATGCTGGCCCTCAACCCAGGCATTTTCCAGTCGGGGGCCTGGATCCACGCCAAGCTGACCCTGGTCGTCCTGCTGATCGGCTATCACCACATGTGCGGCGCACAGGTAAAACGCTTCGCCCGTGGCGAAAACACCCGCAGCCATGTCTTTTATCGCTGGTTCAATGAGGTCCCGGTTCTGATATTGCTGGCTATCGTAATTTTGGTCGTGGTCAAACCGTTCTAACGTCAATTACTCGGGGAACCTCCAATGTCGCTGCCCGCTCTGCTGGAACAACGTCTGCGCCTGCCCGTGGTGGCCGCGCCGATGTTTCTGATCTCCAATCCGCAACTGGTCCTGGCCTGCTGTCGCAACGGGGTAGTGGGGAGTTTCCCGGCGCTCAACCAACGCGAAAGCAGCGGCTTCAAGGCCTGGCTGGAAGAAATCGAAGCGGGCTTGGCGCTGCTGGACAATCCTGCGCCCTATGCCGTGAACCTGATCGTGCACAACAGCAACCCGCGGCTGGAGGCCGACCTGGCGATCTGTGTCGAGCACAAGGTGCCCATCGTCATCACCAGCCTCGGTGCGGTAAAGGAACTGGTGGACGCGGTTCATAGCTACGGCGGCCTGGTATTTCATGACGTTACTACCCGACGCCATGCGGAAAAAGCCGCTGAAGCCGGCGTAGACGGCCTGATTGCCGTAGCCGCTGGCGCGGGTGGCCACGCTGGCACCTGGAGCCCCTTTTCGCTGATTGCCGAAATTCGCCAGTTCTTCGACAAAACCCTGCTGCTGGCGGGCTGCCTTAACCATGGGCACGAAATTCTTGCCGCCCAGATGCTGGGGGCAGACCTGGCATATTTCGGTACGCGCTTTATCGGCACCACCGAAAGTCAGGCACCGGATGCCTATAAGGAGATGCTGCTCACATCCCGCGCTGCCGACATCGTGCACACTCCTGCAGTCTCCGGCGTACCTGCAAGCTTTATGCGCCAGAGCCTGGAAAATGCCGGTTTTGACCTTGCTGCGCTTCAAGGCAAGGGTGAAGTCAATTTCGGTTCCAAGCTCAAGCCATTGAGCGATGAGGCCAAAGCGTGGAAAACTGTATGGTCTGCTGGCCAAGGCGTCGGTGAGATCAATGATGTACCCACTGTGGATGAGCTCATAGCGCGCCTGGATGCCGAATACCGCAAAGCACGCGAGCACGCCGCGCAACTGCGCTGGCCACGCTGACCCACTGCAGGGCCTGCCAACTGGACAGGCCTGCATACTCTTCCTGATTAAGTGACAAGGATGCCCGCATGAGCGACAGCCGTTTCAAGATTGTGTTTGACGGAGCCTTGCGCCCAGGTGTCGAAAGCACCACCGCCAAGCTGAACCTCGCCGAACTATTCAAAAGCGATGTTGAAGCAATCGAAAAACTCTTCACCGGCCGCCCCGTCGCGCTCAAGCGCGACTTGTCCCAGCCCGACGCGCAAACTTACCTCACGGCACTGCACAATGCCGGGATCGACGCTCGCATCGAGGCCGAACAACCCGTGGCGTTCAACCTTGCAGAAACCCACGAGACGGACTCGTCAACCTCTGACCGCGCCGCTGCGTCGCCTTATGCACCGCCACGCGCCGCAGTTGGCGACGACCTGCCGGAGTTCGCCACCCTAAAGGTGTTCACCATCCACGGGCGCATCGGGCGCCTGCGCTACCTGGCTTGGACGCTGGCACTGACCGTCGCGATGCTGGTGGCAGCGGGCATCATCAGTACGGTGGGCTTCGCGGTGGCGACAGCCTCGCCAACCATCGCCATCATTATTGGCTCGCTGCTGGGTTTCGCGCTGTTTGTGGCATTGGTAGTGGTGAGCGTGCAAATCGGCGTGCAGCGCCTGCATGACCTGGGCTGGTCTGGCTGGCTGTACCTGCTCAACCTGGTTCCGCTGGTAAACAGCGTATTCCCACTGTTGTTGCTGGTATTGCCAGGCAATACGGGCGCCAACCAGTACGGCGCGCCACCACCACGCAACTCCACTGCGGTGAAAATCCTGGCCTCGCTGTGGCTGGCGTTCATTCCCTTGATGCTCATCATCGTCGTCACCCTGGGCATGAATGGCTACCTGGACCAGCTTGAAGCCAACATGGACAGCAGCTACGAAAGCAGCTCCATTACCTCCGACGCAGACGCCGATCAAAGCGCTATCGTTGACGAAGCCGAAGCGCAAAGTGCTGACGATGCAGCCGAACCTGTAGACTCTCCAGAACAGTGAAGAAACGCCCGCCGCCTGTGACGCACTGTCATAGGCCGGTGGCGTTGCGATGGAGAAAGGCATGACCCGTTACGCTCTGATCACCGGCGCCTCCAGTGGCATCGGCCTGGCATTGGCCGAGGCCTTGGCACGGCGCGGCCGTAGCTTGATTCTGGTGGCCCGCCAGCGTGATCAGTTGGAAAGCATTGCATTGGAGTTGACCCAACGCTTCGGCGTCGAGGTGCTGTTTCGTGCCTGTGATTTGAGCGAGCCGCTGCGTTTGTCCGGCTTTTTGCTGGAGCTCGAAGAGGGTGAGCGACAGATCGACCTGCTGGTCAACTGCGCCGGCATCGGCACCAGCGGGCCGTTCCTGGCCCAGGACTGGATGACCGAGCAGGACCTCATCGAGGTCAACATCCTGGCCTTGACCCGCATGTGCCACGCACTGGGCAATGCCATGGCCCTGCATGGCGGCGGGCAAATCCTCAATGTGGCTTCGGTCGCCGCCTTCCAGCCTGGGCCGTGGATGAGCAGCTACTACGCCAGCAAAGCCTACGTATTGCACTTCTCCGAAGGGCTGCGTGAAGAATTGAAGACCTGCGGCATCAAGGTTTCAGTGCTGTGCCCCGGCCCCACGCGCACCGCATTCTTCGGCACCGCGCAGATGGATACGGCGAAACTCGACCGCAGCCAGCAGCTGATGAGCCCGGAAGAAGTCGCGCTCTACACCGTGCGGGCGCTGGAAAAGAACAAGGCCATTATCATTCCCGGGCGCCGCAATCGATGGCTGACGTTCAGCCCACGCCTGAGCCCACGCTGGCTCACTCGCAAAATTGCCGGCGCCATCAACAAGGCCTATTGCCCACGCTGATGGCCTACGTACACTCACCTCACTTTTCACGATGGAGATACAGCTGTGGATACTCTGTTCACCAAGATCATCAACAGGGAAATACCGGCGAAGATCATCTATGAAGATGACCAAGTCCTGGCTTTTCACGATATCGCCCCGCAGGCACCAGTGCATTTCCTGGTTATCCCGAAAAAACCCATTCGTACCCTCAACGACCTGACCGAGGACGATAAGGCGCTGGCCGGCCATATCCTGTTCACCGCCCAACGCCTGGCCGTGGAACAAGGCTGCGAAAAAGGCTTTCGTGTGGTGATGAATTGCAATGAAGACGGCGGGCAAACCGTTTACCACATCCATATGCACGTGCTGGGTCAGCGCCAGATGAACTGGCCACCGGGCTGAGTGCACAAGGGCAAATTGACTCAGCACAAACGCTGGACGCTCTCTTGCGGTAAACTGGCCGCCGAGATTCTTCCCGGAGGTCAGCATGACTACCCAACGTCACTACTCGCCGATTGACCGTCTGTTGCTGCAAGCCGACACGGCCATGCGCACCCTGCTGCCGTTCAGCGGCCAGCCCTACCGTCCCTCGCCCGCCATCGTGCAGCCGGATGTACAGCTGAGCGACACCGATACCCGTCACGTCGCTGGCCTGATGCGCATTAACCATACCGGTGAAGTCTGTGCCCAGGCGTTGTACCAGGGCCAGGCGCTGACCGCCAAGTTGCCACAGGTACGCACGGCGATGGAGCATGCGGCCGAGGAAGAGATCGACCATCTGGCCTGGTGCGAACAACGCATCCGCCAGTTGGGCAGCCATCCCAGCGTGCTCAACCCACTTTTTTATGGCTTGTCGTTTGGTATCGGCGCGGCTGCCGGGCTGATCAGCGACAAAGTCAGCCTGGGGTTTGTGGCCGCGACAGAACATCAGGTGTGCAAGCACCTGGACGAACACCTGGAGCAACTGCCGGCCGAAGACGAAAAGTCACGGGCCATTCTTGAGCAGATGCGCATCGATGAAGAACACCACGCAGAGAGCGCGCTGGACGCGGGCGGCTTCCGCTTTCCAGCCCCGGTACGGTTCGGCATGAGCCTGCTGGCCAAGGTCATGACCAAAAGCACCTATCGAATCTGAACCGAAAAAAAGGGCGCCCGAAGCGCCCTTTCTTTTGCCTGCTGCAATCAACCCAACTCGATGATTTCGTAGTCGTGGGTAATGACCACGCCCGCGGCCCCCAGCATGATCGATGCTGAGCAGTACTTCTCGGCCGACAGCTCGATGGCCCGCTTGACCTGGGCTTCTTTCAGCGCCCGGCCCTTGACCACGAAATGCATATGGATCTTGGTAAAAACCTTGGGGTCTTCAGTGGCGCGCTCGGCTTCCAGGAAGGCTTCGCAGCTTTCCACGGCTTGCCGGGACTTCTTCAAGATGCTGACCACGTCGAAATTGCTGCAACCGCCCACACCCAGCAGCAACATTTCCATGGGGCGTACACCCAGGTTCCGACCGCCGGCTTCCGGCGGGCCATCCATAACCACCACGTGGCCGCTGCCCGACTCACCGAGGAACATGGCTTCGCCCGCCCATTGGATGCGTGCCTTCATCGCCCAGACTCCACTGCTAAAAAAGGGTCGCCAGCTTAGCACAGGGCCTTGAAACAGCAGCGCCCTGCATAAAATCGATAAATGACAGCGTTTGCCCGCTAAATTGGCTAATCGCGACAGAAGGTGTCTGGTAAGCTGGCGCCAAATGAATGGCGCATTGCCATGTCTTGTACGGCGTGTATCAATGAGATGCCGCTGGATAAAAACAACGCCAACGACACCGCGCAGTCTTTTTCGGGATACAACCATGGTTGCTCTTACTCCCACATCCAAGATCAAGAACCTCGACAAGCTGCTGCTTCACTGCCAGCGCCGACGTCATCCGGCCAAACACAACATCATCTGCGCCGGCGAGCGTTCAGAAACCCTGTTCTTCATCATCAAAGGCTCGGTCACCATCCTGATCGAGGATGAGGATGGCCGTGAGATGATCATTGCCTATCTCAACGCCGGAGACTTCTTCGGGGAGCTGGGTTTGTTTGAACAAGCAGGCAAAGAGCAGGAACGTAGTGCTTGGGTACGGGCCAAAGTTGAGTGCGAAGTGGCCGAAATCAGCTATGCGAAATTTCGCGAATTGGCCCAGCATGATCCGGACATCTTGTACGCCCTGAGCGGTCAGATCGCCCAGCGCCTGCGCGACACCACGCGTAAGGTCGGCGACCTGGCGTTCTTTGATGTCACTGGCCGCGTCGCTCGCTGCCTGCTGGAATTATGCAAACAACCCGACGCCATGACCCATCCCGACGGCATGCAGATCAAAGTCACGCGCCAGGAGATCGGACGTATTGTCGGGTGTTCGCGGGAAATGGTCGGCCGCGTGCTCAAGGATTTGGAAGAACGCAACCTGGTGCACGTCAAAGGCAAGACGATGGTGGTGTTCGGTACTCGCTAGAGCGGCAGGAAGCCAGCCAGCATCTGCCGGTACAACGTGTCGAGCCGACGGATCGCGTCCGGCGCGGGAAACGCTTCGTGCAGTGCGATATGGCTATCGGCGCGAACCCGCTGCTCCAAGCCGCAGGCTTGATTGAAGCGGTTGACCGCCGCAATCAATTCCTCACGATCATTCTCCAGCAACATCGCCCCATGCACCAACCCGACCGGGCGGCCACCGCTTTGCCGCCAACGCTGGGCAGTGCCCACCATTTTGCGGCCATTGAGGTTGACGTTGTAACGACCGTCGCAAAACGCACCGTCAATTTCGCCGACGGACGCATCGCCACCCAACTCGATCAACAGATCACAGATCGGTTGGCACAAGCGCTGATAGCCGGTTTCGATGCGCCCCTGGTCGCCTTCGCTACGCGGTGGGGCATAGACCAGGGCGATGTTGACCGTGGCGCCGGACTGCGGCACCGGCTCACCGCCGGTTTCACGCAGCAATACCGGCCAACCCGCATCGGCCGAGACCTGGCTCGCCACCGCGAATGCCGGCAGCCGGCTCAAACGGCGCGGCATGACCAGCGCTTGGTCACTGGGCTGCCAGAACAGCAATCCGAATGCCTGCTCACCCGCGCAAACCGCTGCCAATAGGTCTTGCTCGGCGGCAAGGCCTGCTTCGACAGTCATGATCACGGGCTGGAGCATCGAACACCTACCTACCTGAATAAACACAAAACCAATGTGGGTGCTGGCTTGCCTGCGATAGCGGTGTGTCAGCTACACAGAGGTTGGCTGACCCGCCGCTATCCAGGCAAGCCAGCGCCTACAGTTCCGAGCGTATTTCAAATCAGTCTAGTGTCGAACCGCTGATCGTCGTACCGCGCTCCGGGAAGAACAAACGCTGCAGTTCCGCCCCCGGGTTCTCGGCGCGCATAAAGGTCTCGCCCACCAGGAACGAGTACACACCACTGATTTCCATCAATTCCACATCGGCGCGATTGACGATGCCACTCTCGGTAATCACCAAGCGATCGCGCGGAATACGCGGCAGCAGGTCGAGGGTAGTTTCCAGGCTGACGTCGAAGGTATGCAGGTTACGGTTGTTGACGCCCACCAGCGGAGTATCGAGGGTCTTCAATGCGCGCTCCAGCTCGTCACCGTCATGCACTTCGACCAGCACGTCCAGGCCGACGCTTTTGGCCACGGCCGCCAGCTCCGCCATCTTCACGTCATCCAATGCCGAGACAATCAGCAAAACGCAGTCGGCACCCAAGGCACGAGCTTCGACGATTTGGTACGGGTCGACCATGAAGTCCTTGCGGATCACCGGCAGCTTGCACGCAGCGCGCGCCTGTTGCAGGAACGGGTCGGAACCCTGGAAGTAGTCAATATCCGTCAGCACAGACAAGCAGGTTGCCCCACCCTTCTCGTAACTGACGGCGATCTCAGCGGGTACGAAGTGTTCGCGAATCACGCCTTTGCTCGGCGAGGCCTTCTTGACCTCGGCGATCACGGCCGGCTGCTTGAGCTTGGCCTGGGCGATCAAGGCATTGGCAAAGCCGCGTGGTGCCTCGGCGCTTTTCGCCTGCGCTTCCAACTCGGCCAGGCTCACGCGGGCGCGGCGCTCGGCCACTTCTTCAGCCTTGCGGGCCAGGATCTTTTCCAGAACAGTTGGCACACTCATCCTTCATTCTCCATCTTGAATACGGCGGTGAATGCTCCCAGCTCTTCGAGCTTCTCACGAGCCAGGCCGGTGTGCAGCGCATCGTGGGCCAAGGCGACACCTTCCTTGAGACTATAGGCATGGTCGGCGGCGTAAAGGGCTGCGCCAGCATTGAGCACAATCATTTCCGCAGCTTTCTGACCGTTTTCGCTCTTGCGACGCCCCAGGGCATCACGAATCAATTCCAACGAAGCTGCCGGGCTTTCCACCGCCAGGCCGTGCAAGCTCTGGCTTTTCATACCCAGGTCTTCGGGCTCGACCCAATATTCGGTGACCTCGTCGTTCTTCAGCTCCGCCACGAAGGTCGGCGCCGCCAGGCTGAACTCGTCGAGGCCATCCTTGGAATGCACCACCAGCACATGCTTGCTGCCCAGGCGTTGCAAGACTTCGGCCAGCGGCCGGCACAGCGCCTGGCTGAACACGCCCACCACCTGGTGCTTCACACCGGCCGGATTCGTAAGCGGGCCGAGCATGTTGAACAGGGTACGCAAGCCAAGGTCCTTACGCGGGCCGGCAGCGTGTTTCATCGCGCCATGATGGGACTGGGCAAACATGAAGCCGATACCAACGCTGTCAATGCAGCGCGCTACTTGCACCGGCGTGAGGTTCAGGTAAATACCGGCCGCTTCCAGCAAGTCGGCACTGCCGCTCTTGCCAGACACTGCACGGTTACCGTGCTTGGCGACGGTGCAACCAGCGGCGGCCACCACAAAAGATGAGGCGGTCGACACGTTGAAAATATTCGCACCGTCACCGCCGGTGCCCACCACATCGACGACGCCATCGAGAGTCTTGAGCTCGACCTTGTCCGCCAGCTCACGCATCACCGACACCGCACCGACTATTTCGTCGATGCTTTCGCTCTTCATGCGCATCGCCATCATAAAGGCGCCGATCTGGGCATCGGTGCATTGGCCGGTCATGATCTCGCGCATCACATCGCTCATTTCCGCGGTGCTAAGGTCCAGATGGCCGACGATACGGCTCAGGGCAGTCTTGATATCCATGAAAAGTCCTTAGCGCGTGCCGCCGCTCTGCTTGAGAAAGTTGGCGAACAGCTCGTAGCCCTGCTCGGTCAGGATTGATTCAGGGTGAAATTGCACCCCTTCGATGTTCAGCGTCTTGTGACGCAAGCCCATGATCTCGTCGACCGAGCCGTCTTCCAATTGGGTCCAGGCGGTCAGTTCCAGGCATTCGGGCAAGGTTTCACGCTTGACCACCAGTGAGTGGTAACGGGTCACGGTCACCGGCAGGTTCAGGCCGTGGAACACGCCCAGGTCACGATGGAACACCGGGCTGGTCTTGCCGTGCATGACCTCCCGCGCGCGCACCACATCACCGCCAAACGCCTGGCCGATGGACTGGTGGCCCAGGCAGACGCCCAGGATCGGCAGCTTGCCGGCGAAATACTGGATAGCTTCCAGAGAGATGCCCGCCTCGGTCGGCGTGCACGGGCCAGGTGAGACGACGATGCGCTCGGGGTTCAACGCGGCGATTTCGGCAACAGTGAGTTCATCGTTGCGCACCACCTTGACCTCGGCACCCAGCTCGCCCAGGTACTGCACAACGTTGTAGGTAAAGGAGTCGTAGTTATCAATCATCAGCAACATGTGGGTTCAAACCTCTTGAATTCACTGATTTCAAATGACCGCCTTCCAAGCGTGTGACCCGCTGCCAGACGCACGTTCCGGTTGCCAGGGTGAGTTGGCAAGGGGCGTCAGGCAACGGGTGAAGAAGGCAAATCGGTACAGGTCCGGCCAGGCCGGCAGAGAAAAATGTCAGGCGCGCCAACGCCAACGGGCGTGTGCCTTGACTACTCGCATCAAGAGTTTGCTGATGATCAACACGGGGAGGGTCTCATTCATACGTTCAGGCACAGTAACGTAGGCTCGCCAGCGGTGCAATATGGAGCCGCAAATACGGGGGCCAACGTAGGCAGATTCCACATATCCCTACAGAAAATGCTAGAAATTTTGCTAGTGTTTCACTTCCAACATAAAAACAACCGAATGGAATCTTGCATGCTCAGACCAGCGTTTTTCACGCCCCTTGCCGGCTGCCTCCTGTCATTGGCCTGCGCCCAGGCGTTCGCAGCCCCGTCACCTTATTCAACCATGGTGGTTTTCGGCGACAGCCTGGCTGATGCAGGCCAGTTTCCCGACGGTTCGGCCGGTGCCACGTTGCGCTTTACCAATCGAACCGGGGCGAACTTCCAGGGTGAGTACGGCCTGGTCTCCTCAACCCTATTGGGTGCCAAATTGGGGGTAGCCCCCAATGACCTGAATGCCTCCACCTCACCCGTTCGCGCAGCCCAAGGTTTGCCAGACGGGAACAACTGGGCAGTGGGTGGTTACCGTACCGACAATATCCTCGACTCTATTACCTCAGTCTCCGATGCTGCGATTCCCCCCGGCAATGCCGGTGGTGGCACCGTGTTGCGCAGCCGGCAGGGCTATTTGCCGGCCAATGGTGGGAGAGCTGACCCGAACGCGCTCTACTTCCTTTCCGGTGGGGGCAACGACTTCCTCCAAGGCCGGGTACTCAGCCCCGCTCAAGCGGTCGCCGCAGGTGGGCGTCTGGCGGACAGCGCCCAGGCTCTGCAACAGGCCGGCGCACGCTACATCATGGTCTGGATGCTACCCGACCTGGGGCTGACGCCAGCCATCAACGGCACCCCACAGCAAGCAGCGACCTCGGCCCTGAGCAATATTTTCAACCAGTCCCTGGTACAGCGCCTGTCACAAGTGGATGCGCAGGTTATCCCGCTGAACATCCCGCTGTTGTTGAACGAGGCTTTCGCCGATCCGGCCCGCTTCGGCCTCGCCACCGGCCAGAACCTGACCGGCACCTGCTTCAGCGGCAACAGTTGCACCGCCAACCCAACCTACGGCATCGGCGGTACCAATCCGGACCCGACCAAGCTGATCTACAACGACTCGGTCCACCCTACTGTGGCCGGGCAACGCTTGATTGCCGACTACGCCTATTCGCTACTCGCCGCGCCGTGGGAACTGACCTTGCTGCCGGAAATGGCCCAAGGCACATTGCGCGCCCACCAGGACGAGCTGCGTAACCAATGGCAAGCAGACAACGGCAGTTGGCAAGCCGTCGGCCAATGGCGCGCCATAGTGGCCGGCGGCGGCCAACGCCTGGATTTCGATGATCAGAGCAGCTCGGCCAGTGGCGACGGCAGCGGCTACAACCTGAATATCGGTGGCAGCTACCGGCTCGATGAAAACTGGCGCGTGGGCGTTGCCGCTGGCCTGTATCGGCAGACCCTCGAAGCCGGTGCCAATGATTCGGACTACAAGCTCAACAGCTATATGGGCACGGCTTTCGCTCAGTATCAGCAAAATCACTGGTGGGCCGATGCCGCATTGACCGGCGGCAAGCTGGACTTCGACAGCCTCAAGCGCAAGTTCGCCCTGGGTGTCAGTGAAGGCTCGGAGAAAGGTGATACCGATGGCTGGCTCTGGGCACTGAGCGGCCGCGTGGGGTATGACATCGCCACACCGGGCAGCGACTGGCACCTGTCGCCGTTCATCAGCGCCGATTACGCGCGGGTTGAAGTCAATGGTTACTCGGAGAAAAACAGCCGCTCCACCGCCCTGACCTTTGATGATCAACAACGCGACTCCAAGCGCCTAGGCGTCGGCCTGCAAGGCAGCTACCGCATCGCGCCCCAAACCCAGGTTTTTGGCGAAGTTGCACACGAGCATGAGTTTGAAAATGACACCCAGAAGGTGAACATTTCGCTCAACAGCGTCCAGGGAATCGACTTCAAGCTGGACGGGTATACGCCTCGCAGTAATTCTGACCGCTTGAGCCTGGGTGTCAGCCACAAGCTGACTCAGGACCTGGCACTGCGCGCGGCGTATAACCTGAGGAAGGATGACAATTTGACCCAGCAAGGCATCAATGTCGGGGTCAGTCTGGATTTCTAAATACTGCGCAAAACAAATGTGGGAGCTGGCTTGCCTGCGATGGCGGTGGATCAGTCACTGAATATCTCAAGTGACACACCGCAATCGCGAGCAAGCCCGCTCCCACATTTTTTATTCCAGCTTCAGTCTTGTGGAGTTTGCTCTGCCAATGCCACGGCACGGAACATCGCACGACGCTTGTTCAGGGTTTCTTCCCATTCAAGGGCCGGCACCGAGTCCGCCACAATCCCGCCGCCAGCCTGCACATGCAGTTCGCCATCCTTGATCACGGCAGTGCGGATCGCAATGGCGGTGTCCATATTGCCGTTCCAGGCAAAATACCCGACGGCGCCGCCGTAGACACCACGCTTGACCGGCTCCAGTTCGTCGATGATTTCCATCGCACGGATCTTCGGCGCCCCCGACAATGTGCCCGCCGGCAAAATCGCCCGCAGTGCGTCCATCGCCGTCAGCCCGGCCTTCAGCTCGCCGGTGACGTTGGACACGATATGCATCACATTGGAATACCGCTCGATGACCATCTTCTCGGTCAGTTTCACCGAGCCGATTTCCGAGACACGCCCGGTGTCGTTGCGCCCCAGGTCGATCAGCATCAGGTGTTCGGCGATTTCCTTGTCGTCGCTGAGCAGGTCTTCTTCCAGCGCCACGTCGGCTTCTTCGGTCGCGCCACGGGGGCGCGTGCCGGCAATCGGGCGCACGGTGATCAGGTTGTCTTCAACCCGCACCAGCACTTCCGGCGAACTGCCGACGACGTGGAAGTCGCCAAAATTGAAGAAGTACATATATGGCGTCGGGTTGAAGCAACGCAGTGCGCGGTACAGATCAATCGGCGCCGCCTTGAAGTCGATGGACATGCGTTGCGACGGCACTACTTGCATGCAGTCACCGGCGAGGATGTATTCCTTGATGGTATCGACGGCGCGCTCGTAGTCATCCTGGGTAAAGCTTGAGCGGAACACCGGGTCGGCCGCAGGTGGGCGGCTGAGGTCCAGGCCGCGACGCGGGGTGATCGGCTGGCGGAGTTTCTCAAGCAGCGCTTCCAGGTTGGCCTGGCCTTGCTCGAAGGCATCAGCCTGGGCAGGGTCGGCAAGAACAATCGCATGCATCTTGCCGGCGAGGTTGTCGAACACCACCACCGCGTCGGACACCATCAGCAAAATGTCCGGCACGCCCAGCGGGTCCGGGTTCGGGCATTTGCCCAAGCGCTTCTCCACATAGCGCACGCAGTCATAGCCGAAGTACCCCACCAGGCCGCCATTGAAGCGCGGCAGGCCAGCGATGGTCGGCACGTTGTAGCGCGCCTTGAAGGTTTCGACAAAAGCCAGCGGATCTTCTACGTCATGGCTTTCGATCTCCACACCATCATGGGTGATGCTCACATGATGGTCGTGTACCCGCAGCACCGTGCGGCATGGCAAGCCAATGATCGAGTAACGCCCCCACTTCTCACCGCCCTGTACCGACTCGAGCAGGTAGGAGTTGGGCTCGTCGGCCAGCTTCAAGTAGATCGACAGCGGCGTATCGAAGTCGGCCAGGGTTTCGCAAGCCATGGGGATACGGTTATAGCCGGCAGCGGCCAAACGCAGGAATTCTTCGCGGGTCATGAGGTGCCTCGTGGTGTGAGGGTCAAACAGTCAGGTAGGCAAACGTGCCGCAAACGCGGCCAGGATCAGTCAGGCGCGCCAACGCCAGCGGGCCAGGGCCTTGATGACTTTCATCCAGAGTTTGCGAGTGACCACCACGATGGAATTTCCAGAAGGGGACGAATCAATGTCGGGCAACGTTATCTCAGCGCCAGCGCCCAAGCAACCGGGGATTAGCAGTCGCAGGTCATCAATGACCAGCGCTGGGGATTCCTCCGCAATCGGCCGGCCATGGTTGTAACCATAACTCAAGGCCACACACTGCACGCCCGCCGCTTTGGCCGCCAGCACATCACTGCGCGAATCGCCGACAAACAGCGACTGAGACGCCGGAATATTGGCCATTTTCATCACGAAAAACAGCGCCGCCGGGTCGGGTTTTTTCTGCGGCAAGGTATCGCCGCCGATGATCCAGCGGAAGTAGCGCCCGATTTTCATCTGGTCCAACAACGGCGCAACGAAGCGCTCCGGCTTGTTGGTGATCAGGGCCATTTCCACGCCCTGCTTGCTCAACCACTTGAGGGTGTCGCGAACACCGGGGTAAACCACGGTCAGTTCGTGGCTGCTTTCATAAGCGGCATTGAACAGTTCCAAGGCATGCTCTGCCTCTACCTCATCCACACCCGTGGCATCGATGTCGTTGGCCAGGGCCCGGCGCACCAACATCGGCGCGCCATTGCCGACCCACTCGCGCACCGACTCGATGCCTGCCGGCTTGCGCCCCAGCTTGAGCAGCATCTGGTCCACCGCGGCCGCCAGGTCGGGCACCGAGTCGATCAAGGTACCGTCCAGATCGAACATCACCAGCCGTGGCAATTTGCCGGGGAACAACTGCTCAAAACCGCTCATGGACGCGCCAGCGCCAGTTCGGCACGCATCTTGTCGATGACGGCCTGGTAGTCCGGGGCGTTGAAGATCGCCGAGCCGGCCACGAAGGTATCGGCACCCGCTGCGGCGATCTCACGGATATTGTTGACGTTGACCCCGCCGTCGATCTCCAGGCGAATGTCACGCCCCGACGCATCGATCAGCGCACGGGCCTCACGCAGCTTGTTCAAGGTGCCAGGGATGAACTTCTGCCCGCCGAAGCCTGGGTTGACGCTCATCAGCAAGACCATGTCGACCTTGTCCATCACGTACTCAAGCACGCTCAGCGGAGTGGCCGGGTTGAATACCAGGCCCGCCTTGCAGCCGCCTTCGCGGATCAGTTGCAAAGTGCGGTCAACGTGCAACGTAGCTTCCGGGTGGAAGGTGATGTAAGTCGCACCCGCCTCGATGAAGTCACCGACGATACGGTCCACCGGGCTGACCATCAGGTGCGCATCAATCGGCGCAGTGATGCCGTACTTGCGCAACGCGGCGCACACCATCGGGCCGATGGTCAGGTTGGGTACGTAGTGGTTGTCCATGACATCGAAGTGCACGAAGTCGGCACCGGCGGCCAACACCTTGTCCACTTCCTCACCCAGGCGGGCGAAGTCGGCAGAGAGAATCGATGGAGCAATGACGAAGGGCTGCATGACGCACCTTTTTTGAGCTAAATCACGATGGCGCGCATTGTATACCTCATGCTTTGCTGCGCGCACCGTGACCTATCTCAACGGTTAGTAAGCTGCCCGGTAGATTTTTTCGATATCGGCGGCGCTGAGCTTGCGCGGGTTGTTGCGCATCAAGCGCTCAATGCCTGCGGCTTCGCTGGCCATGGCCGGGATGGCGTCCTCGGGCACGCCGAAACTGCGCAGGCCCGACGGGATTTCCACTGCTGCACACAGCCGCGTCATCGCCGCTACAGCCTGGTCGGCAGCGTCATTCACACTCAGCCCGGCGATATTGACGCCCATGGCCTGGGCGATGTCCTGCATGCGCTCGACGCAGGCCAATTTGTTCCAGTGCATCACATACGGCAACAACAGCGCGTTGCTTACGCCATGGGCAATGTTGAAGCGCCCACCCAACGGGTACGCCAGCGCATGCACGGCACCGACGCCAGCGTTGCCAAAGGCCATGCCGGCCATCAGGCTGGCGGTGGCCATGTCGTCACGGGCCTGCAGGTTGGCCGGGTTGGCGTAAGCCTTGGGCAACGCGCTGGCAATCAGCTTGATCGCACCGATGGCCAGGGCGTCGGTAATCGGCGAGGCATTCAGCGACAGGTAGGACTCGATGGCGTGCACCAAGGCGTCCACGCCACTGGCGGCCGTGACACCGCGTGGGCAGGTCAAGGTCATTTGCGGGCTGATCAGCGCAACGTCCGGCAGCAAGTAATCGCTGACGATGCCTTTTTTCAGCTGCGCCGCCTTGTCGGACAGTATCGCTACATTGGTCACCTCCGAGCCGGTGCCGGCCGTGGTGGGGATGGCGATCAACGGCGGGCCTTTGCGCGGCACCTGATCGACGCCAAACAAGTCCGCCAGTGCGCCGTGATAACCGGCATAGGCCGCCACGCTCTTGGCGATGTCAATGGCACTGCCGCCGCCCACACCGATCAGGCCGTCATGCCCGCCTTCGCGGTACGCACGCATGCAGTCTTCGACGATGGCAATTTCCGGATCGGGCAGCACACGGTCGAAGATTTCGTAGGCTCGATCACCCAGATGCTCCAGGGCCAGCGCTACGGTACCGGTCTGGACCAGCGCGGCGTCGGTGACGATCAACGGATTATCCACATCCAGGCGCGTGAGTTCGGCAGCCAGTTGTTCGATGGCACCTGCGCCGGTCAGCAGTTTGTGGGCGATCTTGAATGAGGAAGTACTCATGTGCGCGGCCTCTTATGAATGATGGGCTGGCACAAGAATAGCCGCACCTGGCGTGTTGTCTGCCATTCACTGGTTGAATGGTCGCACCGCGCTCATCAAGGCAGCCAACAAACCGCCGATAACCTGTTGGTAATGAGAACAGCGCCTCATACCCCTGACAAATACCGACCAACCCATTAGGCTGCTGGAATCACTTCTGGCCGGGAATCAACGATGCTTTTTCTTCACCGTTCGGCACTGCCAGCACTGTGCCTGTCACTCCTGTTTACCAGTGTCTTGCCTGTTCAGGCCGAGGATGCGCCCTCGCCTGCCGTCGAAAAACCGGCTGAACGCCAGCCACTGTCCGAGCGTAGCCAACAAGAAGCCAGTGCGCTCGAACGGCAGGTGCCGCTGCAAGAGCAACAGCAATTGCAGGCGGGTAGCGAGTCGTTCCTGGCGCTGTGGAAACCCGCCAACAGCGCCGAAGCCGAGGGTGTGGTGATCCTCATACCAGGTGCTGGGGAGAACGCGGACTGGCCGCAAGCAATCGCGCCTCTGCGGCGTAAGTTGCCGGACGCCGCCTGGGGCACCCTCAGCCTGTCATTGCCTGACGTCAGTGTGGATACCCTGCCGCCACGGCTCATCGAACCGCCGAAAGCGGCGGTCGATACCAGCAGCAAGGAAGGCAGCACCGCTGCCAAGCCGGTCGAACAGGCCGCCAGTGCCGAGGCCGAAGGCACTGACCCGGCGGTGGTGCCGGGGGCGGATGAGCAGGACAAGACCGACGCCAAGCGCATCTTCGACCGTATCGACGCCGCCGTCGCCTTCGCCCAGACCCAAAGCGCCCGCAGTGTGGTGTTGCTCGGCCATGGAACCGGGGCCTGGTGGGCGGCACGCTACCTGAGCGAGAAACAACCCTCCCAGGTGCAGAGGTTGGTGATGGTGGCCGGTAAGACGCCTGCGGCTCGCCAACCAGACCTGCAACAACTGGCGCCGGTCTTGAAGGTGCCCACGGCGGATGTGTTCTATCAAGAAGACGCCCAGGACCGCAAAAACGCTCAGGAGCGACGCCAGGCGGCCAAGCGCTCGAAGAATGACAGCTATAAACAGGTGTCGCTCACGGCGTTGCCCGGTAATAGCGCGGCAGAGCAAGAGCAGTTATACCGCAGGGTTCGCGGCTGGTTGAGCCCACAGGGCGGCGCAGACTGACACTCCGCTATCGGGGGCAACATCGCTTTCTGTAGGAGCGAACTTGCGAAAACGTCAACGATAATGCGTGCTTCCTGAATAAACGCGGCGCCTGGGAGTTTTTCGCGAGCAAGCTCGCTCCTACAATTAGGGCTTGCCCCTCCCAGATGGAGTTGAGTGGCGATAGTCTCAACGAAAATCGCGCCGCTCGCGAATCAGCGCATAGGCGTTATGCAACTCACGGGTTCGTTCAGTCGCTTCCCGCACTTGCGCGGGGCTGGCTCCCGTGCCGGCGATCTTGTCCGGATGGTGACGGCTGAGCAGGCGGCGGTAGGCGTGCTTGATCACCGAAGGCTCAGTGGTTGCCGTCACCCCCAGGATACGCAACGCCTCCTGATAGGCCCCCCCACGATTGGCCACTGGCTTGCGCTCCGGCGCGTAATCGGTCGCCAATGCCTGCAGCTGTTGCGGCGTCCAGCCCAGCCACTTGCCCCACTGGTCGATCAGGTCGCGTTCGGCAGCATCCGCCCGACCGTCCGCCCACGCCATGCGCCAACAGGCGCGCAGCACGCCTTCCGCCGCATGGGGCTGCGTCTTGAGCACCCGCAGGTAACTGCGTACACGGTCACTGCCGGACTTGCCACGGTTGAAGGCGCTGATCGCGCGGCGCTGGGCCGGCTCACTCATATCCAGTGCGCGCATTTCCTGGCGCGCTTGCTGGATATGCCCATCGACAACCCGGCCATTACTCTTGGCCAGGCGTCCCAGCAGCACGAACAACAGTTCGTCGTTGCGCAAGGCCGGACGCCCACCCAGGCGTTCACGTAACTGCGCCCAACTGTGCAATTGCAAGCGACGATCCAAGGCCTGCCCCAGCAATGCCCCCAACAATGCCCCCGGAATACTGGCAATGGCAAAGCCAGCTCCGGCGCCGATCAGCGTCCCTGGCCACAACATCCTACTGCCCCGCTGTCAGCAAGGTTTCGACCTGCGCCAGTCGCTCCAGCGTCCCCACATCCACCCAGCGTCCCGCCATGTGCTCCCCCGTTACCAGACCTTTGGCCATCGCCTCGCGCAACAGCGGGGCCAGCTTGAAGGCACCGGCGCTGCAACCCGCGAACAACTTGGGGTCGAGCACTGAAATGCCACTGAAGGTCAGGTTATCGGCACCGGGCGCGGCATCATGAAGCACACCGTGATCCAGGTAGAAATCCCCGCCCGACGGGTGGTGCGCAGGGTTGTCGACCATCACCAAGTGCGCCAGGCCCCGGATCGGCTGCTTGACCTGAGTGAAATCGTAGTCCGTCCAGATATCGCCATTGACCACCAGAAACGGTTCGTCGCCCAACAGCGGCAATGCCTGGAATATGCCGCCCCCCGTTTCCAGCGGTTCACCCTCCGGGGAGTAGCGGATGCGCAGACCGAACTGTGCACCGTCGCCCAAGTAGCTTTCGATCTGCTCGCCGAGCCAGGCGTGGTTGATCACGATCTCGGTAAAACCGGCCTTCGCCAAGGCTTCAAGGTGATACTCGATCAGCCGCTTGCCGCCGGCTTGCACGAGCGGCTTGGGCGTATGCAGGGTGAGCGGGCGCATGCGCTCGCCCTTGCCCGCCGCCAGGATCATCGCCTTCATACGCTGGCCTCAGCAGGTTCGCGCAGGCTGGCGAGCAATTCGCCCAGGTCACTCAACTCAGGTCGGTCGGCCAGCACCGCTTCTATATAAGCAAAGAAACGCGGTACGTCGGCCAGGTAGCGTGGCTTGCCGTCGCGGTGGCAGATACGCGAAAAAATGCCGATAACCTTGAGGTGACGCTGCACGCCCATCAGGTCGCTGGCACGCAGGAACTCTTCAAAGTCGTCCTGTACGGGAATCCCCAACTGCCCGGCGCGCTGCCAATAGCCGCGCTGCCATTCACGCACGCGGGCCTGGGGCCAACTGAGGAAGGCGTCCTTGAACAGGCAGGTGATGTCGTAGGTCACTGGGCCGTAGACCGCGTCCTGAAAGTCCAGCACGCCGGGGCTCGGCTCACTGATCATCAGGTTGCGCGGCATGTAGTCGCGGTGTACCAGCACCTTGGGCTGGGCCAGGGCGCTGTCGATCAACTGCTGGCTGGCACGTTGCCAGAGGGCTTGTTGCTCAGGGTCGAGGTCGATGCCCAGGTGACGACGCACGTACCATTCCGGGAACAGTTCCAGCTCGCGACGCAATAAGGCCACGTCATAGCTGGGCAACGGCGCATCCATCGGCAATTGCTGGAAAGCCAGCAGCGCGTCGATGGCATCAGCAAATAATTGATCGGCATTTTCACCGTCAATCACGTCCAGATAGGTTTTTCTGCCCAGGTCATTGAGCAAAAGAAAGCCACGGGGCAGATCTTCTGCATAAATTTTTGGCACATTTATTCCCGATTTCGCGAGCAAATGCGCAATATCGACGAAAGGTTTGCAGTTTTCCTGGGGGGGTGGCGCGTCCATGACGACGAACGTATGGGCACCGCCCTCCCATCGAAAATAACGCCTGAAACTCGCGTCGCTGCTGGCCGCGGTCAATGTGGCCGGGGGCACGGGGCCCCAGTCCTGAGCGTTGAAGAGGATCGGCAACTGCTCATCCAGCCAGACTTCCAGCTGTTGTAAACGTAGATCTTGCTCGGGCATTACAAGGGTCTCCGACGGCGCTAGCCGTCAAGCGGGGCATGCTTTATTATCACGCATCTTTTTCAGACCATCGAGAGGCGTGCGGCCCAAACCGCGGGCAGATGGCACGCAGGAAGCCCGGACTAATAAGATGGCATTGAAATCCCCCGCGTTTCGTAGAAAATTTCCGTTGCTGGTAACCGGCAGTCTGCTGGCCTTGCAACCTTTCGCCACCTCATTCGTGGTCGCCGCGGAACAGTATGACTGCTCAGTCTCTGCTTCGGGTGCCTGGGATTGCGCGCCGAAGACCGCCGCCGCCCCATTGCCACCGCGCCCGGTGCATGACGGTGCTGCCGTCAGCTCGGCCAACAGCACGCCGCAAGGCAAAGCTGGCGGCAGCGTCGACGCCGAACCCAAGACCATGCTGGTCACCGAAGCCAAGGGCCGTGGCCTGCGTTCGCGCAGTGCCGACTACAGCCACCTTGACTGGGTACCTCGCGACAAGCTGACCGCAGCACAGCTGGCCGAAACCGGCCCTTACTGCGGCGGCGCCTACATCGAGCCGACTCGTCCTGGCATGAACGACAAGACGAACAAGAGCGATGCGCCGACCTTCATCGGCGCCAAGGCTTCTCGTTACGAGCAGGAGCAGCAGGTCGCTACCCTGGCCGGTGACGTGGTCATGCGCCAGGGCAGCATGCAGCTGGAGTCGGACGAAGCCAGCCTGTACCAGGCGGAGAACCGTGGCGAACTGAATGGCAAGGTGCGCCTGCGCGATAACGGCGCCCTGATCGTGGGTGACCATGCCCAGGTCCAGCTCGACACCGGTGCCGCCCAGATCGACAACGCCGAATACGTGATGCACAAGTCACGCATCCGCGGTAACGCGCTGTACGCCAAGCGTGCAGAAAACGCGATCATCCGTCTCAAGGACGGTACGTACACCACCTGCGAGCCGGACAGCAACGCCTGGCAGCTCAAGGGCAACAACATTACGTTGAACCCGGCCACCGGTTTCGGTACGGCGACCAACGCGACGTTGCGGGTCAAGAACATCCCGATCCTGTACACCCCGTACATCTACTTCCCGATCGATGACCGTCGTCAATCCGGCTTCCTGCCGCCGAGCTTCAGCACCGGCAGTGAGACTGGCTTTACATTGGTAACGCCGTACTACTTCAACCTGGCACCGAACTACGATGCCACGTTGTACCCGCAGTACATGACCAAGCGCGGCTTGTTGATGGAGGGCGAATTCCGCTATCTGACCAAGTCGAGTGAAGGGCAGTTTGGTGGGGCGTATCTCAATGATGATAGCGACGAGCGGAAGAAGCAGACTGATTACGAAAAGACCCGCTATATGCTCAATTGGCAGCATAAAGGTGGGTTGGATTCGCGTCTGACGTCACAGGTGGATTACACCCGGATCAGCGATCCTTACTACTTCCAGGATTTGAAGTCGTATGAGGAAGGGGTTGAGAGCCAGGACTTCCTGAACCAGCAGGGCTCCCTGACCTACCGGGGAGACTCATACCAGGCTCGGTTGAATGTTCAAGCGTACCAGTTGGCGACAATCTCTCAGATCACACCGTATGACCGGCTGCCGCAGCTCACACTCAATGGTCAATTGCCATTCCACCCTGGCGGCCTGAACTTCAGCTATGAAACCGAAGCTGTACGTTTTGATCGAGACTTGGAGAACGGTAATTTCACCGATGAGAACGGCTTGGTTTCGCGTCGATTGGATACCTATGTCACTGGCCTGACCCGGGCAAACGGTACTCGCCTGAATGTTGCACCAGCAGTCGAATATCCGATGAACTGGACTTACGGCTTCGTGACTCCGAAGCTCAAGTATGTTTATACGAAATACGATCTCGACCTTGATAGCATCGGTAAAAATACGCTCGCTCCTGGCGATGAGTTCAAGAGTTCGCAAGATCGCGCTGTTCCTATCGCTAGCATCGACAGCGGCCTGTATTTCGACCGCAAAACCAATTGGTTCGGTAAAGACTATAACCAGACCCTTGAGCCGCGGGCGTTCTATCTCTACGTCCCGAACAAAGACCAAAGCGATATTCCGGTTTTCGACACCAGTGAATATTCGTTCAGCTATGCCTCTCTATTCCGTGATAACCGCTTTGCCGGTAACGATCGGATTGGAGACGAGAACAAGTTATCCCTGGGCGTAACCAGCCGCTGGATCGAAGAAAATGGCTTTGAACGCCAGCGTGTTTCCGTGGGTCAAGCACTGTACTTCAAGGATCGCGAGGTTCAACTGCCAGGAGTCTTGGCCGCTGACCGAGATGACTCCCAAACAGATGTCTCGCCGATAGCCCTGGAATACGCTTTCCGCTTCAACCGCGATTGGCGCGCCACGGCTGACTACAACTGGGACACTGAGAGCCATGCCCCACGTTCCGGCAGCGCGATGTTCCACTACCAACCGGAAGACAACCCGAATAAAGTCGTCAACCTCGGTTACCGCTATCGCAACGACCAAGTGGTTTACAACCAGCTGACCGGCAAATGGCAGTTTGGTGGGGACTACGGCACGCCAGGTCAAGAGAACTACGTGAAGGATTACTACAAAATCCAGCAACACGACTTCTCGATGATGTGGCCGATCATTCCGCAGTGGAATTTGATCACTCGCTGGCAGTATGACTATGCACGCAACCGCACCCTGGAAGCCTTCGGTGGTTTCGAGTACGACAACTGCTGCTGGAAACTGCGCGTCATCAACCGCTACTGGGTTTCCAACGACGAGTACAGCCAGATCGCCCCGCTCAACGAAAAGGGTGACCACGGGCTCTTCTTCCAGATCGTCCTCAAAGGACTCGGCGGCCTGACCGGCGCCAAGGTAGAGAGCTTCCTCGACAAAGGCATTGAAGGTTATCGTGAACGTGAAGACAAAGCTTTCTGAGTGTTTGCGCCCGCTAGTGCTGGGCGCGCTGTTCCTGGGTACTGTTTCGGCACACGCCGCAGTTCAACAGCTGGATAAAGTAGCGGCCATCGTCGACAACGACGTGATCATGCAGAGCCAGCTGGACCAGCGGGTCAAGGAAGTTCAGCAGACCATCGCCAAACGTGGCGGTGGGGTGCCACCGACCAGCGTCCTGGAATCTCAGGTACTGGAACGCCTGATCGTCGAAAACCTGCAACTGCAGATTGGCGAACGTTCCGGCATCCGTATTTCGGACGAAGAACTGAACCAGGCTGTTGGCACCATTGCTCAACGCAACAACATGAGCATTGATCAGTTCCGCGCCGCCCTGGCCCACGATGGCCTGTCCTATGAGGACGCCCGTGACCAGATCAAGCGCGAAATGATCATTAGCCGTGTGCGCCAGCGCCGTGTGGCCGAACGGGTTCAGGTGTCCGAGCAGGAAGTGAAGAACTTCCTGGCTTCGGACCTGGGCAAGATGCAGCTTTCCGAAGAGTTGCACCTGGCTAATATCCTGATTCCTACCCCGGACGGGGCCAACTCTGAGCAGCTCAATGCCGCCGCCGCTAAAACCCAGGCGATCTACGAGCGCCTGAAAGCGGGTGCAGATTTTGCCCAGATGGCCATTGCTCAGTCCGGCAGCGATAACGCCCTCGAAGGCGGTGACATGGGCTGGCGCAAAGCCGCTCAATTGCCACCTCCGTTTGATCGCGAATTGAGCGCCATGGAAGTCGGTGGCATTACCCAGCCAGCCCGCACCCCGGGTGGTTTCATCATCCTCAAGCTACTGGAACGTCGCGGCGGCGAAACCTCGTTGAAAGACGAAGTTCATGTTCGTCACATCCTGGTCAAACCGAGCGAAATCCGCACCGAAGCACAAACCAAGGAACTGGCCCAGAAGATCTATGACCGCATTGAAAGCGGTGAAGACTTCGCCACCCTGGCTAAAAGCTTCTCGGAAGACCCGGGCTCTGCCCTTAACGGCGGCGACCTGAACTGGATCGACCCGAGGGCACTGGTGCCCGAGTTCCAGCAGGTCATGGCCGACACGCCACAAGGTGTATTGTCCAAGCCGTTCAAGACCCAATACGGTTGGCATGTCCTGGAAGTCCTTGGCCGTCGCGCCACGGACAACACCACCCAGGCCCGCGAGCAACAAGCCCTGACCGTGTTGCGTAACCGCAAATACGACGAAGAGCTGCAAACCTGGCTGCGTCAGATCCGTGACGAAGCGTATGTAGAGAACAAGCTGCCAGGCGCCGAGCAAACAGGCACCGACCAGGCAACCCAGTGAAACCCCAGCGTTTCGCAGTGACACCCGGCGAGCCGGCCGGCATTGGTCCAGACCTGTGCCTGCTGCTCGCCTCGCAACCCCAGCCACACCCCCTGATTGCCATTACCAGCCGCGACCTGCTCCTTGAGCGGGCCGCGCAGCTGGGTGTGGCCGTCAACCTGCTGGACGTGGCGCCAGGCAACTGGCCCGACCTGGCGGCCCCCGCTGGTAGCCTGTATGTGTGGGACACCCCGCTACAGGCCAAGGTGGTTGCCGGGCAGTTGAACACGGCCAACGCGGCATTTGTGCTGCAGACGTTGACCCGTGCGGGCCAGGGCTGCATCGACGGCGACTTTGCCGGCATGATCACCGCACCGGTGCACAAAGGCGTGATCAACGAATCCGGCATCGCCTTTTCCGGCCATACCGAATTCCTCGCGGAACTGACCCATACCGCTCAAGTGGTGATGATGCTCGCCACCCGTGGCCTGCGTGTGGCGCTGGTGACCACCCACTTGCCGCTGCGTGAAATCGCCGATGCCATCACTGCCGCGCGTGTGGAGCGTGTCACGCGCATCCTGCACAACGACCTGCAACACAAATTCGGCATTGCCCAACCGCGTATCCTGGTCTGTGGGCTCAACCCCCACGCCGGTGAAGGCGGCCACTTGGGCCATGAAGAAATCGACATCATTGAACCAACACTAGAGCGCCTGCGCCAAGAAGGCATGGACCTACGCGGCCCATTGCCTGCAGACACTCTGTTCACCCCCAAATATCTGGAGCACTGCGATGCAGTGCTGGCGATGTACCACGACCAGGGGCTGCCCGTGCTGAAATACAAAGGCTTCGGCGCCGCAGTCAACGTGACACTGGGCCTGCCGATCATCCGCACCTCCGTCGACCATGGCACCGCCCTGGACCTCGCAGGCAGCGGCAAGATCGATACCGGCAGCCTGCACGTGGCCCTGGAAACCGCCTATCAGATGGCCGAGACCCGTATATGACTGAGCATTACCAACACCGGGCGCGCAAGCGCTTCGGGCAGAACTTCCTGCACGACGCAGGTGTAATCGATCGCATCCTGCGCTCCATCCACGCCAAGCCAGAAGACCGCCTGCTGGAAATCGGCCCGGGCCAGGGCGCGCTGACCCAGGGCCTGCTGGCCAGCGGCGGGCAACTGGACGTCGTGGAACTGGACAAGGACCTGATCCCGATCCTCAACCAGCAGTTCGCCGGCAAAGCCAACTTCAACCTGCACCAGGGCGACGCGCTGAAGTTCGACTTCAACAGCCTTGGCGCTGCGCCCAACAGCCTGCGGGTGGTGGGTAACCTGCCGTACAACATTTCCACGCCGCTGATTTTCCACCTGCTGAACAACGCCGGAATCATCCGAGACATGCACTTCATGCTGCAAAAGGAAGTGGTGGAGCGCCTGGCCGCAGGCCCTGGCGGTGGTGATTGGGGTCGTTTGTCGATCATGGTCCAGTATCACTGCCGCGTGGAGCACCTGTTCAACGTCGGTCCAGGCGCGTTCAACCCGCCGCCGAAGGTCGATTCGGCCATCGTACGCCTGGTGCCGCATGCCGTGCTGCCGCACCCGGCCAAGGACCACAAACTGCTGGAACGCGTCGTGCGGGAGGCGTTCAACCAGCGCCGCAAGACCTTGCGTAACACCCTCAAGGCCCTGCTGAGCAATGCCGAGATCGAAGCTGCCGGCGTTGATGGAAGCCTGCGCCCCGAGCAACTGGACCTGGCCGCGTTCGTGCGCCTGGCTGACCAGCTTGCCATACAGCCTGCATCCGAAGTGGAATAGGCCGTAAGAACTCGATGCAATCCAATGTGGGAGCGGGCTTGCTCGCGAATGCGCAGTATCAGTCACCAAATGTGTAACTGATGCACCGCCTTCGCGAGCAAGCCCGCACACATTTGCTCCGCGTTATACCGATAACGCTTGCCGGCTGCCCGACACATGTCTGGCCTAGCGCCCACCTCTTGGCCTAGACTGACTCGCATCTGCTGTCCTTCGCTTTTAAGGCCTCTTGCATGTCCGATCCTCGCTATCAGATAGACGTCAGCGTCGTCACCCGCTTCCTGGCGGACCAATCGCAACCCGAACATAACCGCTTCGCCTTTGCCTACACCATTACAGTGAAGAACAACGGGCTGGTGCCGGCCAAGCTGCTGTCGCGCCACTGGGTCATCACCGATGGCGACGGCCAGGTCGAGGAAGTGCGCGGGGCAGGCGTTGTCGGCCAGCAACCGTTGATCGACAGCGGCGCCAGCCACACTTATAGCAGCGGCACGGTGATGACCTCCAAGGTCGGCACCATGCAAGGCTCGTATCAAATGAAGGCCACTGACGGCCAACTGTTCGATGCAATCATCAAGCCCTTCCGCCTGGCCGTGCCAGGAGCCCTGCACTGATGGCGACGTATGCTGTCGGCGACCTGCAAGGCTGCCTGGACCCTCTCAAGCGCCTGCTGGATCGCGTAGCCTTCGACCCCGCAAATGATCGCTTGTGGTTGGTGGGCGACCTGGTCAACCGCGGCCCCCAGTCCCTGGAAACCCTGCGCTACCTCTATAGCCTGCGTGATTCTTTGGTATGCGTGCTGGGCAACCATGATCTGCACTTACTTGCGGCCGGCAACAACATCGAGCGCCTCAAAAAAGGTGACACCCTGCGGGAAATCCTCGAAGCCCCGGACCGCGCTCAACTGCTCGACTGGCTGCGCCGGCAAAAACTCATGCACTACGACGAGGACCGCAACATGGCCTTGGTGCATGCCGGTATCCCGCCGCAGTGGACGCTGAAAAAAGCTCTCAAGTGCGCCGCCGAAGTTGAAAGTGCATTGGCCGATGACAACCTGTACACCGCTTACCTCGACGGCATGTATGGCAACGACCCGGTGAAGTGGGACAACGAGCTCACCGGCGTCGCCCGCCTGCGAGTGATCACCAACTATTTCACACGCATGCGCTTCTGCACGGCCGAAGGCAAACTGGACCTCAAGAGCAAGGAAGGTGCCGACAGCGCCCTCCCCGGCTATAAGCCCTGGTTCGCCTACAAGGAACGCAAGACCCGTGACACGAAGATCATCTTTGGTCATTGGGCCGCACTGGAAGGCAAGTGCGATGAGCCCGGCGTGTTCGCCCTCGACACCGGTTGCGTGTGGGGCGGCGCCATGACCCTGATGAACATCGACACGGGCGAGCGCCACGACTGCCAGTGCGAATCCCCCCTTTCCATTACCCAGCCGGCCGCCACCAAGCCATAGGAGCCCGCCATGACCGAATTCAAACGTATCCCCCCCGAACAAGCCCAGGCCCTGCGCGAGCAAGGTGCTGTAGTCGTCGACATCCGCGACCAGCCTACTTACGCCGCCGCCCACATCAGCGGCGCGCAGCATCTGGACAACGTTAACATCGCCGACTTCATACGCGCCGCCGACCTCGATGCGCCGTTGATCGTCGCCTGCTACCACGGCAATTCCAGCCAGAGCGCAGCCGCGTACTTGATCAGCCAGGGTTTCTCTGACGTCTATAGCCTGGACGGCGGGTTTGAGCTGTGGCGTACGACCTATCCTGCGGAAATTTCTTCAGGTGATTCGCAATAATTTTTTTCACACCCCGCTACCCCGCGTGACGCTTGGGCTTGCGCCGTTTCTGACGAACGGCGCAGCCAAACTAATTGCGCATCGCGCCTTGACCTCCCGGATTCCGAACTATCCTTAAGCGCAGGCCATCCGAATCAGGGGAGAGCCGGTACACCGGCGTACGGGTCATCGGTAACGTTTCAGGGTGTTCTGGGGGGAAAACAGCCATTGGCGTGCGCCAATGACTGCCAGCATCGACTGATTGATCCGGCGTCGGCTCCACGTATCGAGCGAGGTGACGACGTCATGAGTATCTTTAGCCACTTCCAACAACGCTTCGCGTCCACACAGCAGGAAGAACTCACGCTTCAGGAGTATCTCGAGCTGTGCAAGCAGGACCGCAGCACCTACGCCTCTGCCGCCGAACGCCTGCTACTGGCGATTGGCGAGCCAGAACTGGTGGAAACCGCCAATAATTCGCGCCTGTCGCGGATATTTTCCAACAAGGTGATCCGCCGCTATCCGGCCTTTGAAGACTTCCATGGAATGGAAGAATGCATCGACCAGATCGTTTCCTACTTCCGCCATGCCGCCCAAGGCCTGGAAGAGAAGAAGCAGATCCTCTATCTGCTGGGCCCGGTCGGCGGCGGCAAGTCGTCCCTGGCGGAAAAACTCAAGCAATTGATCGAAAAGGTGCCCTTCTATGCGATCAAGGGCTCGCCCGTCTTCGAGTCCCCCTTGGGCCTGTTCAACGCCACGGAAGATGGCGCGATCCTCGAGGAAGACTTCGGTATCCCGCGGCGCTACCTCAACACCATCATGTCGCCCTGGGCCACCAAGCGCCTGGCCGAGTTCGGCGGTGATATCAGCCAGTTCCGCGTGGTGAAACTCTACCCGTCGATCCTCAACCAGATCGGCGTGGCCAAGACCGAACCGGGCGATGAAAACAACCAGGACATTTCTGCGCTGGTGGGCAAAGTCGATATCCGCAAGCTGGAAGAATTCCCGCAGAACGACGCCGATGCCTACAGCTATTCGGGCGCACTGTGCCGGGCCAACCAGGGCCTGATGGAATTCGTGGAGATGTTCAAGGCCCCGATCAAGGTGCTGCACCCACTGCTCACCGCTACCCAGGAAGGTAACTACAACAGTACCGAAGGCCTTGGGGCGATTCCGTTTACCGGGATCCTGCTGGCTCACTCCAACGAATCGGAATGGCATACCTTCCGCAACAACAAGAACAACGAAGCCTTCATCGACCGGATCTATATCGTCAAGGTGCCGTACTGCCTGCGGGTCAGCGACGAAATCAAGATCTACGACAAACTGCTGTTCAACAGCTCCCTGGCCAAGGCCCATTGCGCGCCGGACACTCTGAAGATGCTTGCCCAGTTCACCGTGCTGTCGCGCCTCAAGGAGCCGGAGAACTCCAATATCTATTCGAAGATGCGCGTCTACGACGGCGAAAACCTCAAGGACACCGATCCCAAGGCCAAGTCGATCCAGGAATACCGTGACACGGCGGGTGTAGACGAAGGCATGAACGGTCTGTCGACGCGCTTTGCGTTCAAGATCCTGTCCAAGGTTTTCAACTTCGACCCCCACGAGATTGCCGCCAACCCGGTGCACTTGCTCTACGTGCTGGAACAGCAGATTGAACAAGAGCAGTTCCAGGCCGAAACCCGTGAGCGCTACCTGCGCTTCCTCAAGGAATACCTGGCGCCGCGCTACATCGAGTTCATCGGCAAGGAAATCCAGACCGCCTATCTGGAGTCCTACAGCGAATACGGCCAGAACATCTTCGACCGCTACGTGCTGTACGCAGATTTCTGGATCCAGGATCAGGAATACCGCGACCCGGAAACCGGCGAAATCCTCAATCGCGTGGCCCTCAACGAAGAGCTGGAAAAAATCGAGAAACCCGCCGGCATCAGCAATCCGAAGGATTTCCGCAACGAAATCGTCAACTTCGTACTGCGCGCCCGTGCCAACAACAACGGCAAGAACCCCACTTGGCTCAGCTACGAGAAGTTGCGGGTGGTCATCGAGAAGAAAATGTTTTCCAACACCGAGGACCTGCTGCCCGTCATCAGCTTCAACGCCAAGGCCAGCAAGGAGGATCAGCAAAAACACAACGACTTCGTCACACGCATGGTCGAGCGAGGCTACACCGACAAACAGGTACGACTGCTCTCCGAGTGGTACCTGCGGGTTCGCAAATCGCAGTAAGGCAGCGGCAAGCGCGCACTGCCAGGCATCCGGCCTGGCAGTTGACCGCTTGTCTCTAAGCTTCCAGCCCGCGGCTTGAAGCTTGTAACGTGAAGCTGCCCGGAGGGCTCCCCATGAGCTATGTGATCGACCGACGCCTCAATGGCAAGAACAAGAGCACGGTAAACCGTCAGCGTTTCCTGCGGCGTTACCGTGACCACATCAAAAAGGCGGTAGAAGAGGCCGTCAGCCGCCGCTCCATCACCGATATGGAGCATGGCGAACAAATCAGCATTCCCGGACGGGACATCGACGAACCGGTGCTTCACCATGGCCGCGGCGGCAAACAGACCGTGGTGCACCCCGGCAACAAGGAATTCACCACCGGCGAACATATCCAGCGCCCACAAGGCGGTGGCGGCGGCAAAGGTCCGGGCAAAGCCGGCAACTCTGGCGAAGGCATGGATGAATTCGTATTCCAGATCACTCAGGAAGAATTCCTCGAATTCATGTTCGAAGACCTCGAACTGCCCAACCTGGTCAAACGCAACCTGACCGGCACCGATACCTTCAAGACCGTACGCGCAGGGATCAGCAACGAGGGCAACCCGTCGCGCATCAATATCATCCGCACCCTGCGCTCAGCCCATGCACGGCGTATCGCCCTGTCCGGCAGCAGCCGCGCCAAACTCAAGCAGGCCAAGGAAGAGTTGGCACGCTTGAAGCGCGAAGAACCGGACAACTTCGGCGATATCCAGGGAATCGAGGCGGAAATCGAAAAACTCAGCGCGCGCATCCACCGCGTGCCGTTCCTCGATACCTTTGACTTGAAATACAACCTGCTGGTCAAGCAACCCAACCCCAGCTCCAAGGCTGTGATGTTCTGCCTGATGGACGTTTCCGGCTCCATGACCCAGGCCACCAAGGACATCGCCAAGCGCTTCTTTATCCTGCTGTACCTGTTCCTGAAACGGAACTACGACAAGATTGACGTAGTATTCATCCGCCATCACACCAGCGCGCGAGAGGTGGACGAAGAGGAGTTTTTCTACTCGCGGGAAACTGGCGGCACCATTGTTTCCAGCGCACTGAAGCTGATGCAGGAGATCATGGCCGAGCGCTACCCCGCCAGCGAGTGGAACATCTATGCCGCACAGGCTTCCGACGGCGATAACTGGAACGACGACTCGCCGATCTGCCGGGACATTTTGATCAACCAGATCATGCCGTTCGTGCAGTACTACACTTACGTCGAAATCACCCCCCGTGAGCACCAGGCCCTGTGGTTCGAATACGAGCGCATCGGAGAAGCCTTTGCCGACACGTTCGCCCAGCAGCAACTGGTCTCGGCCGGCGATATCTACCCGGTCTTCCGTGAACTCTTCCAGCGCAGGTTAGTGACATGACCGCCAAAAAAGAGAACAAGCGCCAACCCATTTCCACTGGCTCCGAGTGGACCTTCGAACTGATCCAGGCCTATGACCGGGAAATCAGCCGTATCGCGGCGGGTTATGCCCTGGACACTTATCCCAACCAGATAGAAGTCATCACCGCTGAACAGATGATGGATGCCTATGCCTCGGTGGGCATGCCCTTGGGCTATCACCATTGGTCCTACGGGAAACACTTCCTCAGTACCGAGAAGTCCTACACACGCGGCCAGATGGGCCTGGCCTACGAGATCGTGATCAACTCCGACCCGTGCATCGCGTACCTGATGGAAGAAAACACCATCTGCATGCAGGCGCTGGTAGTAGCCCATGCCTGCTATGGGCATAACAGTTTCTTCAAGGGCAACTACCTGTTTCGAACCTGGACCGATGCCAGTTCGATCATTGATTACCTGGTGTTCGCCAAGCAATACATCATGCAGTGCGAGGAGCGCCACGGTATCGATGCGGTAGAAGACCTGTTGGACTCCTGCCATGCGCTGATGAATTACGGCGTTGACCGCTATAAACGCCCCTATCCGATTTCCGCCGAAGAGGAGCGCCTGCGCCAGAAGGAACGCGAGGAGCACCTGCAGAAACAGATCAACGACCTGTGGCGCACCATCCCCAAGCGCGCCGACAAGAACAGCGACAAAGACAATGCACGCTTCCCCGCCGAACCTCAGGAAAACATCCTGTATTTCCTGGAAAAACACGCACCGCTGCTGGAGCCCTGGCAGCGTGAAATCGTGCGGATCGTACGCAAGATCGCGCAATATTTTTATCCACAGCGCCAAACCCAGGTGATGAACGAGGGCTGGGCAACCTTCTGGCATTACACCCTGATGAACGACCTGTACGACGAGGGCCTGGTCACTGACGGCTTTATGATGGAGTTCCTCACGTCCCATACCAGCGTGGTCTTCCAGCCAGGCTTCGACAGCCCGTATTACAACGGCATCAACCCCTATGCACTGGGTTTTGCCATGTACCGCGATATCCGCCGCATGTGCGAGCACCCCACCGAGGAAGATCGCCGCTGGTTCCCGGAAATCGCCGGCAGCGACTGGCTCTCGACCATCAAGTTCGCCATGAGCAGCTTCAAGGATGAGAGTTTCATCCTGCAGTACCTGTCGCCCCAGGTGATCCGCGACCTCAAGCTGTTCAGTATCCTGGACGACGACCTCAAGGACGATCTGGTCGTACCCGCCATCCACGACGAACCCGGCTACCGCATCATTCGCGAAACCCTGGCCGCGCAATACAACCTCGGTAACCGCGAACCTAACGTGCAGATCTACAGCATCGATGTGCGTGGCGACCGTTCGCTGACCTTGCGTCACCAGCAGCACGACCGCAAACCCTTGGGCGAATCCACTGAGGAAGTGCTCAAGCATCTGCATCGGCTCTGGGGCTTTGATATTCATCTGGAAACCCTTCAGGGCGACCAAGTGATGAAAACCCATCATGTGCCACCGCGCAGCGATCATAACGACAACGACTACGGCCGCCTCGACATGGCCGTCGTTCATCTCTGAAACAGCAAAGCCTCCATTGGCCAAACTCAGGCGTTATCCTGTGCCGCTAATGGAGGCTTTTTCATGAAAATCTACAAAGTCGGCGGCGCCGTGCGTGATCGCCTACTGGGCATCAAGGTCACCGATATAGACCGCGTCGTCGTTGGCGCGACGGCCGAAGAGATGCTCGCCAAGGGTTATAAACCGGTGGGCGCCGATTTCCCGGTATTTCTCGACCCGAAGAACGGTGACGAATACGCCCTTGCTCGCACCGAACGCAAGAATGGCCGGGGTTACGGCGGCTTTATATTCCATGCGAGCCCCGACGTTACGCTGGAAGAAGACCTGATTCGGCGTGACCTGACCATCAACGCCATGGCGGAGGACGACGAGGGTAACCTGACCGATCCTTATCAGGGCCAACGCGACCTTGAAGCGCATATTTTACGGCATGTTTCTCCGGCGTTCGCCGAAGATCCCCTCCGTGTACTGCGCGTTGCGCGTTTCGCCGCGCGCTATGCGCCTCTTGGCTTCACAGTCGCCCCTGAGACCCTGGAGTTAATGCGCCAACTCAGTGAGTCCGGCGAGTTGGAGGCCCTTACCCCCGAGCGTAGCTGGAAGGAAATCTCACGGGCGCTGATGGAAGATCAACCCCAGGTATTTATCCAAGTACTGCGTGACTGCGACGCGCTGAAAACCTTGATGCCGGAGGTGGATGCGCTGTTCGGCGTGCCGCAGCCCGCAGCTCACCACCCGGAAATTGACACCGGCGTGCACACCTTGAGCGTGCTGGAACAAGCTGCCCTGCACAAGCAACCGCTGAGCGTGCGCTGGGCCTGCCTGCTGCACGACCTGGGCAAGGGCCTGACACCTGTGGATAAGTTGCCGCAGCACATTGCCCACGAACATCGCGGCTTGAAGCTGATCAAAGCGGTGAACGAGCGTTTCAAGGTGCCGAGGGATTGCCAGGAGTTGGCCTTGCTGGTGGGGCAATATCATACTCACGGGCATCGAGCGCTTGAACTCAAGGCCTCGACATTGCTGGAGTTGCTGCAAAGCTTCGACGTGTACCGCCGGCCGCAACGCTTTGAGGAGTTCGTGGTGGCCTGCGAAATGGACGCTCGTGGCCGCAAGGGTTTTGAACAGCGCAGTTATCCACAGGCCGATTATTTGCGCGGAGCGGCAAAGGCTGCACGCGAAGTGCCGGTCGCGCCGCTGCTAGAAAAGGGTTTCAAAGGCTCCGAGCTGGGCGAGGCGCTCAAGCGCGAACGGTTAAGCGCATTGAAAGCCTACAAGGAAAACCCCTCTCCTTAGGCGATGGCCGTTGTGGCGAGGGAGCTTGCTCCCGCGGGACCGGTCTGGCGCTCCAGTGCGAAGCGCTCCCAAGATAGTGGGGCTGCTGCGCAGCGGGAGCAAGCTCCCTCGCCACAACAAGCTCGGCTCCTACAAAACAGCTCGTGGCGTGAGTGGCTGACCCTGCCATTCGAACGCAACCGGTGCCAATACCTGATCAATCTGCGCGTCTCGCCATAATTCGGCCATTGTCTTGCCAGCCTCAGGGTGCATACGGTCCGGCGCCATCATCGATAGCGGCCACAACACAAAGGCGTTTTTCAGGATTTCGGCTCGCGGCAAGATCAAGCCATCGAAATTGCCCACCAGATCGCCATACAACAACACATCGATATCCAGCGGCAGGCCTTTGCGGTCTGGCGCGTAGCGGCCATTGTCAGCCTCGATGGATTTCAAACGACGATCCAACTCCATCAACGGCAGGTCGGTATAAGCCGACACCACCAGATTGAAAAACGGCCCACTTTTGATCCCCACCGGCTGGCTTTCGAACACCGCCGAACAGCGCATATCCGTCAAGAAACCCGCCAACGCATCCAAGCCGGCACATAGACGAGCCTCGCGGTCGATATTGCTGCCAAGCCCGAGGTAAACCTGAGTCAATGACATCCGCGCTCAATCTCCACGCCCACGCCCTTGGCAGCCGGCACCGCGCCGGGCTTGGTCAACTTGAGGTGCAGCCAGGGAATCTGGAATTCACTCATCAGCACTTCGGCCAGACGCTCGGCAAAGGTTTCCACCAGTTGGTACTGGGACTGCTCGGCAAAGGCCTGGATACGCGCAGACACCCTGGCGTAATCCAGTGCCAGGGTCAGGTCATCACCGGCCGCAGCTGGGCGATTATCCCAGGCGAAGCTCAGGTCCAGGCGCAGGCATTGCCGGATTCCGCGCTCCCAGTCGTAAGCCCCGATCACGGTGTCGACTTCCAGGCCTTCGATAAACACTCTGTCCAAGCACTTTTCTCCGCAGCACGACAAGGGCGCGATGCCCCGTTAGAATCAGGGCGTCCTCGCCCGGAATAGTTAGCATGTTTTGGTCACTGGCGATTTTCGCCTACCTGCTCGGCTCGCTGTCCTTCGCCATTTTGCTCAGCCGCTTGACGGGAAACCCCGATCCGCGAATGAGTGGCTCAGGCAATGCCGGCGCCACCAATATGTTGCGCCTGGCCGGCAAGAAACTCGCCGTCCTGACCTTGCTGGGCGACGTTTGCAAAGGCCTGCTGCCCGTGCTGATCGCCAACCTCGTCGGCCTTGGCTTGCAGCAGCAAGCCTGGGTAGGCCTATGTGCCGTCCTGGGCCACCTGTTCCCGTTGTACTTCCGTTTTCGCGGCGGCAAGGGCGTCGCCACAGCGGCCGGCATGCTGCTGGGCATTTACCTGCCTGCGGCGTTACTGGCCATGCTCGCCTGGCTGCTGACGTTCTACCTGACCCGCACCAGCTCGCTGGCCGCGCTGATTGCTACGCCGCTGACCCTGCCGTTGCTGGCCTGGCAGGAACCGCAAGCGCTGTTACCGATGAGCGTGCTGACACTGCTGATCGTCTGGCGCCACCGCGGCAATCTACGCGACCTGTTTGCCGGGCGCGAACGGCATTTTTAAATATCCCGCCTGGACTCGGCGCCCTTGAACCTTACAACGGCGGCAATTGTTCCATCGGCCAGCGCGCCTGCACGCTGATCGCCAGGCTTTCGTGCTGTCCGGCCTGCAAGCGCTGGCAACCGGCATAGGCGATCATTGCGCCGTTGTCAGTGCAGAACTCAGGGCGTGCGTAGAACACATTGCCATTCATGTCGCCGAGCATTTTTTCCAGGGAACTGCGCAACGCCTTGTTGGCGCTGACGCCGCCTGCGATCACCAGCCGCTTCATGCCCGCCTGTTTCAGGGCGCGCTTGCACTTGATGGTCAAAGTCTCCACCACAGCCTGCTGGAACGCCAGCGCGATGTCGCAACGGGCTTGCTGGCCGTCGTCCCCGGCGCTGACGCTCTGCTGCCAGGTGTTCAAGGCAGAGGTTTTCAAGCCGCTGAAACTGAACATCAAGCCAGGACGATCACACATCGGCCGCGGGAAGGTGTAGCGACCGGCAACGCCGTTCTCGGCAAGGCGGGCGATTTCCGGACCACCCGGATAATTAAGTCCCATCATCTTCGCGGTTTTGTCGAACGCTTCACCGGCGGCATCGTCCAGCGACTCGCCCAACAGTGTGTATTGGCCGATCCCGTCCACCTGAACCAGCTGCGTATGCCCCCCCGAAACCAACAAAGCGACGAACGGGAACTCCGGCGGTGTTTTTTCCAGCATGGGCGCCAACAAATGGCCTTCCATATGGTGCACACCAAGGGCAGGAATGCCCCAGGCAAACGCCAACGCCTGGGCGCAAGAGGCCCCAACCAGCAGGGCTCCGACCAATCCGGGGCCGGCGGTGTAAGCGATGGCATCGATCTCGGTTGCCACACAGCCGGCTTCATCCAGCACCTGGCGGATCAACGGCAGCATGCGCTTGACGTGATCGCGGCTGGCAAGCTCCGGCACCACGCCGCCATAGGCGCGATGCAGGTCGATCTGACTGAACAGTGCATCGGCCAAAAGCCCGCGTTCACTGTCGTATAGTGCGACTCCGGTTTCGTCGCAGGAGGTTTCAAGTCCCAGTACTAGCATGGGTTTGCGCCTTGTAGAGGCTGAATTCGAAGGCGCGCATAATAGTCGCCACTCCCCCTCCCGACTAGCGGTTTTCGATCAGAGGCTTTGCATTCCGGGCAATGAGGGGTTAACATCCGCAACCCTTAAAAACCGACGACCTCAGCCGCGAATTTTTTGCGACGAGAACGTTGATTCCCGGTAATGAAAGAAGGTAGCTCTGGATGCCAGCCGTCAAAGTAAAAGAGAACGAACCCTTCGACGTAGCTCTGCGTCGTTTCAAGCGCTCCTGCGAAAAAGCCGGTGTTCTGGCTGAAGTTCGTAGCCGCGAATTTTATGAGAAGCCAACTTCTGAGCGTAAGCGCAAAGCAGCAGCCGCTGTTAAGCGTCACGCTAAGAAAGTTCAGCGCGAACAGCGCCGCGCCGTTCGTCTGTACTAATACACAGACGTTCGTAGCAAGCTTCTGCCAAGCCCGGCCCTCAGCCGGGCTGTTGGCATTTGCGGATATCGCTTGATGCTTCACCGTCGACGCCGCACATGCGACCGAGACACTGCTTCACACGTCAGGGCTGGCTCTTTTGCCAGCGGTGCACGTCTCTTCTGACGAGCCTAACAAGGCTACTGACGAGCACACCTATTCTTCAAACAGACGATCAACTGTATCGGCTGTGCCCAACGATGCGTTTCCGAGGCCGCCATTGGCCTAGACCGGACGCCCGGGCAACATTTCCATGCCGAAGACTGATCAGAAACTATCCTCAGTAAATATTCGGCAGATACACTCCCTGATGACCCATGCAGACGATGATGATCGAGCACTCCTTACGTGCGCTTGAACACGTCACGGGCCCTCATTTACACGCAGTGATGACGAGAACGCCATGGCCGGGCTGATTCCCCAGAGCTTTATTGACGACCTTCTGAACCGCACCGACATCGTCGATGTTGTCAGCTCACGCGTACAGCTGAAAAAAGCCGGCAAAAACTACACCGCCTGCTGCCCTTTTCATAAAGAAAAAACCCCATCCTTCAGCGTCAGCCCCGACAAGCAGTTCTATTACTGCTTCGGTTGCGGGGCGGGCGGGAATGCCCTGGGCTTCCTGATGGACCACGACAACCTGGACTTCCCCCAGGCTGTCGAGGACCTGGCGAAAGCCGCCGGGATGGAAGTGCCCCGCGAAGAAAGTGGCCGGCCGCACAAACCGCGGCAACCCACCGATTCGCCGCTGTATCCGCTGCTCACCGCTGCTGCCGACTTTTACCGCCAGGCACTCAAGAGCCATCCGCAGCGCAAGGCCGCTGTCGATTACCTTAAAGGGCGCGGCCTCACCGGCGAAATCGCTCGGGACTTCGGCCTCGGCTTCGCTCCGCCGGGCTGGGACAATCTGTATAAACACCTGAGCAGCGACACCCTCCAGCAAAAGGCCATGATCGATGCCGGCCTGCTGGTGGAAAACGCCGAGACCGGCAAGCGCTATGACCGCTTCCGCGACCGGGTGATGTTCCCGATCCGCGACAGCCGTGGCCGCATCATCGCCTTCGGCGGCCGTGTACTCGGGGACGACAAGCCCAAGTACCTGAACTCTCCGGAGACCCCGGTGTTCCACAAGGGCCAGGAACTCTACGGCCTGTTCGAGGCGCGCAAGAACAACCGCAACCTCGACGAGATCATCGTGGTTGAAGGCTATATGGACGTGATCGCCCTGGCCCAACAAGGCTTGCGCAACGCGGTCGCGACCCTCGGCACCGCCACCAGCGAAGAACATTTGAAGCGCCTGTTCCGCGTCGTGCCCAGCGTGCTGTTTTGCTTCGACGGCGACCAGGCGGGCCGCAACGCCGCCTGGCGCGCGCTCGAAGCCACGCTGTCGAGCCTGCAGGATGGGCGCCGCGCACGCTTCCTGTTCCTGCCTGAAGGCGAAGACCCGGACACCCTGGTGCGCTCGGAAGGTACCGACGCGTTCCGCGCACGTATCAATCAACATGCGCAGCCGCTGGCGGATTATTTTTTCCAGCAGCTGACCGAAGAAGCCGACCCGCGCTCCCTCGAAGGCAAGGCCCATATGGCCACCCTCGCGGCGCCGCTGATCGACAAAGTCCCGGGCGCTAATTTGCGCACGCTGATGCGCCAGCGCCTGCTGGAGATCACTGGTTTAAGCGGTGAAGCCGTAAGCCAGCTGGTGCACAGCGCCCCGCAGGATGCACCGCCAGCCTACGACCCCGGCATGGATTACGACGCCATGCCGGATTATGCCGACTTCCACCAACCTCAGGAGGCCTTCGCCCCCCAACAGGAATGGACGCCGAAGAAGCCCGGCGCCGGCGGCAAGAAGTGGGACAAAAAGCCCTGGAGCAAAAACGGCAAACGCGGTGATCGCGATGAAGCCTACGCACCACGCACGCCCGTAGCGGTGGAAGCCCCCACATTGATTGCACTGCGCACACTGATTCATCACCCGCAATTGGCCGGTAAGGTTGAAAGTGCCGACCACTTTGCCAACGAGAGCAATACCTATGCTCAGGTGCTTATCGCACTGATCGAAGCCGTGCAGAAAAACCCTAAGCTAAACTCAATCCAGTTGATGGCTCGCTGGCATGGCACGGAACAGGGCCGTTTATTGCGGGCACTGGCGGAAAAGGAGTGGCTAATTGACGGCGACAACCTTGAACAACAGTTTTTAGACACCATTAATAGGTTATCCGCGGGTCAACACACTCAGACCCTCGATGAACTTATCAAGAGAGCAAGGCAGCCGGGATTATCGGCTGAAGAGCAGATTCAGATAGCAAAACAGATGCGCGACCTCTTAAAACAGAATGTTTACGCATCAAACCCGACCTCAGCTGGCGTGTGAGGTCATAGCTCGGGTATAATCCTCGGCTTGTTTTTTGCCCGCCAAGACCTTCAGTGGATAGGGTGTTATGTCCGGAAAAGCGCAACAGCAGTCTCGTATCAAAGAGTTGATACTTCTTGGTCGTGAGCAGGGTTACCTGACTTACGCGGAGGTCAACGACCACCTGCCTGAGGATATTTCAGATCCTGAGCAGGTGGAAGACATCATCCGCATGATTAACGACATGGGGATCAACGTATTCGAAGTCGCGCCAGATAAGGATTCCCTTATGCTGGCCGACGCTGATACCGACGAGGCCGCCGCTGAGGAAGCTGCTGCCGCGCTGGCTGCAGTAGAGACCGATATCGGCCGCACGACAGACCCTGTGCGCATGTATATGCGCGAAATGGGTACCGTCGAGCTGCTGACACGCGAAGGCGAGATCGAAATCGCCAAGCGTATCGAAGAGGGTATCCGTGAAGTGATGGGCGCCATTGCGCACTTCCCTGGCACGGTTGACCACATTCTCGCCGAGTACACCCGCGTCACCACCGAAGGTGGCCGCCTGTCCGACGTCCTGAGCGGTTATATCGACCCGGACGACGGCATTGCGCCGCCTGCCGCCGAAGTACCGCCGCCTGTTGATGCGAAAGCCGCAAAAGCGGACGACGACTCCGACGACGACGAAGCTGAAAGCAGCGACGACGAAGAAGAAGCCGAAAGCGGTCCAGACCCGGTCATCGCGGCCCAGCGCTTCGGTGCGGTTTCCGATCAAATGGAAATCACCCGCAAGGCCCTGAAGAAGCACGGTCGCGGCAACAAGCAGGCGATTGCCGAGCTGGTGGCCCTGGCTGAGCTGTTCATGCCGATCAAGCTGGTGCCCAAGCAATTCGAAGGCCTGGTTGAGCGTGTTCGCAGCGCCCTTGAGCGTCTGCGTGCCCAAGAGCGTGCGATCATGCAGCTCTGTGTGCGTGATGCGCGCATGCCGCGTACCGATTTCCTGCGCCAGTTCCCGGGCAACGAAGTTGACGAAAGCTGGAGCGACGCACTGGCCAAGGGCAAGGCGAAATACGCCGAAGCCATCGGTCGCCTGCAGCCCGATATCATCCGTTGCCAGCAGAAGCTGACCGCGCTTGAGACCGAAACCGGCCTGACGATTGCAGAAATCAAAGACATCAACCGTCGCATGTCGATCGGTGAGGCCAAGGCCCGCCGCGCGAAAAAAGAGATGGTTGAAGCGAACTTGCGTCTGGTGATCTCCATCGCCAAGAAGTACACCAACCGTGGCCTGCAATTCCTTGATCTGATCCAGGAAGGCAACATCGGCTTGATGAAGGCGGTGGACAAGTTCGAATACCGTCGCGGCTACAAGTTCTCGACTTATGCCACCTGGTGGATCCGTCAGGCGATCACTCGCTCGATCGCCGACCAGGCCCGCACCATCCGTATTCCGGTGCACATGATCGAGACCATCAACAAGCTCAACCGAATTTCCCGGCAGATGTTGCAGGAAATGGGTCGCGAACCGACTCCGGAAGAGCTGGGCGAACGCATGGAAATGCCTGAGGATAAAATCCGCAAGGTATTGAAGATCGCTAAAGAGCCGATCTCCATGGAAACGCCGATTGGTGATGACGAAGACTCCCATCTGGGCGACTTCATCGAAGACTCGACCATGCAGTCGCCAATCGATGTCGCCACTGTTGAGAGCTTGAAAGAAGCGACTCGCGACGTACTGTCCGGCCTCACTGCCCGTGAAGCCAAGGTACTGCGCATGCGTTTCGGCATCGACATGAATACCGACCACACCCTTGAGGAAGTCGGTAAGCAGTTTGACGTGACCCGTGAGCGGATCCGTCAGATCGAAGCCAAGGCGCTGCGCAAGTTGCGCCACCCGACGCGAAGCGAGCATCTGCGCTCCTTCCTCGACGAGTGATACCAGAACCCCCGGCCCAGGCCGGGGGTTTTGCTTTCTACCGATTGCTTTGACAGATTAACTGCCCCGCACCACCCCACCCTCGCAATGCCCGTCTACACTCGAGACATTCCCCGTGCCATAACGAGACCGTTATGCCCAGATTGCCGACCGTGATACTGCTGTCGCTGCTGACCTGGACCGCAACGGCTGGCGCGTTGACTCTTACGGATGATGAGCGTAGCTGGTTGGCGGACCATCAGGAGCTGCGCCTAGGCGTGGATGCGTCTTGGCCACCTTTTGAATATCGCGATGAAAATGGCCGATATCAGGGCTTGGCAGCCGATTACGTACGCCTGCTCCAGGACCGCCTGGGTGTGCGAATCAAACTGATCGAACCGGTTAACTGGACCGCAGTGCTTGAACAAGCCCGCAATAATCAGCTCGACCTGCTGCCGGGCATCATGTCCACCCCCGAACGCCAAAACTTCCTGGCCTTCACACGCCCCTATCTCGACTTTCCCATCGTCATCCTGGCCCATGAAGGCGGCGCAAAACCACGCAGCCTCAAGGATTTGTACGGGCTGAAAATTGCCGTGGTGGAGAACTACGCGCCCCATGAATTGCTCCGCACCCACCATCCGGATCTGAATCTGGTCGCCCTGCCCAACGTCAGTTCGACGCTGCAAGCCCTGGCCACCGATGAAGTAGATGCCGTGGTCGGCGACCTCGCCTCCAGCGTCTGGAGCCTGCGCCAACTCAAGCTCGACGGCCTGTACGTCAGCGGCGAAACGCCCTACCGCTACCAACTGGCGATGGGCGTGCCGCGGGATGAGAAAATCCTGGTGGGCATCCTGGACAAAGTCCTCGCCGATCTCAGTTCAGCCGAAACGGATGCGATCCAGCAACACTGGGTCGGCAGCTTCACCGATCACCGCACCTTCTGGGCTGACCTGCTCACGTACGGCCTGCCAGCGGTGCTGCTGTTGAGTACGGTGCTGGCGATCGTCATTCGGATCAATCGCCGGCTCAGCTCGGAAATTTCCCGTCGGGTCGCCCTTGAGCAAGAACTGCGAAGCAGCGAGTACCACTATCGCGGCTTGGTGGAGAGCTTGTCCGCCATCGCCTGGGAAGCAAGCATCAGCGATTTCACCTACAGCTATGTGTCGCCCCATGCCGAAGACCTGCTCGGCTATCCCCGCGCCCACTGGCTGATTCCAGGCTTCTGGCGCAACATCATCCACCCCGCTGACCTGACCCGCGCCGAGGCCTATTGCTATCGGGAAACTCGTGCTAACCGTGATCACAGCATTGATTACCGGGTCATCACCGCTGATGGCCGCTGCCTGTGGGTACGTGACATTGTCAGCCTGATCGAACACGGCCACGAGCCAGTGCTGCGCGGCCTGATGATCGACATCAGCGAAGCCAAGCGCACCGAAGAAGCCCTGCAACTGTCCGAGCAGAAATTTGCCTCGGTGTTTCAGCAGTGCCCGGACATCCTGGTGATTGCCCGGATGTCTGATGGCTGCCTGCTGGAGGTCAACAAGGCATTCGAGGACCAGATTGGGCTGCGCGCCGACGAGGTGGTAGGCAAAACCGCCACCGACCTGAATATATGGGGCATTCAAGGGGGCGGCCCGGATTTGCTGCAACGGGTACAGACCACCAGCATCCGCAACCTGGAAATGCCTTTTCTGCGCAGCAATGGCCAGGCCTTTACCGGGCTGATCTCAGCCGAGCCGTTCCAACTCGACACCACCGAAGCCTTGGTGGTGGTCGTGCGGGACATCACTCAGCTCAAGGAAACCCAACAGCGACTGCAAACCTCCGAAGAAAAGTTTGCCAAAGCCTTCCATGCTTCCCCAGATGGCTTGCTGCTGAGCCGCCAGAGCGACGGCCTGCTGATCGAAGTAAACGAGGGTTTCAGCCACCTGACCGGCTTCACCAGCGCCTCTTCACTCGACCAATCAGCCTTGGACCTGGGCATCTGGGTCGACCTCAACGAACGCAAGCACATGCTGGAATTGATGCAGCGCGACGGCTTTGTCCGCGATTTCATCTGCCATATCCGTCGTGCCGATGGCCAGATTCGCCTCTGCGAAGTGTCCAGCCGCCCACTGCCGATTGGCGACGAAGACTGCATGCTGACCATCGCCCGGGACATCACCGAACGCCAGTTGATGCAGGAAAAACTGCAGCAGGCCGCCACGGTGTTCGAAAGCACCGCCGAAGGCGTCTTGATCACCGACACACGACAGAACATCAGCGCCGTCAACCGCGCCTTCACGGAGATAACCGGCTACAGCGAGGTTGAAGCCCTTGGCCATACCCCGCGCTTGCTCGCCTCCGGCCTGCACGACAGCGCGTTCTATGCGGCGATGTGGCACCAGTTGACGAGCCATGGCCACTGGCAAGGAGAGATCTCCAACCGCCGCAAGAACGGCGAGGTGTATCCGAGCTGGCTGACCATCAGCGCTGTGCGTAACCGCGAGCAATTGGTCACGCACTTCGTTGCTGTGTTTGCCGACATCTCCAGCCTCAAGCTGGCCCAGGCCCGCCTGGATTATCAGGCCCACCACGACCCATTGACTGGCCTGCCCAACCGCACCCTGTTTGAAAACCGGCTGCAGGCCGCACTCAACGGCCAGCAGGAAAGTGGTAAACAGGGCGCGGTGCTGTTTCTCGACCTCGACCGCTTCAAGCACATCAACGACAGCCTCGGCCACCCGGTCGGCGACCTGCTGCTCAAAGACATCGCCGTACGCCTCAAGGAGCAGTTGCGGGACGTGGACACCGTTGCTCGCCTGGGCGGCGACGAATTCATCATCCTGCTGCCCGGCTTGCAACAGGCCAGCGACGCCCAGCACTTGGCGAACAAACTGCTCGACTGTTTTACCCCGCCATTCCAGGCCGGCGAGCATGAGTTCTTCATCAGCGCGAGTATCGGCACCAGTCTGTATCCGCAAGACGGTACCGACGTCGCCACCCTGGTCAAAAATGCCGACGCCGCGATGTATCGCTCCAAAGCCAAGGGGCGCAACCGGGTCGAGCGCTACACCCGCGACCTGACCGCCCAGGCCAATGAACGCGTAGCGCTGGAGCACGAACTACGCCGCGCCATCGAACGTGAAGAATTGAGCCTGTATTACCAACCCAAACGCAGCCTGGTCACCCAACAACTGATCGGTGCCGAAGCCTTGATCCGCTGGCACCACCCGACCTTGGGCGAGGTCCCGCCCGAACACTTTATTGCCCTGGCCGAAGAGAACGGCATGATCCTGCAAATCGGAGACTGGGTACTGGAACAGGCGTGCCGGCAGCTGCACGCCTGGCAAGCGGCTTTCGAGGATTTCGGCCCCCTCTCGGTCAACCTCGCAGGCGCGCAACTGCGTCACCCCAACCTGCTGTCACGCATCGAACAACTGCTGCGCGATTACCACCTCGAACCCGGCTGCCTGCAGCTGGAGATCACCGAAAACTTCATCATGAGCCAAGCCGAAGAAGCACTGGCGGTGTTGCACCAACTCAAGCGCCTGGGCGTACAGCTGGCAATCGATGATTTCGGCACCGGCTACTCGTCCCTCAGCTACCTCAAACGCCTGCCCCTGGACTTCCTCAAGATCGATCAATCCTTCGTCCGCGGCTTGCCCGACGACCCTCACGATGCAGCCATCGTGCGCGCCATCATCGCCCTTGGCCACAGCATGCAATTCACCATCATCGCCGAAGGCGTGGAAACCCCGGCACAACAAGCATTCCTCGCAAGCGAGGGGTGTGAACAGATGCAAGGCTACATCGTCAGCCTGCCCCTGCCGCCGGAGCTTTTTGCCGCCAGCTTCCTTCGTACACGGCACAAGGATTTTTCGGATGGCACAGTGAACAAACCATCGCTATAATCCGCGACCTACTGAGGGCCTATAGCTCAGTTGGTTAGAGCAGGGGACTCATAATCCCTTGGTCGTAGGTTCGAGTCCTACTGGGCCCACCATACTCAAAGCCGCGCACTGCGCGGCTTTTGCGTATCTGGCATCACGGTTCTTTCAGCCAGGCCAAGCCTGTACCATGCTTGCCCATTGCCCTCCCGCACTGGAGCTCTCCCCTTGCCCGCCCTAGACGAAATCGACCGCCAACTGATCGCCGCCCTGCAGCTCAACGCCCGTGAAAGCGTGGCCATGCTCGCCAGGCAGTTGGGCATCGCCCGCACCACCGTCACGTCGCGTCTGGCCCGCCTGGAGAAAACCCAGGTCATCACCGGTTACGGCGTGCGCCTGGGCCAGCGCGTTGCGGATGGTGGGTTGCAGGCTTACGTGGGCATTACCGTGCAACCCCGCTCCGGCAAAGAGGTGTTGCGCAGGCTGAGCGCCATGGCGCAAGTGCAGCAGCTGTGCGCGGTGAGTGGGGAGTTCGATTACGTGGCTTGGCTGCGCACCGATTCGCCGGAGCAACTGGACCAATTGCTGGACCAGATCGGCAGTGTCGACGGCGTGGAGAAAACCACCACCTCGATCATCCTCAGTAACAAATTGGATCGCGGACAACCAATCTGACCACTTAGCTCGTCACATTGACTAAAACTAGCGCAATCCGACGACAGATTGCGTCTTATTAACGCGCGTAACGTTCCCTAAACTGGCTGCCATCTTTTCCTATACTCAACGGGCCCTCCTCCCGCCGAGCCGTCAGTAAGGTCAGCCATGAGCATTCCGTCCAGCACTCTCAGCAAGCCCAATCGCCACCCGGGCGATGGCAAGAAACCCATCACCATCTTCGGCCCGGATTTCCCGTTTGCCTTTGATGACTGGATCGAACACCCCGCCGGGCTGGGCAGTATTCCTGCGGCTAATCACGGCGCCGAAGTGGCGATCGTCGGCGCCGGGATCGCGGGCCTGGTCGCGGCCTACGAGCTGATGAAACTCGGGCTCAAGCCCGTGGTGTATGAAGCCTCGAAGATGGGAGGCCGCTTGCGCTCGCAGGCCTTTGAAGGCGCCGAAGGCATCATCGCCGAGCTGGGCGGCATGCGGTTCCCGGTGTCGTCCACGGCGTTCTACCATTACGTGGACAAGCTGGGACTGGAAACCAAGCCCTTTCCCAACCCGCTGACGCCGGCGTCCGGCAGCACTGTGATCGATCTGGAAGGCCAGACTCACTACGCGCAAAAACTTTCCGATTTACCGGCACTGTTCCAGGAAGTCGCCGATGCCTGGGCCGACGCCTTGGAGGCCGGTTCGCAGTTCGGCGATATCCAGCAGGCGATCCGCGACCGCGACGTGCCGCGCCTCAAAGAGTTGTGGAACAAGCTCGTGCCGCTGTGGGATGACCGTACCTTCTACGACTTCGTCGCCACCTCCAAAGCCTTCGCCAAATTGTCGTTCCACCACCGCGAGGTGTTTGGCCAGGTCGGTTTCGGTACCGGCGGCTGGGACTCTGACTTCCCCAACTCCATGCTGGAAATCTTCCGCGTGGTGATGACCAACTGCGATGATCATCAACACTTGATCGTCGGTGGCGTGGCCCAAGTGCCCATGGGCATCTGGCGCCATGTGCCGGAACGCTGCGCCCACTGGCCGGCCGGTACCAGCCTGAGCTCGCTGCATAGAGGTGCACCACGGGCAGGCGTGAAGCGCATTGCCCACGCCGCCGAGGGCCGCTTTGCTGTTACTGACAACTATGGCGACACCCGTGAATACGCGGCGGTGCTGACCACCTGCCAAAGCTGGCTGCTGACCACCCAGATCGAATGCGACGAAACCCTGTTCTCACAAAAAATGTGGATGGCCCTGGATCGCACTCGCTACATGCAGTCCTCGAAAACCTTCGTGATGGTTGATCGCCCATTCTGGAAAGACAAAGACCCGCAAACCGGGCGCGACCTCATGAGCATGACCCTCACCGACCGCCTTACCCGTGGCACCTACCTGTTCGATAACGGTGACGACAAGCCGGGGGTGATCTGCCTGTCCTACTCGTGGATGAGCGACGCGCTGAAGATGCTGCCCCAGCCTATCGACAAGCGGGTGAAACTGGCCCTCGATGCACTGAAGAAAATCTACCCCAAGGTCGACATCAAGGCGCGCATCATCGGCGACCCGATCACCGTGTCCTGGGAGGCCGACCCGCATTTCCTCGGGGCCTTCAAAGGTGCCTTGCCCGGTCACTATCGTTACAACCAACGGATGTATGCGCACTTCATGCAGAAGGATATGCCCGCCGAACAACGCGGGATCTTCATCGCGGGTGATGATGTATCGTGGACGCCTGCCTGGGTCGAAGGCGCGGTACAAACCTCGCTCAACGCGGTATGGGGCATCATGAACCACTTCGGTGGCAGCACCCACCCGGAGAACCCAGGCCCAGGCGACGTGTTCGATGAAATAGGGCCAATCGCCCTGGCAGAATAAGGAGTTGAGCATGCGTGTCGCCCTGTACCAATGCCCGCCGCTGCCGCTGGATGTGGCCGCCAACCTGCAGCGCCTGCATCAACTGGCCCATGAGGCACACGGCGCCGATGTGCTGGTGCTGCCAGAGATGTTCCTCACCGGCTATAACATTGGCGCCGAAGCCGTTGGCGCACTGGCCGAGGCACAGGATGGGCCATCGGCGCAGGCGATTGCCGAACTGGCGCAAAGTGCCGGGCTGGCGATCCTGTATGGCTACCCGGAACGGGCCGAAGACGGCCAGGTCTACAACGCCGTGCAGTTGATCGACGCCCAGGGCACGCGCCTGTGCAACTACCGCAAGACCCACTTGTTTGGCGATCTTGACCATTCGATGTTCAGCGCCGGCTCCGATGATTTTCCGGTGGTGGAATTGAACGGTTGGAAGGTGGGCATGCTGATTTGCTACGACCTGGAGTTTCCGGAAAACACCCGGCGCCTGGCCCTCGCCGGTGCCGAACTGATTCTGGTGCCCACCGCCAATATGGTGCCGTTCGACTTTGTTGCCGACGTCACCGTGCGGGCGCGAGCCTTTGAAAACCAGTGTTTTGTAGCCTATGCCAACTACTGCGGGCACGAAGGCGAGATTCGCTACTGCGGGCAAAGCAGCATTGCCGCGCCGGACGGCCAGCGAATTGCCCAGGCCGGCCTGGATGAAGCCTTGATCGTCGGCACCCTGGATCGCCAATCTATTGTCGACGCCCGCGCCGCCAACCACTACCTGCAAGACCGTCGCGCCGAACTCTACGGCGCACTGCACAAGCCCTGACCCATTGGGTTTGCTAGCATAGGCACTTCCCACGCCTCGGAAGTGCCCATGCCTGCGCCGGTTCACCCTCATCCCCTTCACCTGACCCTCGCCAATGGCCTGCGGGTTTGCCTGCGCCATGCGCCACGCTTGAAACGCTGCGCCGCCGTTTTACACGTGGCTGCCGGCAGCCATGACGTGCCATTGGCCTGGCCTGGGCTGGCGCATTTTCTTGAGCACTTGTTGTTTCTCGGTACCGAGCGTTTTCCAGCCGGCGAAGGGCTGATGGCCTACGTGCAGCGCCACGGTGGGCAGGTCAACGCCAGCACCCGTGAGCGCACCACCGAGTTCTTCTTTGAACTGCCGGTGCCGGTTTTTGCAGACGGGCTGGCGCGTTTGGCGGATATGCTGGCTCACCCGCGCCTGGCCCTCGACGATCAACAACGTGAACGCGAAGTGCTGGAGGCGGAGTTCATCGCCTGGTCCCAGGATGCCAAGGCCCAACAGCAAGTGACGCTGCTGCAAGGCTTGGCGGCGGATCATCCCTTGCGCGGTTTTCATGCCGGCAACCGCGACAGCCTGCCGGTGGAAAGCGACGACTTTCAGCATGCCTTGCGAGGGTTCCATACACGCTTTTATCAAAGCGGGCAGATGACCTTGAGCCTCGCCGGTCCACAATCGCTGGCCGACCTGCAGGCCTTGGCCCAGCAGTTCAGTGACCAACTGACGCCCGGCCCATTGCACCCGCAGGCCGCTCCACCGGCCTTGATGCATGGCCCGGCACACCGTTATCAGCACGTCGCCGGCCAACACCTGCATCAGGTCATTACCTGTAACGCGCCACGGGAAGCGCTGGCGTTTCTCTGCACCTGGCTCAACGCCTCGGCCGCCGGTGGGTTGCTCGCCGAGCTGCAAGCACGACGACTGGCCACCGCGCTGCAGGCGTCCGTGCTGTACCAATTCGCGGATCAAGCCGTGCTGGATATCCACTTCACTCTCGGCAGCGCGCGCGAACCGGCCACGTCGATCGAAGAGTTGCTGCACGACTGGCTGAGTTTCTTCGCACACAGCGACTGGACACCATTACGCGAAGAGTTCGCCTTACTCAATGCTCGCCAGCAACAGGTCCAAGGCGCCCTGGCGTTGGCGCGCAACGATGCCCAAGACCTGTCGGAACAAGGCGCCGCAGTCCTCAAGGCCATGCTCGATTCACTGCACCTGCCCGCCTCCCGGCACCCTTGGCAACTGCCGCCCAATAACCCTTTGCTTCGTGCGCCCGCCAAGGAAGAACGCGCGGGCCTGATTCGTGGCCAAACCAGCGCCCACCGTGGCTTGCGCACCTTTGCCCAGGATCGCTCACGGGGCCGACGGGAGCTGTCAGCGTTGACCTTCAGCCAGGCGTTGGCGGATGACACTGGGGAAGGCGCGCTATACCTGCACTGGCGGTTTGACTCGGCGGTACCCACCGGGCTGGAAAGCCTGTTGCGGCCTTTGTGCGAACAAGCACGGCAGGCGGGCGTCGAGTTGTCTTGCGAAACGATCGCCACTGACTGGCTGGTGAAGATGCACGGCCTCCACGAGCCCATGCCGGCGGTGCTCGAAGCGTTGGCGCGGTGTCTGAGTAACTCGGATGAACCTTTGCCACCGACCGCTCCCGTGCCGATGATCGCCATCCGGGAACTGCTCAAGGCGTTGCCCGCTTGCTGCGCGGGTGTTCAGCCCCAGCCTCAGGAGACAACAGCATCATGGGCTACCGCGCGCTGGCAGGCGCTGGGCGCTGGCCTGCCCACCGCCTGTGAAGCCGCGATCAAAGCCGCAGCGGCCCGGCTGCCTGGGCAACCGGCAAGCGTGCCTTATACACCTCACGTCCTTGACGGACAAAAGCGCTGGCACGCAGTCAGCACCGAATCAAGCGAAGCAGCGCTACTGTTATTCTGCCCGACGCCGACTCAATCCCTAGCCGATGAAGCCAACTGGCGGTTGCTCGGGCACGTGCTCCAGGGGCCGTTCTACCAGCGCTTGAGAGTCGAACTGCAAATCGGCTACGCCGTGTTCAGCGGCATCCGACAGATCAATGGCCAAACAGGCCTGTTGTTTGGGGTGCAGTCGCCCACCCTCTCCCTAGACGGCATCGTCCAACAGTTGCGGGCCTTCCTGGGGCAACTGCCGTCGTTGATCGAGCGCAGTCCCGACTTGGGTAACCAGGCCCTCGCACAGCAGTTCGCGGCCCAGACGCTGCCTATCAACGAAGCTGCCGACTTGCTCTGGCATGCGCACCTGGCAGGCCATTCGTCGGGTTATCTGGATCAGCTTCAACAGTTGATCCAAGCGTGCACACGCGAGGATGTGCAGCGCGCCGCGCAACAACTCAATAACGCCGCAGGCGGCTGGCAATGCGTGGCCAACGGGCCGCGCATCAGCGACGACTGGCAAGCAGCGCCGTGATCGTTGCCAACCCTGCAACAGGCTTTCTCCACCGAGACAGCGCTAACTTGAATAAAATTGCGTAACATTGCGCAGCAATATCTGAACATCTCCAATGGGAGGTGGACTATATGTATTACTTGGTAGTGAACGTCCCATCCCTTGATAGGAGTAAGAATATGACCTGGTCCAAACCTGCTTACACTGATCTGCGTATTGGTTTCGAAGTCACCATGTACTTCGCCAGCCGTTAATTGGCTGAGTGACACAACGCCTCGGTTCGCCCGGGGCGTTTTTGTTTTGAGCTGTGCTTGATGGAGCGATCATGTTTGTCCAGATTCTAGGTTCCGCCGCCGGCGGTGGCTTCCCGCAGTGGAACTGCAACTGCGTGAACTGCGCAGGTTTTCGCGATGGCAGCCTGCGGGCCCAGGCGCGTACCCAGTCATCCATCGCGATCTCCGACAATGGCGTGAATTGGGTGCTCTGCAATGCCTCGCCGGATATCCGCGCACAACTCCAGGGCTTTGCGCCCATGCAACCGGGCCGCGCCCTGCGCGATACCGGCATCAGCGCAATCATCCTGATGGACAGCCAGATCGACCATACCACTGGCCTGCTGAGCCTGCGCGAAGGCTGCCCGCACCAGGTGTGGTGCACCGACATGGTCCACGAAGACCTGAGCACCGGTTTCCCGTTGTTCACCATGCTGACCCACTGGAACGGTGGCCTGGCCTGGAACCGCATCGAGTTGGACGCCAGCTTCACCATCCCGGCCTGCCCCAACCTGCGCTTCACCCCGCTGCCGTTGCGCAGCGCCGCACCGCCCTATTCGCCGCACCGTTTCGACCCGCACCCCGGTGACAACATTGGCCTGATCGTCGAAGACCTGCGCACCGGCGGCAAATTGTTCTACGCCCCGGGCCTGGGCAAGGTCGACGCACCGCTGCTGGACATCATGGCCGGCAGTGACTGCCTGCTGGTGGACGGCACGATGTGGGACGACGATGAAATGCAGCGCCGTGGCGTCGGCACCCGCACCGGGCGTGAGATGGGCCACCTGGCACAGAACGGCCCCGGCGGCATGCTTGAAGTGCTCGAGCAACTGCCCAAACAGCGCAAAGTGCTTATCCACATCAACAACACCAACCCGATCCTCGATGAAGACTCCCCCGAGCGAGCGGAGCTGGTGCGGCGCAATGTCGAAGTGGCTTACGACGGCATGAGCATTGAATTGTAGGAGCGATCGAAATGACCGACACACCGTTGAGCAAGGCTGAGTTCGAAGCCGCCCTGCGCGCCAAGGGCGCCTTCTACCATATCCATCACCCCTACCATGTGGCGATGTACGAAGGCCGCGCCAGCCGTGAGCAGATCCAGGGCTGGGTCGCCAATCGCTTCTACTATCAAGTGAATATCCCGCTGAAAGACGCGGCGATCCTGGCCAACTGCCCAGACCGTGAAATCCGTCGCGAATGGATCCAGCGCCTGCTCGACCATGACGGCGCGCCCGGTGAAGACGGCGGTATCGAAGCCTGGCTGCGCCTGGGCCAGGCCGTGGGCCTGGACCCCGATCAACTGCGCTCCCAGGAGTTGGTGCTGCCCGGCGTACGCTTCGCCGTGGACGCCTATGTCAACTTCGCCCGCCGCGCCAGCTGGCAGGAAGCCGCCAGCAGCTCGCTGACCGAGCTGTTCGCGCCGCAAATCCACCAGTCGCGCCTCGACAGTTGGCCCCAGCATTACCCGTGGATCGACCCGGCCGGTTACGAATACTTCCGCACACGCCTGGGCCAAGCCCGTCGCGATGTGGAACACGGCTTGGCGATCACCCTGCAGCACTACACCACCCGCGAGGGGCAGGAGCGCATGCTGGAAATTCTCCAGTTCAAACTGGACATCCTCTGGAGCATGCTGGACGCCATGAGCATGGCCTACGAACTCAAACGCCCGCCGTATCACAGCGTGACCGAACAGCGGGTATGGCATAAAGGGATCACCCTATGAGCTTTGATCGCAGCAAAAAACCGACCTGGCGCCAGGGCTATCGCTACCAGTACGAGCCTGCTCAGAAAGGCCACGTATTGCTCTACCCCGAAGGCATGATCAAGCTCAACGATAGCGCCGCATTGATCGGTGGCCTGATCGACGGCGAGCGCGACGTTGCGGCAATCATTGCCGAGCTGGATAAGCAGTTCCCCGGTGTGCCAGAGCTGAGTGACGACATCGAGCAATTCATGGAGGTCGCCCGTGCTGAGCACTGGATCACCCTTGCCTGAAAAGCCAGCCATAGGCCTGCCTCTGTGGCTGCTGGCCGAGCTGACCTATCGCTGCCCGCTGCAGTGCCCGTATTGCTCCAACCCGCTGGATTTCGCCGAGCAGGGCAAAGAGCTGAGCACCGAACAATGGATCAAGGTATTTCGCGAAGCCCGTGAAATGGGTGCTGCGCAGTTGGGTTTTTCCGGCGGTGAGCCGCTGGTGCGCCAGGACTTGGCCGAGCTGATCGGCGAGGCGCGCAAGCTGGGTTTCTACACCAACCTGATCACCTCTGGCATCGGCCTCACCGAACAAAAAATCAGCGACTTCAAGAAAGCCGGCCTGGACCATATCCAGATCAGCTTCCAGGCCAGTGACGAACAGGTGAACAACCTGCTGGCCGGCTCCAAAAAAGCCTTCGCGCAAAAACTGGAAATGGCCCGAGCGGTGAAAGCCCACGGCTACCCGATGGTGCTGAACTTCGTCACCCATCGCCACAATATCGACAAGATCGACCGCATCATCGAGCTGTGCATTGCGCTGGAAGCAGATTTCGTCGAGCTCGCCACTTGCCAGTTCTACGGCTGGGCACAACTCAATCGCGTGGGTTTGCTGCCCACACGCGAGCAGTTGGTGCGCGCCGAACGGATCACCAATGAATACCGCGCCAAACTGGAAGCCGAAGGCCACCCCTGCAAGCTGATCTTCGTGACACCGGATTATTACGAGGAGCGCCCCAAAGCCTGCATGAATGGCTGGGGCAGCATCTTCCTGACAGTCACACCCGACGGCACCGCACTGCCCTGTCACGGCGCGAGGCAAATGCCCGTGCAGTTTCCCAATGTGCGCGACCACAGCATGCAGCACATCTGGTACGACTCGTTTGGCTTCAATCGCTTTCGTGGCTACGACTGGATGCCTGAGCCATGCCGTTCATGCGACGAAAAAGAAAAGGACTTCGGCGGCTGCCGTTGCCAGGCCTTCATGCTCACTGGTGACGCCAGCAATGCCGACCCTGTATGCAGCAAGTCCGAGCAGCACGGCATCATCCTGCAAGCGCGGGAAGAGGCCGAACATGCCACCCAGACCATCGAGCAACTTGCCTTTCGCAATGAGCGCAACTCAAGGCTCATTGCAAAAGGCTGAGGGCCTCAACGCTTGGCGATGATGTACACCGCGTGGATGATGCCAGGGAAGTAACCGCACAGGGTCAGCAGGATATTCAGCCAGAATGCACCGCCGAAACCTACTTGCAGGAACACACCCAATGGCGGCAGCAGAATGGCGATGATGATACGAATGATGTCCATGGGTCAGCTCCAGAAAATCGGCTCGTGTGAGCCGTGTAGCTAATCGACCTTGGCGGTTCGTGAGGGTTCAGTGGATTCTGGCATTGGGCCATCTCATGCCAGATCTCCAGCCATCTTTTCAAACTACAAATTAACCAGACAAAAAAACGCCCCCAGCCAAAAGAGTCAGGCTGGAGGCGCCGCGTATGCCGCGAGACGGTTCAGGAAACTGGGGTCACACCGCGATGCCCTTGCGGCATTGCACTTGAGCGGTACGCACCCTAGAAAAGGCGCGGGCAAGCCGAAGAAGCATTTCGTCGATATGGGTTTTGCTGATGTTCAGCGCAGGGGTAAAGCGCAGGCAGTCAGGTTGCGCGGCAGTGAGAATCAAGCCTTCGTGCAGCGCGGCCTTGACCACTGCAGCGGCGCAATCGTCCGACAGTGTCAGGCCCCAAAGCAGCCCGTTGCCACGCAAGGGGCCATGGCCGTAACGGTAGGCCAGGCGGGCAAGGCCTTCTGCCAGGTACAAGCCCGATTCACGTAGGTGCTCCAGAAAGCCGTTCTCCAATAGAGCGTCGAGTACTGCGATACCCGCAGATGCCATCAGTGCATTGCCATGATGTGTACCGTCCAGCTCGCCCGGTTCGAAGCAACAGGCAGTGCCACGCGCCAGCAGCGCCGCCAGGGGCACACCGCCGCCCAGGCCTTTGCCCAGGGCAATGATGTCGGCGCGCACGCCGTATTGCTGTTCGGCGAGCAAGCTGCCGCAGCGGCCGATACCGGTTTGCACTTCGTCGAAGATCAGCAGGATCCCCAGCTCACGACACAGGCGTTCGACGCCCTTGAGGTAATGTTCTGTCGCAGGGAGGACACCGCCGCCGCTTTGTATCGGCTCCAGCATGATGGCGACGGTCTGCGCATCGACCGCTGCATGCAGGGCCGGCAGATCGTTAAACGGCACTTGGCTGAAACCTGGCAACTGCGGTTCGAATCGGTTTTCGCAGGCCACAGCCGACGCCGACATCGCCCCCAGGCTCCGCCCATGACAGCCACTGTTTACGGTGATGATGTGGTAAGCGCCACCGCGATGCAGTTGGCCCCACTTGCGTGCCAACTTGATGGCCGCTTCACAGGCTTCGGCACCGCTGTTGAGCAAATAGGCCTGGTCGCTGCAGGTGTGGTGGCACAGACGATCGACAAGATCCAGTTGCGCGCGGTTGTGCAAACCCAGGCCAGGGTTGATCACGGTGTGCATCTGTTGGGCAATGGCGTCGCGTACGGCCTGGGGACTGTGACCCAGGCTGTTGGCCCCACCGCCTTGACTGAAATCCAGATAAGCGCGGTCGTCAGCGTCCGAAAGCCAGGAACCCTGCCCCTGTACAAACACCTGGGGCGGGCGCGCCACAGTGGGCATCAGGCACTGGCTGGAAACATCTGCACGCGGGGCATGCACAACCAGGTCATCCAGACTCGGCGCGCAGCGACGGAACAAGTTCACACTTCACCCCCGCTGGCAACCTGACCTTGGTCGATGCCACCTGCCAATGAGGCCTTCAGATTTTTTGCCTTGCCTATGTAAACGCTATCAACAAAAACGCTGTTCATTGTCCGATCCGGCCCTGTAAGCCCTGCGAATAGGCGCTAGACTAGGCGCCTCGGGGGCCAGCGGCCATTTCGATTTTCCAGCTTTTTCGATAAGCAAACCTTATGGATTTCAAGCAACTGCGTTATTTCGTCGCGGTGTATGAGGAAGGCCACGTAGGTCGCGCCGCGGAGCGTCTGTCGATCTCCCAGCCAGCGCTGTCGCAACAGGTTCGCCAACTGGAACAGAACCTCGACGTCAGCCTGTTCGAACGCAGCAGCAAGCGTCTGTTGCCGACCTTGGCGGCCCACACCTTATACAACCACGCATTACCGCTCATTGATGGTATGCAGCAAGCCGTCGAGGCACTGCGCAATTTCAAGGGCCAGGCCATGCGCAGCCTGGCCATCGGCGTGCTGCAAACCGTGCACACCAGCCTGGTACCGCAGATGCTTGAGCGCGTGCGCAAGGCCCAGCCCCATCTGGTGGTGCAGATTTACGAGCTGACCGGGCTTGAGATTGAGCGGCGGTTGCTCAATGGCTCACTCGATATTGGCATCAGCTACCTGCCACCCCGTCAGCCGGGCCTGCATGGCGTGCTGCTGTATGAAGACGAGTTGAAGGTGGTGATACCCGAAGATCATCCGTTGCGCGAGTTCAAGAAAGTCTCGCTCAAACAAGCCGCCGAATTACCGATGTTGCTGCTGGGGGAAGAGTTTCAGGTTAGGCAGATCTGGCAAGGCCAACTGTCCAACCTCGGGCGGCGTCCGCAAGTGCAGGCGGAACTCAATACCATGGTGGGCATTCTCGACAGCCTGCCTCACACCCGCTTGGCGACCGTGCTGCCTGGGCGGTCCCAGGATGAACACAACAGCAAGGCGCTGCTGTGGAAACCCTTGAGCGAGCCCAGGGTACCGCTGAAAGTAGGATTGGTATGCCGCGATGTGCAACGCCAGCAGGCGACGGTGGCGTTGCTGCGTACCCTGCTGGAAGACGTGATGAATGCCCCGCCGGCAACCGCCTGACTTTTTCGCGGGCAAAAGAAAACCCCGCCGAAGCGGGGCTTTGCAGACTGTTTCCCTGACATCCATTTCACTCCGCCGTCCTGGCAGAATCCTACGTGTCCGTGTTGTTGCTTTGCGCTTCCTGCGCGACGTCCATGTGAAGTAGATTAGCCGTGGATCCAATGTGGCGATAGAGGACGATTAGCAGCACGTCATGTAAGAGAATGCTTACACGCCCTCTTCCCCCTTAAAACAGGGCTTCATCCATCAGGAACAGTGATTCGCTACCGGCTTTTACCGATGCACTCAACGAGTGGATACGCGGCAACAGGCGGGCAAAGTAGAAACGCGCAGTCCCCAGTTTGCTGGCGTAGAAATCCTCTTCGCCCTCCTTGCCTAACGCCGCCTTGGCCATGCGCGCCCACATATAGGCATAGGCCATGTAGCCGAACGCATGCAGGTATTCCACCGAGGCTGCGCCGATTTCATTAGGATTGCTCTTGGCGCGGTCCAGCACCCAGGCCGTCAGCTCATCCAGGTTACCTACTGCCACACCCAGCGGCTTGGTGAACTCGGCCAACTCAGGGCCCGATGCGGCGATGAACTGGCGGATCTCATCGGCGAACAAGGTATAGAACGCACCGCCGCTGCCGACGATCTTGCGCCCCATCAGATCCAGGGCCTGAATGCCGTTGGTACCTTCGTAGATCTGGGTGATGCGCACGTCACGCACCAATTGCTCCTGGCCCCACTCGCGGATGTAACCGTGACCACCAAACACCTGCTGGCCGAGTACGGTGGTTTCCAGGCCCAGGTCGGTGAGGAACGCCTTGGCAACTGGCGTCAACAACGCCACCAGGTTATCGGCACGCTCGCGCGCCTGCGCATCGTCGCTGAACTTGGCGATGTCCAGCTGCGTCGCCACGTAGGTGGAAAACGCCCGGCCGCCTTCGTTCGCCGCCTTCATGGTCAGCAACATGCGACGCACATCCGGATGCACGATGATCGGGTCTGCCGGCTTGTCCTTGGCCTGCGCGCCTAGCGGGGAACGGCTCTGCAGACGGTCACGGGCATATTCAATCGCGTTCTGATAGGACCGCTCGCCAGAAGCCAAGCCCTGGATACCGACGCCCAGGCGCTCATAGTTCATCATGGTGAACATCGCAGCCAAGCCACGGTTGGGCTCACCGACCAGGTAACCCACGGCTTCGTCGAAGTTCATCACACAGGTGGCGGAGGCCTGGATGCCCATCTTGTGTTCAATGGAGCCGCAGTTCACCGGGTTACGCGCGCCCAGGCTGCCATCGGCATTTACCAGGAACTTCGGTACCAGGAACAGCGAGATGCCCTTGGGCCCGGCCGGTGCGTCAGGCAGTTTGGCCAGCACCAGGTGGATGATATTTTCAGTGAGGTCATGCTCGCCACCGGTAATGAAGATCTTGGTGCCGCTGACCTTGTAGGAGCCGTCCGCCTGAGGCTCGGCCTTGGTGCGGATCATCCCCAGGTCGGTACCGGCATGGGCTTCCGTCAGGCACATGGAACCGGCCCACTCACCCGAATACATCTTCGGCAGGTAGGTGGCCTTGAGCTCTTCACTGGCATGGGTGTTGATCGATACACAGGCACCGGAGGTCAACATCGGGTACAGGCCGAAAGCCAGGCTCGACGAGTTGATCATCTCTTCAACCTGCGCCGACACCGCCTTGGGCATGCCCATGCCGCCGTAGGTCGGGTCGCCGCCCACGCCTACCCAGCCGCCTTCGGCGTAGGTGCTGTAGGCCTGGGGAAAACCGTCGGGAGTGGTCACGGCGCCGTCCGCCCAGTGGCAGCCTTGCTCATCGCCGCCGCGGCTGAGCGGGGCAATGGATTTGGCGGTGACCTTGCCGGCCTCTTCCAGGATCGCTTCGACGGTTTCGGCGTCAACGCTGTCTGCCAATGCCGGTAACTGGGCCCAAGTATTAGCGACCTCAAACACTTCGTTGAGGACGAAGCGCATATCACGCAACGGCGCTTTGTAATCAGCCATGGCAAACCTCGTGAGAACGTGAAAAGTGATTCGATAGGATCGGTTTTACAGACGTCGAGTGTACCCGAACAACTTTTCAGACACATAGGGTCCGTTCGTGACCATTAAGTATTTATAAGTCACACAAGGAAGCTTTCCTGTAGGAGCGAGCTTGCTCGCGAAAAACTCACAGGCGCCGCGTTCATTCAGCAAGCACGCGTTATCGTTGACGTTCTTCGCGAGCAAGCTCGCTCCTACAGGGAGAAAGCGTCAGCTGGGAGACTCATCAGGCATTCGCTCCCTGCCTCTACCGCAGCACGGTGCATGGCCGTACGCGGCAACAAGCGCTTGAAATAAAAGTCGCAGGTCGCAAGCTTCGCCTGGGCAAACCCTTGGTCGTCCTGGCCGTGCGCCGCGATCGCCATACGCAACCACAGGTAGGCGAGGATGATGTAACCGCTGTACATCAGGTAATCCATGGCCGCCGCGCCCACTTCATCAGGGTTTTTCATCGCCGCCGTGCCGACCTTCAAGGTCAGTTCGCCCCATTGCTGGTTCAGTTCATTGAGTTGCACCACATGGGCCTTGAGTTGCGCATGCTCGGCATTGGCCGCGCAGAACTTATGCACAATTTTGGTAAACCCACGCAGCAACTTGCCCTGGCTGCCCAGCACCTTGCGCCCGAGCAGGTCCAGGGCCTGGATGCCGTTGGTGCCTTCATAGATCGGCGCAATCCGTGCGTCACGGGCCAGTTGCTCCATGCCCCACTCGCGAATATAGCCATGGCCACCGAATACCTGCATGCCGTGGTTGGTCACCTCCAGGCCGGTTTCGGTCATGAAGGCTTTACAGATCGGCGTGAGGAAGGCCAACAGGTCCTCGGCTTCCTGGCGTTGGCCAGCGTCACTGCCAAGGTGCGCGGTATCGATCAGTTGCGCGGTGAAATAGGTCAACGCGCGGTTGCCCTCGTTGAAAGCCTTCATGGTCAGCAGCATGCGGCGTACATCGGCGTGCACGATGATCGGGTCAGCGGCTTTCTCCGGCGCCTTGGCACCGGTCAGCGAGCGCATCTGCAAGCGGTCGTTGGCGTACTTGATCGCGCCCTGGAAGCTCGCTTCACCGTTGCACAGGCCCTGCATTCCCGTGCCCAGGCGGGCGTGGTTCATCATCGTGAACATGCAGTTGAGGCCCTTGTTCGCCTCGCCAATCAAATAGCCTTTGGCGCCATCGAAGTTCAACACGCAGGTGGCAGAGGCCTTGATGCCCATCTTGTGTTCGATGGAGCCGCAGTGCACCGCATTGCGCTCGCCGGAGTCGGCATGGAACTTGGGCACGATAAACAACGAGATGCCCTTGGTACCCGCCGGCGCGTCCGGCAGCTTGGCCAGCACCAGGTGGATGATATTGGCGCTCATGTCGTGCTCGCCGGCCGAGATGAAGATCTTGCTGCCGGTGACCGCGTAACTGCCGTCCGCCTGCGGCACGGCGCGGGTCTTGATCAAGCCCAGGTCGGTGCCGCAGTGGGCTTCGGTCAGGCACATGGTGCCGGTCCATTCGCCAGCGGTGAGCTTGCTCAGGTAGGTGGCTTTCTGTTCGTCGGTGCCGTGGGCGTGGATGGCCGACATCGCACCGTGGGTCAGGCCCGGGTACATGCCCCAGGAGGTGTTGCTGGAGCCGATCATCTCGCTCAACACCAGGCCGAGGGAATGGGGCAGGCCCTGGCCACCGTAGGCCGGGTCTGCCGCCACGCCGTGCCAGCCGCCTTCCACATACTGGGCAAAGGCTTGCTTGAAGCCTTTGGGAGTGGTCACCACGCCATTATCGAAATGGCAGCCCTCTTCATCGCCGCTGCGATTGAGCGGCGCGAGTACGTTTTCGCAGAACCTGGCGCCTTCTTCGAGGATCGCACTGACCATGTCCGGGCTGGCATCCGTGGCGCCCAGGGCCGCGTAGTGGCCGTGGAAATCGAATACGGTGTCGATCAGAAAGCGCATGTCGCGCAAGGGAGCTTTGTACTCAGGCATGGCAATGTCTCCGGCAGCAGATAGGGTTAACCTACTGCCGGCTCTGGCCGCGGACAATCACTGTAGCGCTGCTGAATACAGCGCCATTACTCAACCGGCAGCGCTCTCCATGCGCACCGCGCCACGGCGGGTTTGCCCGGCTGCGACCACACAATTACGCCCCGCCCCCTTGGCGGTGTAAAGCGCCTGGTCGGCGGATTTGAGCACCTCGTCGGGGCTGCGTTGCTCGGCCTGGCGCTCGGCCACGCCGATGCTTACCGTCACCGACACACTGGACGCGCCGCTGCCCGCACGGCGCTGGCGGCCTTGATGATCGTCCTGGGGGCGGTCCGGGTTGCGCAACTTGATGTCGTAGCTGGCGATGATCTCGCGGATTTCCTCCAGGTGGGGCATGCACTCATCCAGGGTCTTGCCGGCAAACACCACGGCAAACTCTTCACCGCCGTAACGATAGGCCCGCCCGCCGCCATTGACCTTGGACAGCTTGCTCGCCACCAGGCGCAGCACCTGGTCGCCCACATCGTGGCCGTGGGTGTCATTGAAACGCTTGAAGTGATCGACGTCGCTCATCGCCAATACATAGTTGCGCCCCAACCGCTGCATGCGCTCGTTGAGGGCACGGCGCCCCGGCAAACCAGTGAGCTCATCACGAAACGCCATTTGATACGCCTCGTGCGCCACCCCCGCAGCGATCATCAGCATCACCTGGCTGCACATGATGTTGAGGGTGAACGGCAGGATGAAGGTTTGCGGCAACATCCAGAACATGCCCAGCAACCCCACCAGTTGTGCGGCGTGCAGCGGGCGCGGCTGGTACCAGTATTGGGCGGCCAGGGTGAGAAAGCCGATCAGGAACATCGGATAGGAAAGTTGGATCAGGCTCATCCAGGCGCCATGCAGCATCGGCCAACGGATCTCCGCCAACCAGCCCAGCAAGGCCTGGGGAAAACTCTGCTCCAGGGCCAGCGCCACACTGCCCACCGCCAGCAGCACCGCACAGCGGGCGACGAAGTCGCGGAACAGATGGGTCTTTTCCTGCCACAGCGCATAAATGCTGAACAGCAAGGGCAACAGCAGGCAGCACAGGTGGAACACCACCGCAGCGTCTTCACGCACGCGACCATTGTCGCGGTAGAAGTCGGTCTGGGTATCCAGCAGGAAATAGGTGACGTAAACCGTGACCATCAGGAACAGTTCACGCTGGCGTCGATACACCGCGCAGTAGGCGCCGCCGAGCAACAGGACCAGGGTGGGCAGCACGTTGAACAGCGAGGTGAAGAAGACGCTGAGGTCCTTGACGTACGCAGCCGAGAGCCCGGCCAGCAACAGCAGCAGCGAAGGGAGAAAATGGCTGAAACGTACAGCGGACACGCGTGACAAGGGTAAAGCTCCGACCCGCTAACAAATAATGGCACTGTGCCTCTAAGCGATCAGTTAAGCACAACCGACCGGCCATGTATCACATTGCCATCACTGTAACGGCAGCTCATCGCAATCCCTGAGCGCATTACTGCGGTTTTTTAGACTCGCTCCTACACACGTACAAAAAAACCGCCGCGTCCCGAAGGAGGCGGCGGTTTTCAGAAGGATCCGGTAAGGCTTAGTAAGCCAGGCCGAAATCTTCTTCTTTCATGTCCATCAGGTTGTTGGCGCCCGACAGCATGGTTGCCACGTGGGTGCGGGTACGCGGCAGGATGCGCTGGAAGTAGAAGCGCGCAGTCTGCAACTTGGCGGTGTAGAACGCCTCTTCGCTGGTACCGGCGGCCAGTTTCTCGGCGGCCAGGCGTGCCATGTCGGCCCAGAAGTAAGCCAGGCAGGCGTAGCCGGAGTACATCAGGTAGTCCACCGAGGCAGCACCGACTTCTTCACGGTCTTTCATCGCGGCCATGCCGACCTTCATGGTCAACTCGCCCCACTCTTTGTTCAGTGCCGCCAGCGGTGCAACGAACTCTTTAACCGCGTCGTTACCTTCGTTGGCCTGGCAGAACTTGTGCACGATCTTGGTGAAGCCCTTGAGCGCTTCGCCTTGGGTCATCAGCACTTTACGGCCGAGCAGGTCCAGCGCCTGGATGCCGGTGGTGCCTTCGTACAGCATAGAAATGCGGCTGTCGCGAACGTTCTGCTCCATGCCCCACTCAGCGATAAAGCCGTGGCCACCGTAGATCTGCACGCCGTGGTTGGCCGATTCAAAACCGACTTCGGTCATGAATGCCTTGGCGATCGGGGTCATGAAGGCCAGCAGGGCATCTGCCTGTTTCTTGGCTTCGTCGTCGGTGCCGTACTTGACGATGTCCACTTGCTTGGCGGTGAAGTACACCATCGCACGGTTACCTTCGGCGAAGGCTTTCATGGTCAGCAACATGCGGCGTACGTCAGGGTGCACGATGATCGGGTCAGCGGCTTTGTCCGGCGCTTTCGGGCCGGTCAGGGAGCGCATTTGCAGGCGATCACGCGCATATTTCAAGCCGCCCTGGAAACCGATCTCGGCGTGAGCCAGGCCTTGCAGCGCAGTGCCCAGGCGAGCGGTGTTCATGAAGGTGAACATGCAGTTCAGGCCTTTGTTCGCCGGGCCGATCAGGAAACCGGTGGCCGCGTCGAAGTTCATCACGCAGGTGGCGTTGCCGTGGATGCCCATCTTGTGTTCCAGGGAACCACAGGTGACCGCGTTGCGCTCGCCCACAGAGCCATCGGCATTGGGCAGGAACTTGGGCACGATAAACAGCGAGATGCCTTTGGTGCCAGCCGGTGCATCCGGCAGGCGGGCCAGTACGATGTGGACGATGTTGTCGGCCATGTCGTGTTCACCGGCCGAGATGAAGATCTTGGTACCGGAGACTTTGTAGGAACCGTCAGCCTGAGGCTCGGCCTTGGTGCGCAGCATGCCCAGGTCGGTGCCGCAGTGTGGCTCGGTCAGGCACATGGTGCCGGTCCATTCGCCCGACACCAGCTTGGTCAGGTAAGCGTCTTGCTGCTCGGGAGTGCCGTGCTCGGAAATGGTATTCATCGCGCCATGGGACAGGCCAGGGTACATGCCCCACGACCAGTTGGCTTCGCCGACCATTTCACTCACAGCCAGGCCCAGGGATTCCGGCAGGCCTTGGCCACCGTGCTCCACGTCGTGGGCCAGGCTTGGCCAGCCGCCTTCGACGAATTGTTTGTAGGCCTCTTTGAAACCCGCAGGGGTCTTAACGCCTGACTCACTCCAGGTACACCCTTCGATGTCGCCCACGCGGTTCAACGGTGCCAGTACTTGCTCACAGAACTTGGCGCCTTCTTCGAGGATGGCGTCGACCATGTCCGGGGTAGCGTCCTGGCAAGCCGGCAGGCTCTGATAGTGCGCTTCATAATCGAGCAGTTCGTCACGAACGAAGCGAATATCACGCAAGGGGGCCTTGTAGTCAGGCATAGCGATAAACCTCTGCTGATGTAACTGGGATGAACAACCGCGTGGATTTGTTATGGCGGTCAAACAGGTGTTTGAAACATACGTTTACCACCCAGGGTTGTCAAGCGTCGGCCAGATGCCGTTTGTCTTGACGCGGGTCAGCCAGGCACGGCGAGGCCTGCGGCGGGATGCCTCATGATTTAAAGAAAGCAGAATGTCGCGGAACGACTGTGGGAGCGGGCTTGCCTGCGATGCAGACGCCAGGGTGTATCAGGCAGTACGCGTTGATGCTATCGCAGGCAAGCCAGCTCCCACAGAGAGGAGCGGGCAAGCGATAGAGAAGTTAAGCGTAGGTATCGATCAAGGTACCGAGCATTTCGTCCGAAGCCTTGGCGACTTTCGCCCCCAGCTCGACTTGAAACTTGCCCTGGGCCATTTCCACCATGTTGCTCGCCGAATTGGACGCTTGGGCGCGGTCATTGGCTTGCAGACGGTCGCTTTGCGCGGCCGATGGCTGGGTGGTCGCGGCGCTGGCAATCTTGCCGGCCGCCTGGTCGACACGGTTCTGTCCGGTCTGAATAGTGCTCAGGCCCGAATAAAACGCGCTGCTTCCAGAGATGTCCATGGCGTAAGCCTGCCTTTAGAGAATCGTGAAGCCCGATTGAACCAGACATCTTGGCAAAAGGCTCGTCAAAAACACTAATGGCATATTGCCTTAGCGATAGCCAAAATCAGTCAAGCAGGTCCAGTTCCAAGTACTCGGCCACCGCGCCAGCCCCGGCGTGCTTGAGTTTCGGCACTCGCCCCAGGCAAGGCGCGGGCAGGCGCTCAGCCAGGGTGGCGAGGTTTTCTTCCAGACGAGAGGTCTTGGGGTCGATGATATTTGCCACCCAGCCCGCCAGCGGCAAGCCATCCCGTGCGATGGCTTCGGCGGTGAGCAACGCGTGGCTGATGCACCCAAGGCGCACGCCTACCACCAGGATCACCGGCAGTTTGAGCGCCATGGCCAGGTCCGACAGGTTGGCCTGGTCGGCCAAGGGCACGCGCCAACCGCCTGCCCCTTCGATCAAGGTGAAGTCCGCGCCCCGTGCCAGGATCTGCTGCATCGGCTTGAGCAGCGATTGCACCGTGAGCCCGACGCCCGCCTCCCGCGCTGCCAGATGCGGCGCGATAGCTGGCTCGAAGGCCACCGGGTTGACCTCGGCATAACTGAGCGGTACGGAACACTCGGCCAGCAACGCCAATGCATCGGCATTGCGCAGGCCCTGGGCCGTCAGTTGGCAGCCCGACGCCACCGGCTTTCCGGCGGCCGTGCTTTTGCCGGAGAGCCTGGCGGCATGCAACAGGCCAGCGGCGATGGTGGTTTTGCCAACATCGGTGTCTGTACCGGTGATGAAGTAAGCGGCGCTCATAACGGTTTCTCCAGTACGGCATACACCACTTGGTACGTGGCGGGCAGGCCCTGGGCCTGGCGGAACTGCTCGTAGGCCTCTACCAGCGCGACAATCCGCGCACGGCCCGTCAACCCTCCCGGGCGGCCTGGGTTGAGGTTGTGGGCGCCCAATGCCTTGAGTTCATGGGTCAGGCTGCGCACATCGGGGTAATGCAATACGTGGGGCTGTCGCTCCAGGCTGATCACGCGCAAGCCACTGGCCGCACACCGTTGCTGATAAACCTCGAAGGTGCGGAAGCGATTGACGTGGACCAGGCCGTCCGCCGCCCGCCAACTCTCTCGAAGCTCATCCAGGGTGCCTACGCACAGGCTGGCAAAGGCCAGCACGCCACCTGGTCGCAGCACACGCCGGGCTTCGCTGAGCACCGCATCAAAATGGGCACACCACTGTACCGCGAGGCTGGAGAAGAGCAGCTCAACGCTGTCAGCTATAAGCGGCAAGCGTTCTGCATCACCGGCTATAAAGTGCACGGCGCCACCCAGCGGACGCGCGTGGTTGAGCATGCCCTCGGCAATGTCCAGCGCCACACCTTGGCTACCGGGCAAACGCTCGCCCAGTACGCGACTGAAGTAGCCCGTGCCGCAGCCCATGTCCAGCCAACGCTGTGGCGCCAGGCCGTGCGGCAAACGGCTGAGCAGTTCATGGCCGACCGCACGCTGCAACTCGGCCACACTGTCGTAACTGGCCGCCGCACGGGAGAACGAGGCCGCAACCTGGCGCTTGTCCGGCAAGCCCCCTGGCAAGGGCGGGTGGGATAGGTCAGTCATCAACACACTCATGCAAAAAAGCCTGGATGGCCCCGGCAACTCCGTGAGGGTCTTCCAGAAGAAACGCGTGACCGGCCTGTTCAATCAGGCCGATTTCTACATCGGGGAGCAAGGCCAGCAGGTCACTGGCGGCTTCAGCAGGCACCAGCCCATCCAGGCCGGCAAACAGGTGCAACTGCGGCCCACGAAAGGCCTGCAAGGCCGCCCGCGTATCCAGTTGGGCCAACAGCTCCAGGCCGGGCATCAAGACGCTGGGAGAGGTATTCGGCGCACCGCTGACCAACAACCGCGACAAGCCACGCGGGTCTTCGGCACCCTTGGCACACAACAGCCCAAAGCGCTTGAGCGTGACCTGGGAATCGGCATGGCAGCCGGCCAGAAATGCGTCGAAGGTTTCCGTAGGCATCCCATGGGGCCAACCGTCATGGGCGACGAAACACGGGTTGCTCGCCAGGGTCAGCAAGCCACAGCACCGCTCGCCACGGCGTGCCGCCAACTCGGACGCGAGCATGCCGCCCAGCGACCAGCCCCCGAGCCAGGCATTGTCCGGCAGCGTCGCATCGAGCTCATCGAGCCATTCACCGAGTTCGCTGGCCTGCAGCGCCGGCAAGGGTTCGATCTGTACCTGTAAATGCTCGTTCAGGCCGTGCAGCGCAGCGGCCAACGGTTCCAGCGGTGACACACCCAGGCCCCAGCCCGGTAGCAGGATCAGTCGATTACGCATAGCCGGGCTCCGAGGCGTCTAACAAGCGAAAACACGCTTGCAACCCGTCTAACAATAGCTGCACCTGCGCTTCGCTGTGGGCCGCCGTCAATGTCACCCGTAGACGAGCACTGCCGGCGGGCACGGTCGGTGGGCGAATGGCAGTCACCATCAGGCCGCGCTCGCGCAGCATCTGCGAGAGGCGCAGTGCCCGGACGCTGTCGCCAATCAGGATCGGTTGGATCGGCGTAAAGCTGTCCATCAACGCCAGGCCTATCTGCTCGGCGCCGCGACGGAACTGGCGGATCAACGCGTTGAGGTGCTCGCGTCGCCAATGTTCGCTGCGCAGCAGTTCCAGGCTTTTGAGGGTGGCGCAGGCCAGTGCCGGTGGTTGGCTGGTGGTGTAGATATACGGGCGTGCGAATTGGATCAGGCTCTCGATCAAGTCCTCACTGCCGGCCACGAAGGCCCCGGCGGTGCCGAACGCTTTGCCCAAGGTGCCAACCAGCACGGGCACGTCGTCCTGGCTCAAGCTGAAATGTTCGACGATGCCGCCGCCATTGGCGCCCAGCGGGCCGAAGCCATGGGCGTCATCCACCATCAGCCAGGCACCTTTGGCCTTGGTTTCACGGGCCAGCGCGGGCAGGTCGGCGAGGTCGCCGTCCATGCTGAACACACCGTCGGTGACTACCAAGGTATTGCCGGTGGCTTTCTCCAGGCGCTTGGCCAGGCTGCCCGCGTCGTTATGCAGATAGCGGTTGAAACGCGCACCGGACAGCAAACCGGCATCCAGCAAGGACGCGTGGTTAAGCCGGTCTTCCAGTACCGTATCGCCCTGCCCCACCAGCGCCGTGACCGCGCCGAGGTTGGCCATGTAGCCAGTGGTGAACAGCAAGGCACGCGGGCGACCGGTCAAATCAGCCAGGGCTTCTTCCAGCTCATGGTGCGGTGTGGCGTGGCCCACCACCAAGTGCGAAGCGCCACCGCCCACGCCCCAGCGGGACGCACCGGCGCGCCAGGCTTCGATCACTTGCGGGTGATTGGCCAGGCCGAGGTAATCGTTATTGCAGAAGGCCAACAACGGTTGCCCGTCCACCACCACGTGCGGGCCTTGGGGGCTCTGCAGCAAGGGGCGCTGGCGGTAAAGATGGTCGGCACGGCGGGCAGCGAGGCGCGCGGCGAGATCGAAAGACATGCTGGCCTCGATTTAACAGGTTCAACTCAATCCGATGGGGGAGCTGGCTTGCCTGCGATAGCGGTCCTTCTGACACTTCAATACTGAAAGTGCCGCCGCCATCGCAGGCAAGCCAGCTCCCACACTGGAATGCATTCCAAAGGTGGTTACACCACAGCGTTGTAGAACTGCTCGCTGCTCTTTTGCTCCACCAGCGCCTGCTCGATCGCCGCCTGATGCACTTCATCGGCATGCTCTTCACGGGCTTCGGGCAGGATGCCCAGGCGTGCGAACAGTTGCATATCCTTGTCCGCCTGGGGGTTGGCGGTGGTCAGCAGTTTGTCGCCGTAGAAGATCGAGTTGGCGCCGGCAAAAAAGGCCAGGGCCTGCATCTGCTCATTCATGGCTTCGCGGCCAGCCGACAGGCGCACGTGGGACTGCGGCATCAGGATGCGCGCCACCGCCAGCATGCGGATGAAATCGAAGGGGTCGATGTCATCGGCGTTTTCCAACGGCGTGCCCGCCACTTTCACCAGCATGTTGATCGGCACCGACTCCGGATGCTCCGGCAGGTTGGCCAACTGGATCAGCAAGTTGGCGCGGTCGTCGAGAGACTCGCCCATGCCAAGGATGCCGCCCGAACAGATCTTCATCCCCGAGTCACGCACGTACGCCAGGGTTTGCAGGCGCTCGCTGTAGGTGCGGGTGGTGATGATCGAGCCGTAGAACTCCGGCGAGGTGTCGAGGTTGTGGTTGTAGTAGTCCAGGCCGGCCTGGGCCAGGGCTTCGGTCTGGTCCTGGTCAAGGCGACCGAGAGTCATGCAGGTTTCCAGGCCCATGGCCTTCACGCCTTTGACCATTTCCAGCACATAGGGCATGTCTTTGGCCGACGGATGTTTCCATGCCGCGCCCATGCAGAAACGCGTCGAGCCGATGGCCTTGGCACGTGCGGCCTCTTCGAGGACCTTCTGCACCTCCATCAGCTTCTCTTTTTCCAGGCCAGTGTTGTAGTGGCCCGACTGCGGACAATATTTGCAATCTTCCGGGCAGGCGCCGGTCTTGATCGACAGCAGCGTCGACACTTGCACGCGGTTGGCGTCGAAATGCGCGCGGTGCACGGTCTGCGCCTGGAACAACAGGTCGTTGAAGGGCTGCACGAACAGGGCTTTGACTTCAGCTAAAGACCAATCGTGACGCAGGGTGGCAGAGGTGCTGGCGCTCATGGGCGATTCCTTGATTATGCTTTGGCAAGCGCTGCGGGAAAGGCAATACCCACAGGCACGACACGGATGCTCGGCATATTTAAGGAAGATTCATGCACTGTCAACCTGAGCACAAACACCAAGTTTACATCTGGTTAAAAAGCATACAGACCTGTTTGATCTGCGATGAGTGCATCGAATCAGACGAGCCCCTGTGCAGCGCCTGCGAAACAGAATTGCCATGGCTGATGGAACAGTGCGAACGCTGCGCACTGCCCTTACCCATGGACGGACTGCTCTGCGGCCAGTGCCAAAAACAGCCACCGGCCTTTCACCAGGTGGTCGCGCCATGGACCTACAGTTTTCCCGTGGACACCTTGATCAGCCGCTTCAAGCATCAGGCGCGTTGGCCGCTAGGGCACTTGCTGGCGCGCCTGCTGGGGCAGCACTTGCAACATCGCTTCGATAACGCCGAACTGGAGCGCCCCGACTGCCTGCTACCGGTGCCCATGGCGCGCAAACGCCTGCGCGAACGCGGCTTTAATCAAGCGTTGATGCTGGCCCGCTGGCTCAATCACACCCTCGACATTCCCTTTGATGAACACGCGCTCTTACGCCCCCATGAAACCGTGGCGCAGCAAGACCTCGATGCCAAGACGCGCAAACGCAACCTGCTCAACGCCTTCGCACTGGCCCCCGGCATCCAGGTTGCAGGGCAACATCTGGCGCTGGTAGACGACGTCCTCACCACCGGCGCCACGGCCCACAGCCTGGCGCGCTTGTTGATAAACGCCGGCGCGCGCCAGGTGGATGTGTATTGCCTGGCCCGTACGCCCAAACCCGGCAGCTGACTTGACTCCCCTGCGCCAGCGCGGCAACGTCGGCGCATCTCACCCAAGCGTATCTGCCATGTCTGTGCCCAGCCCTCTCAGCCAACACATCATCCGCCGCCCCCAGCGTATTGCCTTGCTGGGGCATATCGCCGAGCAGGGCTCCATCACCCGTGCGGCCAAGAGTGCCGGGTTGAGTTACAAGGCCGCCTGGGACGCCATTGATGAACTGAACAACCTGGCGCAAAAACCGCTGGTGCAACGCAGCATCGGTGGCAAGGGCGGTGGCGGCGCCAAACTGACTCAGGAAGGCGAACGGGTGCTGCGCCTCTATCAGCGCCTGCAACTGCTTCAGGCCGAGATCCTTGGCTCGGACGAAGCGGCCAGCGACTTCAACCTGCTGGGCCGCTTGATGCTGCGCACCAGCGCGCGCAACCAATTGCACGGCCAGGTCAGCACCATAGAGAGCCATGGCCACAACGACATGATCCGCCTGCAATTGGCCGGCGGCCTGCACCTCGACGCACAGATCACCCACGACAGCACCCTGCGCCTGGAGCTGCAGACCGGTGTGGAAGTAGTGGCCCTGATCAAGGCCGGGTGGCTTGAATTACTGGCGGACGGACAAGCTGAAACACTTGGACACAATTGCCTGGAAGGCAGGATCGAGACCATTCTCGCCGCCGACGACGGCCCCAGCGAGGTGCGTATTGCCCTAGCCAACGGCCAAGTGTTGTGCGCGCTGGCGCCGCCCGTCGCACTCAAGGCCATTAATGCAGCGCAGGGCCAGCCAATCCGCGTGCAGTTTGCACCCAGCCATGTATTGCTTGGCACCCCGGTGTAACGGGCGCGCGTCTTCAAGCTGCAACAATTCGGTCACAAGCGCTGCTTAAGGTGTCTGCAAAAACCTTAAGGAGCCTGTGATGAGCCTATTAGAAGAAAACCAAGCCACCGACCTTGAACAGATGGTGGGCCTGACCCGCCGTCGCTTTATCGGCGCAGGCGCCCTGTGCGGCGCCGCGATGTTCCTCGGCGGCAACCTGCTGAGCCGCAGCGCCCTGGCCGTGAATGCCGCTACCGCCAGCCCGTTGCTGGGGTTCACCAGCATCGCCGCCGCCACCAGCGACACCATCACCCTGCCACCGGGCTACAGTGCTTCGGTGTTGATCAGTTGGGGCCAGCCCCTGCACAAGAACGCCCCGGCTTTCGACCCGTCCGGCCATGGCACCGCCAAGGCTCAGGAACAACAGTTCGGCGACAACAACGACGGCATGAGCCTGTTTCCATTCCCCGGTGACGACAACCGCGCGCTGATGGCGATCAACAACGAATACACCAACTATCGCTACCTCTACGCCCACGGCGGCGCGCCACAATCTGCCGAAGACGTGCGCAAGGCCCTGGCCAGCGAAGGCGTGTCGGTGATCGAAGTGCGCCGCAAGGGTGACACCTGGCAGTTCGTCCAGGATTCGCGCTACAACCGGCGCATCCACGGCAATTCACCGATTCGTTTGAGTGGCCCTGCCGCCGGCCATGACTGGCTGAAAACCGGCGCCGACAAGAGCGGCAAAAAAGTCCTCGGCACGTTCCAGAACTGCGCCAACGGCAAGACGCCGTGGGGCACCTACCTGACCTGCGAAGAAAACTTCACCGACTGCTTCGGCAGCAGCAACCCGCAGCAAACCTTCGACGCAGGGCAGAAGCGCTACGGCGTGGTGGCCGCCAGCAAAGACATCAACTGGCATCAGCACGACCCGCGCTTTGACATGGCTAAGAACCCCAACGAACTCAATCGCCATGGTTGGGTGGTGGAAATCGACCCGTTCGATCCGCAATCCACGCCAGTCAAACGCACGGCCCTGGGGCGCTTCAAACACGAAAACGCGGCCCTCGCCGAAACCCGTGACGGTCGCGCCGTGGTGTACATGGGCGACGATGAACGCGGTGAATTCATCTACAAGTTCATCAGCCGCGATCAGATCAACCACAACAACCCTAAGGCCAACAAAGACCTGCTCGACCACGGCACCTTGTACGTGGCGATCTTCGACGCAGGCGACGGTGATGCCGACCACCCCAAGGGCAAAGGCCAGTGGGTTGAACTCACCCATGGCAAAAACGGCATCGACGCCAGCAGCGGTTTCGCCAACCAGGCCGAGGTGCTGATTCATGCGCGCCTGGCCGCCAGCGTGGTGAAAGCCACGCGCATGGACCGCCCGGAATGGATCGTGGTAAGCCCTACCGATGGCCAGGTCTATTGCACCCTGACCAACAACGCCAAACGCGGCGAAGAGGGCCAGCCGGTGGGCGGCCCCAATCCACGGGAGAAGAACGTATACGGCCAGATCCTGCGCTGGAAAGCCGACGCCGATAACCACGGTGCCACGGACTTCACCTGGGACCTGTTCGTGGTGGCCGGCAACCCCGGCGTGCATGCCGGCAACCCCAAGGGCGGCTCGTCCAACATCAACCCGCAAAACATGTTCAACAGCCCCGACGGCCTGGGCTTCGACAAAGCCGGGCGCCTGTGGATCCTGACCGATGGCGACTACAGCAACGCCGGCGACTTTGCGGGCATGGGCAATAACCAGATGCTGTGCGCCGACCCGAGCACTGGAGAAATCCGTCGCTTCATGGTGGGGCCGGTGGCGTGTGAAGTGACGGGGATCAGCTTTTCGCCGGACCAGAAAACATTGTTCGTGGGCATTCAGCACCCAGGGGAAACCGGTGGCTCGACCTGGCCGGAACACCTGCCCAATGGCAAACCGCGGTCGTCGGTGATGGCGATTCGGCGGGATGATGGCGGGATCGTAGGCGCCTGATAGACCGCTATCGCAGGCAAGCCAGCTCCCACATCTCGATGTGTAAATACATGCCAGTGTGGGAGCTGGCTTGCCTGCGAAGGCGTCCGCACAGCCACCGCCTATCTATGCTGTTACCATACCCGGCCGGACGCGGCGCCCTGCTGCGCGCAGGAGTTCGCATGGCCCACCCGTTTGAAACACTCACCCCAGACCTGGTGCTCGACGCCGTCGAAAGCATCGGTTTCCTCAGCGACGCGCGGGTTCTGGCGCTCAACAGCTACGAAAACCGCGTGTACCAAGTGGGCATCGAAGACGCCGAACCGCTGATCGCCAAGTTCTATCGCCCCCAGCGCTGGACAAACGAGGCGATCCTCGAAGAACACCGCTTCACCTTCGAACTGGCCGAGTGCGATGTACCGGTGGTCGCCCCATTGATCCACAACGGCGAGAGCCTGTTCGAACACGCAGGTTTCCGCTTCACCCTGTTTCCGCGCCGTGGCGGCCGCGCGCCGGAGCCGGGCAACCTCGATCAGCTTTACCGGCTCGGGCAACTGCTGGGGCGTTTGCACGCGGTGGGCTCCACCCGCCCGTTCGAACACCGCGAAGCCCTGGGGGTGAAGAATTTCGGTCACGACTCCCTCACCACCTTGCTTGAAGGCAACTTCATTCCCAAAAGCCTGTTGCCGGCCTACGAGTCCGTGGCCCGCGACCTGCTCAAGCGTGTGGAAGAGGTTTACAAGGCCACGCCGCACAAGAACATCCGCATGCACGGTGACTGCCACCCCGGCAACATGATGTGCCGCGACGAGATGTTCCATATCGTCGACCTGGATGACTGCCGCATGGGCCCGGCGGTGCAAGACCTGTGGATGATGCTGGCTGGCGACCGCCAGGAATGCCTCGGCCAGCTCTCGGAACTGATGGACGGCTATCAGGAATTCCACGACTTCGACCCGCGCGAACTGGCGCTGATCGAGCCGCTGCGCGCCCTGCGCCTGATGCACTACAGTGCCTGGCTCGCACGACGCTGGGACGACCCGGCGTTTCCCCATAGCTTTCCGTGGTTTGGCAGCGAGCGGTATTGGGGCGACCAGGTGCTGGCGTTGCGTGAGCAACTGTCGGCGCTCAATGAAGAGCCGCTAAAACTCTTCTGAACGCGTTCCATCATCGCGCCCACGCTCTGCATGGGCGCGCATCCTGTGACGCTCCGCGTCACGATTTAAGAGCAGACGCAGAGCGTCCAAGGCGGCGTTACCACGCAGAGCGTGGGAACGAGCGTTGTCTGACAAATATCCTTACAATTGCGCTTTGTTAGCTGCCTGAGCAAGGATTCTGCAATGCAAGCCGCCAACCCCCGCAAGGGGTACATCCTGGGCCTGAGCGCCTATGTCATCTGGGGTCTATTCCCGCTCTACTTCAAAGCCATCGCCAGCGTGCCCGCCGCCGAGATCATTGTGCACCGCGTATTGTGGTCGGCACTGTTCGGTGGGCTGTTGCTGATGGTGTGGAAACATCCCGGCTGGTTTCGCGAACTGCGCGACAACCCCAAGCGCCTGGCGATCCTGGCTCTCAGCGGTTCGTTGATCGCCGCTAACTGGCTGACTTATGTGTGGTCGGTGAACACCGGGCGCATGCTCGAAGCGAGCCTGGGTTACTACATCAATCCGCTGGTGAATGTGCTGCTGGGCATGCTGATCCTCGGCGAGCGACTGCGCCGTTTGCAATGGGTGGCGGTGGGGTTGGCAGCGGTAGGTGTGGCGCAGCAGGTGTGGCAAGTCGGTAGCCTGCCGTGGGTGTCGCTGGCGCTGGCGTTGACGTTCGGCTTCTACGGTTTGATCCGCAAGCAGGCGCCGGTCAAGGCGCTGCCAGGCCTGGTGGTGGAAACCTGGATGCTGGTACCCATTGCCGTCGCCTGGTTGCTGTTCAACCCGACCGCCCACAGCGCGCAACTGGCGTTCTGGAGCACCTCCGAGGCCTGGTGGCTGGTGGCCGCAGGCCCGGTGACGCTGATTCCCCTGGTGTGCTTCAACGCCGCTGCACGGCACTTGCCCTACACCGCCCTGGGCTTTTTGCAGTATGTGGCGCCGACGCTGGTGTTGCTCGAAGCCGTGCTGTTGTTCGGTGAACACCTGGCGCCGAGCACCCTGATCGCCTTCGCCTTCATCTGGGCCGGGTTGGTGGTGTACAGCCTGGATGCCTGGCTGACCGTGCGCAAACGCTGATCAAATAACGTACAAACCTCTGCAAGCCACGGCTTTCGTGGCTTGCAGCGTTCCACCCAAAGGTTATCCACAACCTGATCCCCGCCATTTGTGCACAAGCCCTTGAAACTGCTCGTTTTTTGCTCAACTTACGCAGAAGGCCGGCGGGCGTGGCCTGGCGTCGGGTCTCTACAGGTTATCCACAGGCCCATGCAAGATTTCCCTGCATAACCTTGTGGATCGTTATTCCTCCTGACGCAACTCCACCATCAAATCATCGGCCAAGGTTTCCAAAGCCTCTTGCAGGGTTTCCAGCGACAGCGTGGCCGGCACTTGCAACAACGCCTCGGCATTGAACAGCGGATCACCGCTCATGGGCGCCGGGCGCACATCGGTGCTCAGGCGTTCCAGGTTGACGCCCTGCTGGCTCAGCAGCGCGGTGATCTCACGCACGATGCCCGAGCGGTCATTGCCCACCAGGGTCATCAGGATCGGCTTGGACGCCGATGCCTGCCCGCTGCTGCCCTCACCCACCAACACGCGAATGCCATGGGTGGATAAATCCTCCAATGCCCCCACCAATGCCTGTCGCTGCTCGCTCGGCACGCTCACCCGCAGGATCCCGGCAAACTGCCCGGCCATGTGCGCCATGCGGCTTTCTAGCCAGTTACCACCATGACTGGCAATGTTCTGCGCGATGCGTTCAACCAGGCCGGGTTTGTCGGCGGCGATAATAGTGAGTACAAGATGGTCCATGGCGCAGTCCCTCGGTTGGTTGATCCTCGATTATAGACATGCCGCGTATATCCAGAAGGTACGCGTGATCGTTAACGTCCATCCCAGGCAAGCCAGCTCTCACAGACAAATCGTGTACCATTTTGATATTTATCTGGAACAATCCAATAGTTTTTTGAGAACATCCTGTTCTCCGCTGTGACCGTACGACCAAAGTGGGTCGCTAAACGACGTATTTAGTCTAATTTTCACAACCGCAAGTCATCATGTAGTATGCCCAACCGTGCACTACATAATGAAAATCTGAAAAAGCGCATAAGCTCCGCAGAGTGAGGCAAGCAATGACTGAACACGTTCAAGTCGGTGGCCTGCAGGTCGCCAAAGTCCTGTTCGACTTCGTGAACAACGAAGCCATTCCCGGTACCGGCATCACTGCCGACCAGTTCTGGGCCGGTGCCGACAAGGTCATCCATGACCTGGCCCCGAAGAACAAAGCCCTACTCGCCAAACGCGACGACTTCCAGGCGCGGATCGATACCTGGCACCAGACCCACGCCGGCCAGGCCCATGACCCGGTGGCCTACAAAGCCTTCCTGCAAGACATCGGCTACCTGTTGCCAGAAGCCGCAGACTTTGAGGCCTCGACCCAAAACGTCGATGATGAGATCGCACGCATGGCCGGCCCACAGCTGGTCGTGCCGGTGATGAACGCCCGCTTCGCCCTCAATGCCTCGAATGCGCGCTGGGGCTCGCTGTACGACGCGCTCTATGGCACCGACGCCATCAGCGAAGCCAACGGCGCCGAGAAAGGCAAGGGCTATAACAAAGTGCGTGGCGACAAGGTCATTGCCTTCGCCCGCGCTTTCCTCGACGAGGCCGCACCGCTCAGCGCCGGCAGCCATGTCGATTCCACCGGCTACAAAATCGTCGATGGCAAGCTGATCGTCAGCCTCAAAGGCGGTAGCAACAGCGGCCTGCGTGACGATGCCCAGTTGATCGGTTTCCAGGGCCCTGCGGCCGAGCCGATTGCGATCCTGCTCAAGCACAATGGCCTGCACTTCGAAATCCAGATCGACGCCAGCACCCCAGTCGGCCAGACCGACGCTGCCGGCGTCAAAGACGTGCTGATGGAAGCTGCGCTGACCACCATCATGGACTGCGAAGACTCCGTCGCCGCCGTCGACGCCGATGACAAAGTGGTGATCTACCGCAACTGGCTCGGCCTGATGAAGGGCGACCTGGCCGAAGAAGTGGCCAAGGGCGGCCAGACCTTCACCCGCACCATGAACCCTGACCGCGTCTACACCGGCGTGGATGGCAGCGACGTGACCCTGCACGGCCGTTCGCTGTTGTTCGTGCGCAACGTTGGCCACTTGATGACCATCGACGCGATCCTCGATAAAGACGGCAACGAAGTACCCGAAGGCATCCTCGACGGCCTGATCACCAGCCTGGCGGCGATCCACAGCCTCAACGGCAACAACACCCGCAAGAACAGCCGCACCGGTTCCGTATACATCGTGAAACCGAAGATGCACGGCCCGGAAGAAGCCGCGTTCACCAACGAACTGTTCGGTCGCATCGAAGAGGTGCTGAACCTGGCGCGCAACACCCTCAAGGTCGGGATCATGGACGAGGAGCGCCGCACCACGGTCAACCTCAAGGCCTGCATCAAGGCGGCCAGTGAGCGCGTGGTGTTTATCAACACCGGTTTCCTCGACCGCACTGGCGATGAAATCCACACCTCCATGGAAGCCGGCGCGATGGTGCGCAAGGCGGCCATGAAGGCAGAAAAGTGGATCGGCGCCTATGAGAACTGGAACGTCGATATCGGCCTGAGCACCGGCCTGCAAGGTCGTGCACAGATCGGTAAAGGCATGTGGGCCATGCCCGACCTGATGGCGGCGATGCTCGAGCAGAAAATCGCCCACCCGTTGGCCGGTGCCAACACCGCCTGGGTACCGTCGCCGACCGCCGCAGCCCTGCATGCGTTGCACTACCACAAGGTTGATGTGTTCGCCCGTCAGGCCGAGCTGGCCAAACGCGAGCGCGCTTCGGTGGACGATATCCTCACCATTCCTCTGGCCAGCAACACCGATTGGTCCGAGGAAGAGATCCGCAACGAGCTGGACAACAACGCCCAGGGCATCCTCGGCTATGTGGTGCGTTGGATCGACCAGGGTGTGGGCTGCTCCAAGGTGCCGGACATCAACGATGTCGGCCTGATGGAAGACCGCGCCACCCTGCGTATTTCCAGCCAGCACATCGCCAACTGGCTGCGCCACGGCATTGTCAACGAAGACCAGGTGATGGAAAGCCTCAAGCGCATGGCGCCCGTGGTAGACCGCCAGAATGCCGGGGATGCGTTGTACCGCCCACTGGCTCCGGACTTCGACAGCAACATCGCATTCCAGGCAGCGGTGGAGTTGGTGATTGAAGGGACCAAGCAGCCTAATGGCTATACCGAGCCGGTGTTGCACCGCAGGCGTCGGGAGTTCAAGGCCAAGAACGGCCTGTAATGGAAAAAGCCCTGATCGAAAGATCAGGGCTTTTTTATCAGTGTCAGTTAGACCGCGTTGCCTGAATCGCAGGCAAGCCAGCTCCCACAGGGGAATGCATTTCAAATGTGGGAGCCGGGCTTGCCCGCGAAGAGGCCAGGCCAGTCACCTCACACTCAGGGCACCATCCCCAACTCCCGCTTTACCAACTTCGCCAACTTCACGCTATCAATCGGCTTGAGCAAGAAATCCACCACGCTCAAATGCATCGCATCAATCACATCCGGCGCTTCCGCGTCTCCAGACATGATGATGATCGGCAACGCCGCACGGGTGGACTCACGCACCTGGCGGATCAATTCCAGGCCATTGCTGGGCGCCATGCGCAGATCGGTGATCAGCAAACCGATGGAACTGCTCGTCTTCAACAAATCCCACGCAGCCTCGCCACTTTCGGCAGTCATGCAGCGAATACCATCGAGCCCAAGGATTTCCGCCAGCAATTCACGCGCGTCCTTGTCGTCGTCCACGATCAAAACGCGTTGGGGGGGTAAATCGGGCTCCAGCATCACGGCGCTCAGCGCCTCGCGCTCGGCATCACTCAAAATATCGTGGTCGGACATACGTTTCTCAGCAGTTCTCATCAATCTCCCAGCACACTCGTCAGACATCTGCGGAAGGGCGAACAATGTGCACTTCGTCGGAAAGTTTGCCTAGTGGGCTTTCTACGGGTTTTGGACGATTGTCATGTAAGGTTTTTCCCTAGTTTTGCGCGGTACTCCTCGACCTAGACTTACGTCCAATGGGCACCCACTGCGCAGGAGTCGACCATGCAGCACGATAACGACAAAAACACTGCGGTCACTGTTATGAGTAAAGCTGATGCATTCGCACAGGCGGGTAAAACCGCTGTGTTGCAGAACATCCACGGCACCCTGCAATTCCTGCAACGCTTCCCGCCGTTCAACCAGATGGAACAGGCGCACCTGGCTTTCCTGGTGGAGCAGTGCCAACTGCGTTTCTACGGCCCCGGCGACAGCATCCTCAAACCGTCGGGCGGCCCGGTCGAGCACTTTTATATCGTCAAGCAGGGGCGGGTCGTGGGTGAGCGTCCAGACTCGGCGGACACCACCTTTGAAATCGCCACCGGCGAATGCTTCCCCCTCGCCGCCTTGCTGGGTGAGCGCGCGACCCGTACAGAACACAAAGCCGCTGAAGACACCTTCTGCCTGCAATTGAACAAACCGGCCTTTATCAAACTGTTCGCGCTGTCCAGCCCGTTTCGTGATTTCGCCTTGCGCGGGGTCAGCAGCCTGCTCGACCAGGTCAACCAGCAGGTACAGCAAAAAGCCGTGGAAACCCTCGGCACCCAATACTCCTTGAATACCCGCCTGGGTGAATTGGCCATGCGCCACCCGGTCACCTGCAGCCCGCACACAGCGTTGCGCGAAGCGGTGACCTTGATGCACGAACAACAGGTCGGCAGCATTGTGATCGTCAACGAACACAAGGCGCCCCTGGGCATCTTCACTCTGCGCGATCTGCGCCAGGTGGTCGCCGATGGCGCCAGCGACTTCAGCCAGAGCATTGCCGGGCACATGACCCAGGCGCCGTTTTACTTGAGCCCGGAGCACAGCGCTTTCGACGCAGCCATCGCCATGACCGAGCGACATATCGCCCATGTGTGCCTGGTGCAAGACCAGCGCCTGTGTGGCGTGGTCTCCGAGCGTGACTTGTTTTCCTTGCAGCGTGTGGACCTGGTGCACCTGGCCCGCACCATCCGCAACGCGCCCCGGGTGGAAAACCTGGTGGCGATTCGCGGTGAAATCGGCCAGTTGGTGGAGCGCATGCTCGCCCATGGCGCCTCATCCACCCAGATCACCCACATCATTACGCTGCTCAACGACCACACCGTGTGCCGGGTGATCGAGCTGACCCTCGCGGAAAAAGGCGACCCCGGCGTGCCCTTCAGTTGGCTGTGTTTTGGCAGTGAAGGCCGCCGCGAACAAACGCTGTACACCGACCAGGACAACGGCATCCTGTTCGAGGCCAAGGACGCCGTCGAAGCCGCCGAAAGGCGTGAGCGCTTGCTACCGCTGGCGCAGCACATCAACCAAAGCCTGGCGCTGTGCGGCTTCAGCCTGTGCAAGGGCAATATCATGGCCGGCAACCCCGAGCTGTGCTTGTCCCGCGTGGAGTGGGCGCGGCGCTTCGGCGCGTTCATTCGTGAGGCGACGCCGGAAAACCTGCTGGGCTCAAGCATCTATTTTGACTTGCGCGTGGTATGGGGCGACGAGCGCGGGTGCGAGCAACTGCGTCAGGGCATTCTCGATCAGGTGGCGGATAACCGCTTGTTCCAACGGATGCTGGCCGAAAATGCACTACTGCGGCGCCCGCCGGTGGGGCGTTTCCGCGAGTTCGTGCTGACCCGCAAACATGGCGAAAAGGCCACCCTCGACCTCAAGGTGCAGGGCCTTACACCTTTTGTAGATGGCGCGCGCCTGTTGGCCCTGGCCAATGGCATCCACGCCAACAACACCCTGGAACGCCTGCGCCAGTTGGTGGACAAGGCCGTTATCGAACCCCTGGATGGCGCCGCCTATGAAGAGGCCTACCACTTTATCCAGCAGACCCGCATGCAGCAGCACCAATTGCAGACCCGCGAGAACCTGCCCTATTCCAACCGCGTCGACCCCGACAGCCTCAACCACCTGGACCGGCGCATCCTGCGTGAGTCCCTGCGCCAGGCCCAACGCCTGCAAAGCAGCCTGAGCTTGCGGTATCAGCTATGAGTTTGTTTGGCTGGCTGCGCGCGAAAAAGCCCGGGCTCAACGCTGCGCAACAGCAGCGCCTGGAGCATTTACCCAAGCCCGCCGAACTGGGCAACGGCCCATTGCGCAGCCAGCGCTGGGTAGTGGTGGACCTGGAAACCAGCGGCCTGAACCTTCACCGCGACCAGGTGCTGTCCATCGGCGCCGTGGTCATCGAAGACGGTGCGGTGGATTTCTCCCAACTGTTCGAACGTACCCTGCAGCGCACCGACACCAAGCTCAGCCCCAGTGTGCTGATCCACGGGCTGGGGCCCAGTGCAATTGCCGCCGGCAGCGACCCGGCCGAGGCGTTGCTGGATTTCATGGCGTTCGTGGGCGATAGTCCGCTGCTGGCCTTCCATGCGCCGTTTGATCAACACATGCTGTGCCGGGCGCTCAAGGACAGCCTGGGTTATCGCCTGGCCCATCCGTTCCTGGATGTAGCAGACCTGGCCCCGCTGTTATGCCCAGAGGCGCATATCCGCGAAGCCGGGCTGGACGACTGGCTCAACCACTTCAGGCTACAGGCCGGCGAACGCCACCATGCCAGCGCCGATGCACTGGCGACGGCGGAGCTGATGTTGATCCTGTTCAGCCGGGCGCGGCAGCAACAGATCGATACGCCCCAGGCGCTGTATGAGCGTTTGGCCCAATGGAAACGACGCAAGCAGTCCCCTTCCCTTTAACGCTTCGCGCCCGACGCGGAGCATCGCGGGATGCATTCCTACGCAGAGCGCGGGAACGATCACCCGACAGACGCCAATTGCGCCCACCCTACGCCTCTGACACAATCGCGAATAATTCTCGTTAGTTTAAACCTTATTCGGTGATGCCTTGTCGTCGGTCCATACCCCACGCAGTGAGCTTGTTGGTGCGTTGTATCGCGACCACCGTGGCTGGCTGTTGGCGTGGCTGCGACGTAATGTGGCGTGCCCAAGCCGTGCCGAAGACCTGAGCCAGGACACCTTCATGCGCCTGTTGGGCCGTGATGAGTTGCGCGAGCCCCGCGAACCGCGGGCGTTCCTGGTGGCCATCGCCAAGGGTTTGCTGTTTGACTATTTCCGTCGTGCGGCCCTGGAACAGGCCTACCTCACCGAATTGATGCTGATCCCGGAAAACGAACAGCCTTCGCCGGAAGCCCAGCAACTGATCCTCGAAGACCTCAAGGCCATCGACCGCCTGCTCGGCAAGTTGTCGAGCAAGGCCCGCGCCGCGTTCCTCTATAACCGCCTCGACGGCCTGGGCCATGCCGAGATCGCCCAGCGCCTGGGGGTTTCGGTGCCGCGCGTGCGCCAATACCTGGCCCAGGGCATTCGCCAGTGCTACATCGCACTGTATGGCGAGCCGTCGTGACCGCGATCGGCTCCAAACCGGTGTCGTCGCGCGTGCTGGATGCCGCGATTGCCTGGCAACTGTCCCTCGACTCGGGCGACGGCAGCGCGGTGGAACAGGAAGAGTTCAGCAAGTGGCTGGCCAGCGATGAGGAACACGCTCGCGCCTGGCGCCAGTTGGGCATGCTAGACCAGCGTTTCAGTGTGGCCTCGGGCCCGGCTCGGGCGGCGCTGCTGCAGTCGCGCCACGGCATTCGCCAGCGCGTGCGCAAGCTGGGCCGGGGCCTGGCCAGTATCGTGCTGGTGTGCGGCCTGGCGCTGTTTGCCGGTGAGCGTTACGTGCCTATTCACTATTGGCTGGCCGACCAGCGCACTGCTACCGGTGAACAGCGCACGCTGAAGCTGGCGGACGGCACGCGAATAAACCTCAACACCCACAGCGCCATTGATGTGCGCTTCGACGAAGCACGCCGCTTGATCGTGTTGCAGGCAGGCGAAATTCTCGTCGAAACCGGCCACGACGATTCGCGCCCTTTCTACGTGCAAACCCGCGACGGCAGCCTGCGGGCGCTGGGTACCCGGTTTATCGTCAAGCGCGAAGACGACGCTACGCGCCTGAGTGTGTTGCAGTCTGCCGTGGCCGCCCAGCCCGAGGCGCTGCACCAGGAACAAGTGTTCAAGGCGGGCCAGCAAGTGCTGATGCGCGGCGACGGGCTCGGGCCACTGTTGGCCGTCACCCCCGCCACCGATGCCTGGACCCGCGGCATGCTGGTAGTGGACAACGCTCGGCTGGGGGATGTGATCGAGGAATTGGCGCGCTATCGCACCGGCTACCTGGGGGTGGATAAGAACGTGGCCGACCTGCGCATCACCGGCAGTTTCCCGCTGCGCGACACCACGTTGGCATTGAATGCGCTGTTGCCGACCTTGCCGGTGCAGATCGAGCAGCACACGCCGTGGTGGGTGACCGTCAAGGGTAAGCCTTAGGCTTGATCGTTCCCACGCTCCGCGTGGTAATGCAGCCCGGACGTTCTGCGTCCCAGGCCGTGACGCAGAGCGTCACACGAGGCGTTCCCACGCGGAGCTTGGGAACGATCACAGCACACCGCAAAAAATATTTTCACCCGGCCCTATCACTTTTCGATTCTCGCTCGGCACCTAGGCAATTGAGAAATATTTCCATTCAGGAGCCGCCCGTATGTCCCGCACGCTAGACACCTTGTTGCGCCCCAGCCTGTTAGCCATGGCGATCGCCCTCAGCGCCCCGCTCGCCAGCACCCCGCTGATCGCCGCCGAACAAGCCTCCAGCGTGCGCGCCTATAACCTGCCCGCTGCGCCCCTGGCCACCACCCTGAACCAGATCGCCAGCCAGGCCGGCCTGGCGCTGACCCTCAACCCTGCACTCGCCGCCGGCAAGACCTCGGCGCCGGTCCAAGGCCAGTTCGATGCGCAGGGCGCGTTGCGTGAGGCGCTGCGCGGTACTGGCTTGCAGTTGGAGCAGAGCAGTGTGGGCACTTACACCCTGATGCCGGTTCCGGAGGGCGTCGTTGCCTTGCCGACCACCAACATCACCGGCCAAGGCAGCTATGAAAGCGCTTGGGGGCCGGTGGAGGGATATGTAGCAAAGCGTACCGCCGCCGGCACCAAAACCGATACCGCGCTGGTCGAGGCACCACGCTCGATCTCGGTAGCCACCCGCGAGCAAATGCAGGACCGTAACGTGCAGAACCTCGACGATGCGGTCAAATACATGCCCGGTATCGTGTCTGCCAGCTACGGCAGCGACACCCGTTACGACTGGATGCGCGTACGCGGCTTCGAGCCGACGCAATTCCTTGATGGCCTGCCACTGCCCCGTGGCGTGTACGCCAACCCGAAAGCCGAAACCTGGAACCTCGACCGCCTCGCCCTGCTGCGCGGTCCGGCCTCGTCAGTCTATGGCCAGACCCCTCCGGGCGGCCTGCTGGATATGGTCAGCCGCCGCCCCAGCGCTGAATCGAGCCACGCCATCCAGATGCAATACGGCAGTGACAACTACCGCCAGATCAATTTCGAAAGCACTGGCAAGATCGATGATGAGGGCCAGTTTCTCTACAGCGTTGGCGGCGTGGTACGCGATGCCGGTACCCAGGTCGATCACATCGACAACAAGCGGTACAACATCGCACCGAGCTTGACCTGGAATATCGACACCGATACCAAGCTGACCTTGCTGTCACAGTTCACCCGTGACGATACCGGCACCACCAGCCAGTTCCTGCCGATCCAGGGCACCAAAATCAAATCACCGCTAGGCGAGGTTTCCCACCACAAGAACCTCGGCGACCCGGACTACGACTTCTACGACCGCACCTACTACGCATTGGGCTACGCGTTCGAGCACCGCTTCAACGATACCTGGCAATTCAAGCAGAACCTGCGCTACACCAAATCCGAATTGGCGTTCCAGCAACTGACGGTAGGCTCGTTTGCCTTCTCCCCCGCCGATGCCAATGGCGACATCAGCCGCTCTTCGACCAATGTGGACGAGGACATCAGCCAGTTCGCGGTGGACAACAACTTCCAGGCTGACTTCGCCACTGGCGACATCTCCCACACCGTGCTGCTGGGCCTGGATCATCAACGCACCGACACCTCGTACCTGGCGATTTTCGGCGACGGTGGCACCACGAACATCTTTAACCCGGTCTATGGCCAGCCGATCGTGCGCCCGGCGCGCTCCACCGCGTTCTACGATTACAACCAGAAAACCGTGCAGACCGGCCTTTACGTGCAGGACCAGATGGCCCTGGACAACTGGCGCCTGACTCTTGGTGGTCGTGAAGACTGGGTGCACCAGGGCACCACCTACTTCAACAAGAACGACGCGACCAATACCGACCGCAGCAAGAATTTCAGTGGCAATGCGGCGCTGAGCTATGTGTTCGACTCGGGCTTCGTCCCCTACCTCTCGTACGCCGAGTCGTTCCAGCCTGCGAGCAACGCCAGCGTCGACCCCCTCCAGTCGTTCAAGCCGACGGAAGGCAAGCAGTGGGAGTTGGGGATCAAATACCAGCCACCCGGCTCCAACACCCTGCTGAGTGCAGCGGTCTACGACCTGACCCAGAAGAACGTGCAAGTCACCAGCTTCCAGTCCGGTGGTGCCTCCGTGACCGACCAGACCGGAGAAGTAAAGGTCAAGGGACTGGAGCTGGAAGCCGTGTCTGATGTGACCGAAAACCTCAAGGTCATCGCGGCCTACACCCTGGCCAAGTCTGAGGTGCAAAAAGGTCAGTACAAAGGCAACCGCCTGCAACTGATGCCTAACCAACAAGCGTCCTTGTGGACCGACTACACCTGGCACACCGGTGCCCTCGACGGTTTCGGTATCGGCTTCGGCGCACGCTACACCGGCAATACCTATGGCGACCAAGCCAATACCTGGGCCGGCAAGGCCAACGCCTACACCGTGTTCGACGGCTCCGTGCATTACGACCTCGGCCGCCTGGACAACAGCCTCAAGGGCGCGTCGGTGAAAGTGAACGCGACCAACCTGTTCAACAAAGACTACATGTCCACCTGTGATGGCTCCTATTGCTACTTCGGCGACCAACGCAGCGTCGTCGCCAGCGCCACCTACCAGTGGTAATCAGCTGAGCTAACCACCAGGCCGCCCAACAAGGCGGCTTTGGTGCATCTGAAGGCTAGACAATGAAAAGCAAAACCATCCGCCGCTGGTCCTTCATCCACACCTGGACCAGCCTGATCTGCACCGTATTCCTGCTGCTGCTCGCCCTCACCGGCCTGCCGTTGGTGTTTCACCACGAGATCGACCACCTGCTGGGCAATGAGCCCGAACTGGCGCAGATGCCTGCCGATACGCCCCGGCTCAACCTTGAGCAGCTTGTGGCCAAAGCCCAGGCCCATCGCCCCGGCGAGGCCATGCAGTACCTTGCCTGGGACGAAGACGACAATAACGGCGTGATCGCGATCATGGCGGCCACAGCCAGTACTGAGCCGAACTCGTCGCACACCTTCATGCTCGATGCCCGCACTGGCGAAACCGTCGAAATGCCGTCTGCCAATGGGGGCTTCACTCTGTTCCTGCTGCGCCTGCATGTGGATATGTTTGCCGGACTGCCGGGCAAGTTATTGCTGGCGTTCATGGGCCTTCTGTTTGTGCTGGCGATTATCTCGGGCACGGTGTTGTACCTGCCATTCATGCGTCGCTTGAAGTTCGCCACCGTGCGCCAGGACAAGTCCACCCGTTTGCGCTGGCTCGACCTGCACAACCTGATCGGCGTGGTCACTTTGACCTGGGCGCTGGTAGTGGGGGTAACCGGCGTGATCAGCGCCTGCGCCGACTTGATCATCGCGGCGTGGCGCGAGGACAGCCTCAGCGCCATGATCGAACCCTACAAGAACGCCCCGCCGCTGACCCAACGCGCGCCCGCCACGGAGCTGTTGAGCATTGCGGCCAAGGCCGCGCCCGGTATGGAACCGGACTTTATCGCCTTCCCCGGCACGCGTTTTTCCAGCGAACATCACTACGCCGTGTTCATGAAGGGCAGCACCCACCTGACCTCCCATTTGCTGACACCGGTGCTGATCGACGCCAGCACCCTGGCCGTCACCGCCATCGCCGAACGGCCGTGGTACATGGATGCCATGGGCATGTCCCAACCCCTGCATTTCGGTGATTACGGCGGCATGCCGATGAAGATTTTGTGGGCGGTGCTGGATGTGCTGACCATCATCGTGCTGGTGAGCGGCATTTACTTATGGATCGTACGGCGCAAGGCGGCCAAGGTATGAAGCCGCGGCAGTCGAATGTCTGGAAGGTCTTTGCCATACCGCTGGGGATTGGCCTGCTCAGTGCCGCCGGGTTGTTTGCCGCGTTGCTGGGCGATGGGTGGTGGGATTCGTTGAGTTGGATCGGGCTGGGCATACCCGCGGCCATTGCCGTCTACAAACTACTGTAGGAGCGAGCTTGCTCGCGAAAAACCTGAGAGCACCGCGTTAAACCAGGCGAGCTGCGTTATCGTTGGCGTTATTCGCGAGCAAGCTCGCTCCTACAGAGGAATGCCCATGTCCGCCCCCAGCATGACCTTGTTCCACAACCCCGCTTCGCCCTTCGTGCGTAAAGTGCGCGTGCTGCTGATCGAGACCGGCCAGCAGGATCGTGTGGCCCTGCACGCGTGCCTGCCCACGCCGGTCAACCCGGATGCCGAAGTGCTGCAAGGCAACCCCGTGGGCAAGATCCCGGCCCTGCGCCTGGCCGACGGTTCGGTATTGCACGACAGCCGGGTGATTCTCGACTACCTCGACCACCAGCATGTCGGCAGCCCGCTGATCCCCCGCGACGGCTCGACCCGCTGGCGGCGCCTGACCCTGGCCTCGATGGCTGACGGCATCATGGATGCCGCCGTGCTGGTACGTTACGAGACCGCCATGCGTCCGGTGGAGAAACACTGGGACCAATGGTTGGACGAACAGCGCAACAAGATCCGCCGCGCCCTCGCCGAACTGGAGCGGGACGCCATTGCCGAACTGGCCAGCCACTTCGACATCGCCGCCATCAGCGTGGCCTGTGCCCTGGGCTACATAGACTTTCGCCACCCGGATCTGCAATGGCGCATAGATAACCCCAAGCTCGCCGCCTGGTACGCCGAAGTCAGCCAGCGGTCTTCGATGCACCAGACCCAACCCCCGGTTTGACCAGCCCCCTGCAGGAGCGAGTTTGTTGTGGCGAGGGAGCTTGCTCCCGCTCGACAGCGCAGCTGGAGCCGGCTTTATCAGGGGCGCTTCGCACCCCAGCGCAAGCAAGCTTGCTCGCCACAACAAGCTCGCTCCTACAGTGAAAGGTGGCGTTGGTGAGGAAGTCGACCATCCTCGCTTTCATCTGCTGATCTTCGCGCAATCCGATCATTGCCCTTGCTCCACCTTGCGTTTACCCACCCCGTACCAATCCAGCTTGCGCGTCAGCACCATCACCGTGCCCAGCAGGCCAAACAGCAGCAGCGAGCCCATCAACAGCGCGTAATCCTCGGCACTGAGCAAGCCGTACAGCAAGCCATACAACGCCGCCAGCCCGGCCGAAAACCCCAGGCCGTGGGCGACGCTACGCAGCACATGGCATACGTAGAAGCCGATCAACACCACACAGGCGCTGGCGGATATCAGGTAGGCCAGGGCAAAGCCCAGATGCTCGGACAACGACAACAGCAGCAGGTAGAAGAACGCCAGCGCCACGCCCACCAGGGCGTACTGGATAGGGTGCACCGCCAGACTCTTGAGCACCTCGAAGAGAAAGAAGCCGGCAAAGGTCAGGGCGATAAACAACAGCGCATATTTGATCGCCCGATCGCTCTTGAGGTACTGGTCTACCGGGTCGATGAAGTTCACCCCAAAGCTGCGGTTGCTGAAGTCTTCACAGCCTTGCCCGTCCAGGCAGTTCTGCAGGGCTTGTTCGAGGTTGGTGGAGAAGAATGTCGTCTGCCAATTGGCGCTGAAGCCCTGGTCGGTCACCTCACGTTGAGCCGGCAGGAAGTTGCCGACAAAGCTCGGGTGCGGCCAGTTGGACGCCAGTGTTACCTGGCTGGTCTTGCCCACCGGCACCACTTGCAGTTGCTCGGTGCCTTGCAGGCGCAGGTCGAAGGCGAACTCCAGCACGGCGGGTTTCTTGCCGTCCTGCGCCGGCAGCGTCACATGCACGCCCTCGCCCAGCCAGTCGACTTGGGAGCCTGGCGAGAACTCCAGCCGCTGGTCACCCAGCTCCAGTTTCAGCGCGTTTTCAATACCACGAATATCACTGATGCCCACCGCCAGAAACGCCGGCTCAAAGCGGTAGTCGGCAAAGTCTTCGGTGATCCCCAACTGCGCCGGCAAGTCGAAACGCCCGCTGATACGGTTGTCGGCATGGAACAGCCGCGCCTGGTAAATGCCCCGCGCACGCAGTTCGGTTTGCACCTTGCCGTCGAGCTCAAACCGGTCCGGCAGGAAATACAGACGGCCGCGTTCTTCACGGGTTTCTTCGTAGCGCTTGTTGAGCTTTTCATTGAGCTTCCACTCACGCACGGTCTTGCGATACGGCACCACCATCACCGGCCCGGTGAGGCGCTGGGCAAAGCTTGAGCTGCGGGCAATGTCCATCAGTACGCCGTCGCGCAGTTGCTGACGGTCGCTGATGATGCCGTTGATCATCAACAATGGAATCAGCAACAGCAGGATCAGCAGCGCAATCGCGCCCAATTTGAAAAGCAGGTTGCGGTTCATGGGTCTCTCCCTGTTTTGATGGGGAGAGTCTGCCCAGTGGGTATGGGAGATTTATGTGGGCAATGTGGAGACTGTGTGGAGATGCAGCACCGCTTGCACGCCGCCCGGTACGTTGCCGATCTGCAACGAGCCGCCGTGCAGCTTCATCACCTCCTCGACAAAGTTGAGCCCCAGGCCCGTACTTTTGCGCCCGCTGGCCGGGCGCGGCAGCGAGTAGAAGCGCTCGCTCAGGCGCGGCAAGGCGTAATCGGGAATCGCCTCCGCCTGGTTGAACAGGCTGACCTGCACCTCGTTATGCCGCACCTGCGCGCTGAACCGCAGCGTGCCGCCGGGCGGAGTAAAGTCCAAGGCATTGTCCAGCAGGTTACCCAGGGCCTGGCGTAGCAGGAAAGGTTCGCCAAATACCTTCACATCAGCGGCAATCGCCTGCTCGACGTGCAAGCCGGCGCCTTCGACCCGCGCACATTGAGCCTTGAGCACATCCTCAACCAGGGCGGCCAAAGGAATGCTCGATTGCTCTTCCAGACCCTGTCGCTGCTCCACCTGGGCCAGGTTCAACAGGCGTTCGATCAACTGTTGCAGGCGCGCACTTTCGCTGTCGATATTGCCGACAAACCGCTGCTGCTGCTCGCGGCTCATGTCACCCTGCAACAGCTCTGCTGCACCGCGAATCGCCGCCAACGGGCTCTTCAGTTCATGGGTCAGCGTATGCACGTAGCGCTCTACGTAAGCCTTGCCTTCCAGCTGCGTGCGCATGTGTTCCACGGCGGTGGATAACTGCTTGAGCTCGCCGCCGCGATAATGCGGCAACTCGGCGCGGCGGCCCTCGCTCACGGCTTCGGCATAGGCGGTAAGGCGTCTGAGGGCCGCCGTCAGCCACCATGACAATAGCGCGCCCAGCAGCAGCCCCAGGGTGACCAGCCCGGCGCCGTACCACAGCAGGCGCCGCTCGGTGCGATCCACGTAGGGTTGCAACGAGCTGTTGGGCTTGGCCACCGTGACCACGCCGATGATCTGCCCGTTATCGCGAATCGGCGCCCCCACGTGCATCACCGATGAGGTGGGGTCGTCTGCATCGCTGCGGGTGGAGCGCGCACCGTATTCGCCACGCAGGGTCAGGTACACGTCGTTCCATTTCGAATAGTCCTGGCCCACCGCTTCACCGCTGGAGTCGAGCAATACCCTACCCTTGGCGTCGGTCACGTAGATGCGATGGTTGACCTGGTTTTTCGGCAGCCCCCAGATCACCGCACCCGGCTGACGGTTGCCGTAGGCCTTGAGCATCTCGGGCCAATGGCTCTGGCCGAGGGTGCCGTTTTTAACGTCTGCACGCAGGATTTCAGCCAGCAGGTTGGCGGTGTCCACCAATGTTTCTTCGGTGGACTGGCGCACGCCGGGGCGGATTTCCTTCATCACGGTGTTGAGCACGAAGTAGCCGGTCAGGCCGATAAACAGCGCATACACCAGGAAAATCCGCAGCCCAAGACGCATCAGCTGTGGCTCGGGCTGTAGCTATAGCCGAGGCCACGATGGGTCTGGATCGGCTCGGCATCCGCCGCCACACTCCTGAGTTTGCTGCGCACACTCTTGATATGGCTGTCGATATTGCGCTCGTAACCGGCATCAACGGGTACGCCCACCGCGTCCAGCAGTTGCTCGCGGCTGAACACGCGCTCGGGTTGGTCCAGCAGACTTTGCAGCAGGCGGAACTCATGCCGCGTGAGGCTCAAGGGTTGGCCGCGATAAAGAATCTGCATGCGTTCCAGATCCACTTGGAACAGGGTTGGCGCCACACACGGGCCGACCCGCTTGAGAATCGCCCTGACCCTCGCCGCCACTTCCCGCGGGCTGAAAGGCTTGACCACATAATCGTCGGCACCGATCTCCAGCCCTACCACCCGGTCGATCTCCGCATCCCGGGCACTGAGGAACATCACCGGCACTTCGCTGAAGCGGCGCAATTGCTTGCAGGTTTCAAAGCCGGTGATGTCCGGCAGGCCGATGTCGAGCATGACCAGGTCGGCCGGGGTCTGGCGCTGATGCTCCAGCGCCGCCTGGCCGAGCGTCAGCCAGGTGGTGGTGAAGCCTTCGCCTTGCAGGGCAAAGATCAGCGTGTCGGCTATCGCCGCTTCGTCTTCGACAATCAGGATGTGCGGCATGGGCTCAATCAGCAGTCCGGTTTGTCGGCAGTGTAGCGACGTGCCGGGTTTACCGCAGCGCCAAATTCACGCAGGGCCTTGGCGCCGATCAGCAGCGGGTAGTTGAAGCTGCTGCGGTCGGTGAGGTTGACCTCGACGGTGCGCTTGACGTCGCCCAGGCACATCTCCAGATCGATCACCGGGCGCTTGGCCACACTGGCTTCGTCCTTGTCATCATCTTCGTCGGCGCGGCTCTTGATCTTGCTGATGCGCGACACCTTGTGCTCATAGACCTTGTTACCCGCGTCTTCACCGCCGAGGCGGAAGCGCACCCAGTCATCGCCGTCGCGCTGAAAGGTTTCGATGTCGCGCGCCGACAGCGAGGCGGTCAGCGCGCCGGTGTCCATCTTGGCCTTGAACGTCTGGCCGATCTCCGGCAACTGGATGTATTCGTAGCGACCGTAGAGGGTCGGTTCGGCGGCCATGACAGGCACAGCAACCAGGGCGAACGCGGCAAGGAGCAATTTCACGGCAGGATTTCCTCGAAAGAAGTGGGCGGAGTCTAGACCGCAAACACAGCACTTAGTTGGATGACCGAGCATATCGCGCACAGTGTGAAACATTCGTCGGGCAATTTGCGATTTGGCCTCTAGACTCACCTTGCTTATCATGGCCCGCCCACAGAATTCCAAGAGTTGCTTATGCGCCGCCTGCTCACCGGCTGTCTGGTTACACTGCTGCTGTTATTCAACACGCTGATCCTGATCGGCCCCTTGATGGTCTTCGCCCTGCTCAAGCTGGTGGCGCCAGGGCGCTCGCGTGACTATGCCTCATGGGCGGTGATGTGGATCGCCGAAACCTGGGCCGAGATCGACAAGCTGATCTTCGCCGCGTGCATCCCCACCCAATGGGATATTCGCGGTGGCGAAGACCTGCGCGGCGATACCTCTTACCTGGTGATCAGCAACCACCAATCCTGGGTCGATATTCCCGCGCTGATCCAGGCATTGAACCGGCGCACGCCGTTCTTCAAGTTCTTCCTGAAAAAAGAACTGATCTGGGTGCCCTTCCTCGGCCTGGCCTGGTGGGCGCTGGATTACCCCTTTATGAAACGCTACACCAAGGCGTTCCTGGCCAAGCACCCGGAGCTGGCGGGGCAGGATTTGAAGATCACCAAAGAGGCCTGCGAGCTGTTCAAGCGCCAGCCGGTCACGGTGGTCAATTACCTGGAGGGCACGCGGTTCAACGAGGCCAAGCGCAAGCAGCAGGCGTCACCGTTTACCCGATTGCTCAAGCCCAAGGCGGGCGGCGTGGCATTTGTGCTCGCGGCGATGGGCGAACAACTGGACGCGATCCTCGACGTGACCGTGGTGTATCCGCAGCAAAAGATTCCGGGGTTCTGGGACTTGATCAGCGGCGCAGTGCCGAAGGTGATCGTGGATATCCGTACCCGCGAACTGGACCCGGCGTTGTGGCAAGGGGATTACGAGAACGATCCGGCGTTTCGCCAGACCGTCCAGAACTGGGTCAACCAGCTCTGGATGGAAAAGGATGCGCGCATCGAACAACTGCGCCAACAACCTTAGCTGCCGGTGCCCCAGGCCTGAGCCAATTTGCCCAGCACGGAACTGCTGGCCCCCTCGCCGCCCAGGTATTTCAGGATCACCGGGGCAAACTGGCCGACCATGCCGCTGTCCATGCCCAATGCGCTGAAGGCGGTGTTCAAGTCATTGGTGCTTTTCACGTTGCCCAACAGGCCGTCCAGGCCGCTGGTCTTGCTGCCACCGGTTTGGCCGAGCATCCCGCTCAGGGCTCCGAGGCTGCCCAATGCGTTATTACCTGACAACTTGTCGAGGCCCGGTACAGTGCTGCTCAACTGCGAGAAGTCGTTGCCGCTGAGTTTGTTCTTGGCCAGACCCAGCATGGCGCCCGTGCCGCCCACTGCTTGCTCGGGGGTGATGTTCAGTTGCGAGGTCAAGGCCGTCAGCAGGTCGGCCGTCTCCGAGGTGGGCGCGGCGGCGGCAGCCTTGTTGTTGCCACCCTGCATGCCGGAAATGGCATTGGCTGCATCGCCAAGGCTGAAACCTGCGGCGAACACCGGGCCGGCGGCCACGGTCAACAGGCAGGACAGGGCAAAACCGCGTGAAATCTTCATCGACACAACCTCTGGGTATAGGGGTAAACGCAGGCGTTGGACTGGGTATCCCGTCGGTTGTTCCGGAGCCCCTGAGGAACCCATCGGGGATAAGCGGGTCCATGAACTGACTACAAAATTTGTCGAGAAGAGACTTATGACTGCGATCCAACCCCCAGTGATTGAGCACAAGCCTGCGTTCTGGAGCCGCCCTCGCCTGTTCATCGGCGCCTGCGTGGTGGTGGTTGCCGGTATCGGCGGCGCGCTCTACACCCAGGACAGCGTCAAATCCGCGGCGACATTGGTGACCACGACCCAGCAGCCAGCCGCACAAATCATGGCCCACAAGGATTACCTGGAAGTGCAGCCGATTGCCTCCACGGCGCCAGCACCGGACCAAAGCCTTGAACTCTGGGCGCTTCCCAAAGACGGCACACCGGTATCCCTTGGCCTGCTGCCGGAGGATGGCAAAGGCATCATCGGCCTGAATCCGCGCCAGCAAGAAAGCATCAGCAAGCCGGTGGAGCTGATGGTGAGTTCGGAAACCAAGGGTGGCTCGGTGAGCAAGCAACCGACAGGGCCGACCGTCTACCAAGGCGCCCTGGCCACGCGCTAATCACCGGCTGACACTCGGTTTAAATGTAGGAGTGGGCTTGCCTGCGAAAGCGATAATGCAGTGACTGACACATCGCCTTCGCGGGCGAGCCTGCTCCCAGAGATGGTCTCATTTGCAGACTCACCGGCCGACCCGTTGCATGTCCCGTAACCTGCTGTAGCAGCTTCCAAGGAACCTAACCCGTGTAACGCCCCACCCAGATCGGCCTCCCAACGCAGAGCAGGGAGGACTACCTCGTGGACAAGGAGTTATAACGATGATCGGATGGGTACCTAATCTCTTTTCCCTAGTCACCGCCTACAACCTGCCAGCCAGCAACGCAGCCGTCGACACGGGCCAATGCCCTGCCGTCAGCGACATCCATTCAAAACCCTACACAGACCCCGACCTGCCGCCGCCCTATGGCGAGGGCTATCAGTATTCAGCCCAAACCCAAGGCAAAACATGGACGGGGCAAACCGCCGGGACCAACGATGATTTTCTGGACCCGGAATACGCACTGCAGGCAGAAGCCATCAACGTGCGCGACGGTAAGGTGCACTGTGATTACGGTGGAAAACGTTTGATAAAAAACGGTGAGGTGGCCGATCCCTATTTGCGGTTGACGGCGCTTAAGTGATGCAAAGGGCGACTCGCAGGTCGCCCTTTGTTTGCTTGCGCATCAACTGGCAGTTTCCAAAGAACCTGTAGAAGCGGGTTTGCTGGAAATAGCAAACCTCAGACAAGTCCTACTTAACTAACAATAGAAAACTATCAGACTGCAGCCAACCCGTTCTAACAACAACCAAGCCACGGGCCAGGCCCCTCACGAAGTGCCGAAAACAGCAATGAATTTTTCGGAGAACGACATGTTTAAATCCTTCTTAAAACCCGGACTACTTGCAATTGCGCTGTTCGGCCTTCCGGCCGTTGCAAGTGCGAGCGGGTTAGCGAGCGCTATCGGCACCATCACTGTTCCGATTGGAAACTCTTTCTCAAATCAAGCTGTCACTGAATCAGCATTTTCTCATTCATGCAGCACTGGGAAGTTTGTCGGCTACGTTCAAGGCGTTATTGCCGGTAGCGGAAGTACCATACATTACGTGCGCGTAGACAGGTACCGAATTGTGAAAACCGACGGGCACACCGACAGAAGCAAAGCCAATGTCAATATAAAGACCGTCAGCCGAAATGGAACCCGCGTGACAAAGTCAGCAGATGCCATGAAGCAGGACAGGCAATGGCATGATTTGAAAATGGCCAACTATAACCCCGGTTTGCGAAGTGCAGAAATTGAGATGATATTTGATAAGTCCGGGTCCGACCCTAGATGCTTTATCTCGATCTAAGCCGCTGATTGTTCGCCGCTGGTGCTCTTGCATTTACAAAAGCACCGGCGTCAGGCACCTAGCCCAATGAAAAGACAACTCGCACACGGTTTTTTGTTTGCATGCGAACAGTCAAATACATTGTCGCCATCCCGCCTCCTTTATCGAACATCCTGAACTTCAAATGCTCGTGATTCCTGCCCCCCCGCTCGCCCTCTCGCTGCAGGGCGTATGCAAGCATTATCAACTTGCCAAACAGCCCATCTCAATTCTTGAGAACATAAACTTGCAGATAAACGCAGGTGACCACTGTGCCGTACTTGGCACTTCGGGCTCAGGTAAGAGCACATTACTTAACATACTCGGCCTCTTGGACCGGGCTGATGAAGGGCGGTATGAGTTTTACGGACACGACACATCCAAGGCGACACCGGATCAACTGGCCGTGTTACGCAACCGACACCTAGGTTTCATCTACCAGAACTTCAACCTGATGCCACGCCTCAGCGCACTGGACAACGTCGCCTTGCCTCTCTCCTACCGTGGCCTTGGCCGGCGAGTAGCCCTGCAGCGTGCCATGCACAGACTCGACCAGGTCGGCCTCAGCCACCGGGCACATCACCTCCCCGCCGATCTGTCTGGCGGCCAACGACAGCGAGTCGCAATTGCGCGAGCTCTCGTGGGGGAGCCTTCCCTGATTCTCGCGGACGAGCCCACTGGCAATCTGGACAGCCGCACGGCAAACGACATTCTGGAATTGTTGCTGGCAATCAATCGTGAGCACCGCGTCACGCTGATTGTCGTCACCCATGATTTAGACATCGCCGCGCGCCTGGACAGACAAATCTTCGTTCAGGACCGAACCCTGCGTGAGCACGAACCGTGTCAGAACTGATGAGCGGCGGGAGCCAAACTTTTCGCGACCTGATACATGACGTCAGAACAAACCTGCGGACCTTGGGCAAACGCGCAGTGCTCACCCTTCTCGGCGTCGTCATGGGGAGCTGCTCGGTGGTCGCCCTCATCAATATCGGTCACAACGCCGCCGAAGAAGCCGCTGCAATCTTCCAGGGAATGGGTGTCGATACACTAGTTGCACAGGTTTCAAATGCCGCAGATACGAGGCAAACCTCGCCGCTGCCCGCAGGCATTACTCAACTGCGCAATAAAGTCCCTGATTTAGTGAACATTGCACCCGTTGCCCTGATGGGCAACTCAGTGACGTTCAAGGGGCGCGACATTTCTATCCAACTGATCGGCTCAACGCCCCCACTGAAACAGGCGTTGGGCTTGGAAGTGCATGAAGGGCGTTTTCTGAGCGAATTCGATGACCAAACCACTCATGCAGTGATAGGCCGCCAGCTCGCCGATGAACTCTCCAGCGCTGGCACGCCGGTGCGCATAGGCGACACACTACGAGTGCAACATGCACTGTTCCAAGTCATAGGCGTTCTGCATCCACGGTTTGCGTCGGCGATTGCTCCGTTCGACCCCAACACCTCCATGTTTATTCCACTGCAAGGTGTCAGCCGACTACAAGCTTGGGCGCCAGTCACCCACGTTTTCGCACGTGCTCCGGGCGCGCGTCCTATTGGTAGCGTAGCGTCCGACTTCAAACACGGATTAAGACAGCTATTTCCCGGCCAGGACATCGACGTTCTTGTCCCCCAGCAGATCATCGACGGCCTGTCCCAACAGAATCGAACCTTCACCTATCTGCTAGCCGCCCTCGCTGGCATTTCGCTTATCACCAGTGGTGTCGGGGTGATGAACGTCATGCTGATGAGCATCGCGCAACGGCGTCGAGAAATCGGTTTGCGCATGGCCATGGGCGCTCGTCCCCGCGATATCCGCAACCTGTTCATGATCGAAGCACTGACCTTGACCACCTTGGGAGCACTTACCGGAGCCATCCTGGGCGTCGGCTTGGCCCTCATTTATGCCCGTGTATCGGGATGGAGCTTCGCGCTGTCGCCAATGTCGGTGCCGTTGGGCATTGGCAGCGCGATAGTAGTCGGTATGTTTTTTGGGCTTTACCCCGCCCTTTCCGCCTCGCGGCTACAACCTGTGGAAGCGCTGCGTGAAGACGAGTAGATACTTGGTGCTGACCGCAGCGTTTTTCTTGTGTGTCCAGAATGCCAAAGCCTCCTCGCTGTTAAGCGAGCAGACTATCGGCATGAGTCTGGCGGATGCCCTTTACCTTGGCCTGCGCAACAACCGTGAAATACGCAGCGCTTACTTGCAAAGGGAGGGCCAAAAATTCGACCTGCGCGTGGCTGAGGACGCGTTCAAGCCAAAACTCTTGCTCAAGAGTGAATACACAAACATCAGAAGCAGCGAAGACCAAGCTCGTCAACTCGCACTTACCCCCACGGCTACGTTGCTCGGACAGTACGGCACGCGCTTGAACGTGGGATGGGCCCAGCAGCTCAACCATTCCGAGCAGGTGGGCCACCTGCGCAGCGACGGGATAAACCTGGAAATAATCCAACCGTTATTGCGCGGATCCGGCCCGGATGTCACCACCGCCCCCCTGCGGCTCGCAAGACTGTCAGAGCAAGCCAACCGCCTGAACCTCAAGGCGAATGTTTCTCAAACGGTCTCCACCATCATCACAACCTATCGGGAGCTGATCAGGGCTCAGGAGCAACTGGGCATCGTCCAGGCGTCGCTTCAAAGGGCGCAGGCCTTGTTGACGGTGAACAAAGCACTGATCAACGCCGGGCGCATGGCTCAATTTGAAATCGTGCAGACCGAAGCTGACATCGCCGTCCAGGAACTGAGTGTCGAAGAAGCGCAAAACCAGCTGGATATTCAACGCCTCGCCCTGCTGCGTCTGCTGGCACTGGATTTGTCCACGAACATTCAGGCCACCGAGGCCGTACAGGCAACTCCACTGGAGGTCGATCTGCCACAAGCCATACACCTGGCGCAAGCTCAGCAACCTCAGTACCTCTCCACATTGCTCAATGGCCAGCAGGCCGCGTTGGACATGATCCTCGCCAAGGATGCCGCTCGCTGGGACCTCTCTCTGGTGGCGGGTGCCAGTCAGGTGCGTGAGCACCCAGGCACCGGCTCTGCTCGGCGCTGGGAAAGCTATACCGGCCTTCAGTTGGAAATCCCCATCGGCGACATCAGCACCCGCCAAGCGCAGACACGTGCGCGTATCAATGTAGAACAACAGCAGTTGCTAATCGCCGACGCCCGTCAAGAATTGGAACGCAACGTCAGCAACGTAGTGCGCGAACTTGGCACCCGCTGGCGTCAATATGAAATCGCCCTGCGTGCCAACGAACTGTCCACGCGCAAGCTGGACATCGAGCGCGAAAAACTCAGCGTCGGGCGCTCCAGCAATTTTCAAATCATCAGTTTCGAAAACGATCTGCGCGATGCGGAAAATGCACGTATCAACGCACTCATCGCTTATCTGAACGCCCAGACGCAATTGGACGAAACCCTCGGCATGACCTTGGAAAAATGGGAGATTGCACTTGAAGGCCCACACTGAAAAGGCCTGTCACTCGCACTATTGGCGCATAGGTTCGATGATGCTGATAGCGTTGATTGGCGCTGCATTGATCGTGAAAAAAGTTGCGATTGCGCCGCCCCCCGCACCGCAATGGGTGAGCGTGCAAACCAAGCCAATGACACTACATATCGGCCTGGTCGGAAAATTCGAGCCTATCCAAACCATAGTGCTCAACGCACCATTCGAAGGCGTTATCCAGTCCCTCGAAGCCGAACAGGGCCAGTGGGTACAGAAAGGCCAAGCGCTTCTGAGCATGGACCCTACGCTGATCGAGCTGCAGTTACGCGAAGCCCTGTCCGGGCAACTCAAAGCCCAACGAACCGTGCACGAGTTGAACAATTGGGAAAATGGCACTCAAGTCACACGAGCGCGTCGTGCGTTACGCACCGCCGACATCTCACTGAGCAACCTGGAAGGCAGGCTACGAGAAAACCGCCATCTGTTCGAACGCGGCATTATTGCGCGCAACGAACTTGACGAACTGGAGCAGCAAACGAAGTTGCAACGACTTGAACGCAGCAGCGCTCAAAACGAGCTGAACGCGTTATTAGACGAAGGGAAAGGGCAGGCTCGGCAGATTGCCGAAATGGAGCTGACCAATGCCACGGTGAGGTACGAACAGCTGCAACGGTTGATTGCCAAACAAGTCGTGGTAGCACCGTTCACCGGCGTTATTGTTCCTGTAAATGCCGCACAAGGGGCCGAAGTAACGCCTCTCGTACAGACCGGCTCAAGGGTCAGTCAGAATCAGGCTCTGCTGGGTTTGGCCAATACCGAAACACTGAAGATCGTCACTACGGCATCCGAGCTGGATATCAACCAGCTGCAACCGGGACAGCGCGTTGAAATCCTGGGTGATGGATTTCTCGGCGAGCCGCTGCTTGGCCATGTGCAAGCGGTCGGCAACCTGGCCTTGCCCAGCGATGACCCCGGTGACAGTGCACTGTTTCCCGTCACACTGAGCGTGGCGGCATTGACGCCAGGACAGGCCAAGCGTATCCGTCCCGGTATGAGCGCACGCCTGAACATCACGACCTACCACAATGAACAGGCCATCATCGTGGCGCCCGAAGCGATAAGCCAGGAAGGCAGTGAAATGGTCGTGATTTACCGTAAAGGCGAGGGCCAGCCGATTGAACGCCGGATCGTAGAGGTGGGCCATGCCAACGCCGAGGGCGTAGAAGTTTTTGGTCTTGCACCCGGACAGGTGAGCCTTGGCAGCTCATCGCGAGAATGATGCGCGTCTTTGTTAAACAAAGGGCGACCCGCGGGTCGCCCTTTGTTTGCTTTGCCTTTACGCCGCACTGAACAGCTTGTGCGGATCAATCACAAACTTCTTCGGTACACCCGCATCGAACTCGCCATAGCCACGTGGCGCATCATCAAGGCTGATCACCTGCACGCCGACGATCTCAGCGATGTTGATACGGTCCCACATGATCGCCTGCATCAGTTGGCGGTTGTACTTCATCACTGGCGTCTGCCCGGTGTGGAAGCTGTGGGATTTGGCCCAGCCCAGACCAAAGCGAATGCTCAGGCTGCCCATTTTTGCGGCGGCATCGACAGCACCTGGATCTTCGGTCACATACAGGCCTGGGATACCGATCTTGCCTGCCACACGTACCACGCCCATCAGCGAGTTGAGCACGGTGGCCGGGGCTTCGGCCTTGACGCCGTCGTGGCCGTGGCCGCGTGCTTCGAAGCCCACGCAGTCAACGGCACAGTCCACTTCGGGCTCGCCCAATAGCGCGGCGATTTGTTCGTGCAGCGGGGTGTCGGTGGACAGGTCGACCACTTCAAAACCCTGAGCCTTGGCGTGGGCCAGGCGGATCGAGTTGACGTCGCCGATGATCACCACCGCTGCACCCAGCAAGCGAGCGGAGGCGGCAGCCGCCAGACCCACCGGGCCGGCACCCGCGATGTAGACAGTGCTGCCTGGGCCGACGCCGGCAGTAACAGCGCCGTGGTAGCCAGTGGGCAGGATGTCGGAGAGGCAGGTCAGGTCACGGATTTTCTCCATGGCCTTGTCACGGTCCGGCAGTTTCAGCAGGTTGAAGTCGGCATACGGCACCAGCACGTACTCGGCCTGGCCGCCGGTCCAGTCGCCCATGTCCACGTAGCCGTAGGCGCCACCGGCACGGGCCGGGTTGACGGTCAGGCAGACGCCGGTGTGTTGTTCCTTGCAAGAACGGCAGCGGCCGCACGCGACGTTGAACGGCACGGACACCAGGTCGCCGATTTTCAGGTTCTCGACGTCGCTGCCCTTCTCGATGACTTCACCGGTGATTTCATGACCGAGCACCAGGCCGGTCTGGGCCGTGGTGCGCCCGCGCACCATGTGTTGGTCGGAGCCGCAGATGTTGGTGGAGACCACGCGCAGGATGACGCCGTGCTCAATCTTCCTGCCACGGGGGTCCTGCATTTTGGGATAGTCGATTTTCTGTACTTCGACCTTGCCGTTGCCGAGATACACGACACCACGATTACCAGACATGCTTTCACCTCGCTGTTGTTTTTATGGAACTGCGTTGCCCTTGGGGCAGCGCGTTAAGTGCTCGGGTACAGATGCTGTTTCTTGTGTTGCTTGTAAGAGCCTCATCGCAGGCAAGCCAGCTCCCACAGTGGATCGGGTTCCAACCTTGGAATGCTGTCGAATGTGGGAGCGGGCTTGCTCGCGAAGGCGTCAGTCAGAGCACCACCGTGCGATTGGCGTTCAAGAACACCCGCCGCTCGATGTGATACCCCACCGCCCGCGCCAATGTGAGCCCTTCGATATCCCGCCCCTTGGCGATCAAATCCTCGGGATAGTGGCTGTGATCCACCACTTCCACGCCTTGGGCGATGATCGGCCCTTCATCCAGATCGTTGTTGATGTAATGCGCCGTGGCGCCCACCAGTTTCACGCCCTTGTTGTACGCCTGGTGATAAGGCTTGGCGCCCTTGAAGCCCGGCAGCAATGAGTGGTGAATGTTGATGGCCTTGCCGTCCAGCTTGCGGCACAGCTCTGGTGACAGCACTTGCATGTAGCGCGCAAGGATCACCAGTTCGGCGCCGGTGTCTTCCACCACTTGCCACACCTGGCGCTCCTGGGACGGTTTGTCGTTGGGGTCGAGGGGGAAATGGTAGTAGGGAATCTGGTGCCAATCAGCCAAGGGCTTCAGATCGGGATGGTTGGACACCACCGCGACTACGTCCATCGACAACTGGCCGATGCGCTGGCGATACAGCAGGTCGTTGAGGCAGTGATCGGCCTTGGAGACCATGATCACCACTTTGGGCCGGTAGTTCGGCGCCGTCAGTTCGAAGATCATGCCAAAGGCTTCACCACGGGTGGCCAAGCCATCGCGGAACGCCTGTTCGTCAAAGCCGTCAGGCTGACGGAACTCAACACGAATGAAAAACCGACCCGAGAGGCGGTCATCAAACGAGTGGTGCTCGGTGACGTAGCAGCCTTGCTCAAACAGGTAGCGGGTGACCGCGTCCACCGTGCCGAGCACGCTGGGGCAGTCGGCGGTCAAAATCCATGTATCGGGTGCGCGGCTCATGGGTCACTCCTCAGGCTGATCGTTCCCACGCTTTGCGTGGGAATGCCGCCATGGACGCTCTGCGTCCGCTTTTGGGACGCAGAGCGTCCCGGTATGCATTCCCACGCGGAGCGTGGGAATGATCATCATGCGACAACGCTCAGGCCGAACTCAGCCGAGGCATCCTGCAACCACAACCACCAGTAATCCGAGAAGCTGCGACGGATCAGCAGTTCCCAGGTGTCTTCAGCCGTATGACGGATCACCAGTTGCGACTTGGCGAACACCGTACCCACGGCTTTGCCGACCGGGAAGTTGTTGGGGTGTACGTCGTAGCTGGTGGACTTCATCAGCACATCGCGTACATTCGGGCCGCTCAGTTCAAGAATCTGCTGGCCGCCGCTGACGTTGACGATCTGGATATGCAGGTCGCCCAGGGCGGCGCGCAGGTTTTGCTCGGCGGCAAACTCTTCACCGCTCGGCACGATCAATAGCCACTCATCCGGGCCGAGCCACTGAAGGCTGGTTTCACCTTTGAAGACCACACTCAGCGGGCCGGGCAGTTCGATACCGACGGCCTTGTGTACGCCGGCGGCGAAGGCGGCGTCGTGGCCATCGCCACGGATAGTCAGGTGGCCGAGGAGTTTCTTTTCACGCACGGTCACGCCGGCATTCTTGCGGCCCTTGCCGACCAGGCTGGCAAGGTCGGCATGGTGCAGCGACGACTCGGCCTTGGCGCCGGTGGTGGGGCGTTGTTGGTAAACATTGGCTGCTGTCATAAAGCACCTGTTCTGAATTCTGTTGATCGTTCCCACGCTCCGCGTGGGAATGCCGCCATGGACGCTCTGCGTCCGCCCTTGGGGCGCAGAGCGCCCCGGAATGCATTCCCACGCAGAGCGTGGGAACGATCAGGTGTCAGACGTTCTGCCGATCACCTTTGGGATCAAAGAACACCGAAGACACAATCTCGGCCTCGATCACGCTGCCATCCGCTTGCGGCGAGAACACCCGCTCACCGATGCGCTTCAAGCCGCCCTTCACCACACCCATGGCAAACGAATAGCCCAGGGAGTTATGCGCATAACTTGAGGTAACGTGACCCACCATCTTCATCGGAATCGTCTGCTTCGGATCGAACACCAACTGCGCGCCTTCCGGCAGCCACACGTTCGGGTCGATCGGCTTGAGCCCCACCAACTGCTTACGCTCTTCACGCACGCAGTCTTCACGGTTCATCCCGCGCCAGCCGATCCACGAGAACGGCTTGGTACGGCCAACGCACCAGCCCATGTTCAGGTCGTCCGGGGTCATCGAGCCGTCGGTGTCTTGCCCGACGATGATGAAGCCCTTCTCGGCCCGCAGGACGTGCATGGTCTCGGTGCCGTACGGGGTCAGGTTGTACTTTTTGCCGGCCTCGACGATCTTTTCCAGCACGCCCATGGCGTAGTCGGCCTGCACGTTGACTTCGTACGACAGCTCACCGGTAAACGAGATACGGAACACCCGCGCCGGCACGCCGCCCACCATGCCTTCCTTCCAAGTCATGAACGGGAAGCCGTCCTTGTCCAGGTCGATGTCGGTGACTTCCGCCAGCAGCTTGCGGCTGTTGGGGCCCGACAGGGTCATGGTTGCCCAATGGTCGGTGACCGAGGTGAAGTACACCTTGAGGTCCGGCCATTCGGTCTGCTGATAGATTTCCAGCCATTGCAGCACGCGGGCGGCGCCGCCGGTGGTGGTGGTCATCAGGAAGTGGTTATCGGCCAGACAGGCCGTCACGCCGTCGTCGAAGACCATGCCGTCTTCCTTGCACATCAGGCCGTAGCGCGCCTTGCCCACGTCGAGCTTGGTCCAGGCGTTGGTGTAGATGCGGTTGAGGAACTCGCGGGCATCCGGGCCCTGAATGTCGATCTTGCCGAGGGTGGACGCGTCCAGCAGGCCGACACTGTCACGCACGGCCAGGCATTCGCGCTTCACTGCGGCGTGCAGGTCTTCACCGTTACGCGGGAAATACCACGGGCGTTTCCACTGGCCGACGTCTTCAAACTCGGCGCCGTTCTTCACGTGCCAGGCCTGCAGCGCGGTGTAGCGTACCGGCTCGAAGATATGCCCACAGTGACGGCCCGCTACGGCGCCGAACGTCACCGGCGTGTAGTTGGGACGGAACATGGTGGTGCCCATCTGCGGGATGGTCACGTTCAGCGAACGGGCGGCGATGGCCAGGCCGTTGACGTTACCCAGCTTGCCCTGATCGGTGCCGAAGCCCAGCGCGGTGTAGCGTTTGACGTGCTCCACCGACTCGAAACCTTCGCGGGTGGCCAGTTCGATGGCGGCGGCGGTCACGTCGTTTTGCAGGTCGACAAATTGCTTTGGCGCCCGTGCGGTAGCCTTTTCGTGGGGCACCTGGAACAGCGCCAGGGTGGGTTCTTCAAGACGGCTCAAGGCTTTTGGCAGCGTGCCTTCAACCGGGGCAAAACCGGCTTCGCTGGCCGCACGCACGCCGCCTTCAAAGCCATCGGCGAGGGAATCGCCAAGGCCATAGACACCGTTGATGCCACCCACGCACACGCGCTTTTGCGGTGCTTCGCCCGGTACAAACCCGAGAATATCTTCACGCCAGGTCGGCTTGCCGCCCAGGTGCGAGGCCAGGTGCACCACCGGGCTGTAACCGCCGGAGCTGGCGACCAGGTCGCAGTCCAGCCACTCGCCGGGGCTGGTGACTTTGTGCGCCTTGACGTCGATGGCTGCCACGCGGGCACCGGTCACGTGCTTACTGCCACGGGCCTCGATCACGGCGCTGCCGGTGAGGATGCGAATGCCTTTGGCGCGAGCTTCTTCAACCAGAGCCCCGCGTGGGTTGTGGCGCGCATCGGCCACCGCAACAACGGTGAGGCCCGCATCGAACCAATCCAGCGCAACGCGGTAGGCATGATCGTTGTTGGTCGACAGCAGCAGCTTTTTACCCGGTGCCACGCCGTAGCGACGCACGTAGGTAGACACCGCACCCGCGAGCATATTGCCCGGCACATCGTTGTTGCCATACACCAGCGGACGCTCGCACGCACCGGTGGCCAGCACCACACGCTTGGCACGTACGCGGTGGATACGCTGACGCACCACGCCAATCGGCGCACGATCACCGAGATGGTCGGTGAGACGCTCGTGAATGGTCAGGAAGTTATGGTCGTGGTAACCGTTGACGGTGGCGCGGGGCAGCAGCACCACGTCCGGCAGGGCTTTCAATTCGGCAATGACGCTGGCAACCCATTCAGTGGCCGGCTTGCCGTCGAGGCTTTCGCGGGAATCGAGCAGCGAACCACCGAACTCTTCCTGCTCGTCGGCGATGATCACACGGGCACCGCTGCGCGCAGCGGCCAGCGCAGCCGCGAGGCCCGCAGGGCCTGCGCCCACGACCAGCACGTCGCAATGACGGTTGAAGTTGTCGTAGGTGTCCGGGTCGTTCTCGGTGGGCGAGCGACCAAGGCCCGCCGCCTTGCGGATGTACTTCTCGTAGGTCATCCAGAACGATTGCGGGTACATGAAGGTTTTGTAGTAGAAACCCGGCGGCATCAGCTTGCCGCCGACCTTGCCGAGAATCCCCATCATGTCGTTGTTCACGCTCGGCCAGCCGTTGGTGCTGGTAGCAACCAAGCCTTGGTACAGCGCCTGTTGGGTGGCGCGCACGTTGGGGATCTGCGTGGCTTCGGTGGCGCCGATCTGCAGCACCGCGTTCGGCTCTTCGGCGCCCGCGGCAAAGATGCCCCTTGGGCGCGAGTACTTGAAGCTGCGGCCAATGATGTCGACACCGTTGGCCAGCAGGGCTGCGGCCAGGGTGTCGCCTTCAAAACCCTTGTAGCTCTGACCGTTGAACGTAAACGTCAGGACTTTATTACGGTCGATGCGGCCACCGTTGGACAGGCGATTGATCTGGCTCATACCTTCTCTCCAGAGGCCTTGGCGGTGAACTGAGGCTTCTCACCGATTTTGTAGGTTTCAAGAATTTCGTAGGTCACAGTGTCGCGGGTGGCGTTGAAATACTGGCGGCAACCGGCGGCATGGATCCACAGTTCGTGGTGCAGGCCGCGCGGGTTATCGCGAAAGAACATGTAGTCGCCCCACTGCTCGTCGGTGCAGGCATTCGGGTCCAGCGGGCGCGGGATGTGCGCTTGGCCGGACGCGTGGAATTCCTCTTCGGAGCGCAGTTCGCCACAGTGAGGACAGAAGATATGCAACATAGGGGATTTCTCCTGTTAGTGGGCGACGGCCGCAGCGCCGTGTTCGTCGATCAGCGCACCGTTGTGGAAACGGTCGATGGAAAAAGGTGCGGCCAGCGGGTGCATTTCACCCTTGGCCAGGCTGGCGGCAAACACGTTGCCTGAGCCTGGGGTGGCCTTGAAGCCACCGGTGCCCCAACCGCAGTTGAAGAACATGTTCGGTACCGGCGTCTTGGAGATGATCGGGCAGGCGTCCGGCGTGGTGTCGACGATGCCGCCCCACTGGCGGTTCATGCGCACCCGCGACAGCACCGGGAACATCTCGACGATGGCCTGGATGGTGTGCTCGATCACCGGGTACGAACCGCGCTGGCCGTAACCGTTGTAGCCGTCGATACCGGCGCCGATCACCAGGTCGCCCTTGTCGGATTGGCTGATGTAACCGTGCACCGCGTTGGACATGATCACGCTGTCGATAATCGGCTTGATCGGCTCCGACACCAGGGCTTGCAGCGGGTGGGATTCGATCGGCAGGCGGAAGCCCGCCAGCGAAGCCATGTGCCCGGAATTACCGGCAGTGACCACACCGACGCGCTTGGCGCCGATAAAGCCCTTGTTGGTTTCCACGCCGATGCACACGCCGTTTTCCTTGCGGAACCCGATCACTTCGGTCTGCTGGATCAGGTCCACGCCCAAGGCATCGGCAGCACGGGCAAAGCCCCAGGCCACGGCATCGTGCCGGGCCACGCCGCCGCGACGTTGCACGGTGGCACCCAACACTGGGTAGCGGGTGTTTTTCGAGCAGTCCAGGTAAGGAATCTCGTCAGCCACTTGCTGGGCATTCAGCAGCTCGCCGTCCACACCGTTGAGGCGGTTGGCGCTCACTCGGCGCTCGGAATCACGGATGTCTTGCAGGGTGTGGCACAAGTTGTACACGCCACGCTGGGAGAACATCACGTTGTAGTTCAGGTCCTGGGACAAACCTTCCCAGAGTTTCATGGCGTGTTCGTACAGGTGCGCCGACTCGTCCCACAGGTAGTTGGAACGCACGATGGTGGTGTTGCGCGCGGTGTTACCGCCGCCCAGCCAGCCTTTCTCGACCACCGCCACGTTGGTGATGCCGTGTTCCTTGGCCAGGTAGTAAGCGGTCGCCAGACCATGCCCGCCGCCGCCGACGATGACCACGTCGTAGACCTTTTTAGGGGTCGGCGTGCGCCACATCTTCTGCCAGTTTTCGTGATGGCTGAGGGAGTGCTTGAAGAGGCCGAAGCCTGAGTAGCGTTGCATAGTCATTACTCCAAAACCGCGCTCAGCGATAAACCGGGAAATCAGCGCACAGGGCAGACACGTGCTTGGCCACGTTGGCCTCGACGTCGGCGTCGCCGAGGTTGTCGAGGATGTCGCAGATCCAGCCGGCCAGCTCGACGCACTGCGGCACTTTGAAGCCACGGGTGGTCACCGCCGGGGTACCGATGCGCAGGCCCGAGGTCACAAACGGCGACTGCGGGTCATTCGGCACCGCGTTCTTGTTGACGGTGATGTGGGCGCGACCCAAGGCGGCGTCCGCCTCTTTGCCGGTGAGGCCCTGGCGGATCAGGCTGACCAGGAACAGGTGGTTGTCGGTGCCGCCGGAGACCACATCGTAGCCACGCTTGATGAACACTTCGGCCATGGCCTGGGCGTTATCGATCACTTGCTGCTGGTAAGCCTTGAAGCCGGGCTCCAGCGCCTCCTTGAAGCACACGGCCTTGCCAGCGATCACGTGCATCAGCGGGCCGCCCTGGGCGCCGGGGAATACCGCAGCGTTGAGTTTCTTTTCGATTTCTTCGTTGGCCTTGGCCAGGATCAAACCGCCCCGTGGACCGCGCAGGGTCTTGTGGGTGGTGGTGGTGACCACGTCGGCGTAAGGCAGCGGGTTCGGGTACAGGCCAGCGGCGACCAGGCCGGCGACGTGGGCCATGTCGACGAACAGCAGCGCGCCTACCTTGTCGGCGATCTGACGAAAGCGCGGGAAATCCAGGGTCTTGGAGTAGGCCGAGAAACCTGCCACCACCATCTTCGGCTTGTGCTCGACCGCCAGGCGCTCGACTTCGTCGTAGTCGATCAGGCCGGTGTCGGTGTTGATGCCGTACTGCACCGCGTTATACAGCTTGCCCGAGGATGACACTTTGGCGCCGTGGGTCAGGTGACCGCCGTGGGCCAGGCTCATGCCCAGAATGGTGTCGCCGGCATTGATCAGCGCCAGGTACACGGCGCTGTTGGCGGAGGAACCGGAGTGCGGTTGCACGTTGGCGTAATCGGCACCGAACAGCTGCTTGGCGCGCTCGATGGCCAGGGCTTCGACCTTGTCCACATGCTCGCAGCCGCCGTAGTAGCGCTTGCCCGGGTAGCCTTCGGCGTATTTGTTGGTAAGGCCACTGCCTTGAGCTTCCATCACGCGCTTGCTGGTGTAGTTCTCCGACGCGATCAGCTCGATATGATCTTCCTGGCGCTGCTCCTCGGCATTCATCGCCGCCAGCAGTGCGTCGTCATATCCCTGGATCTGGTCTTGTTTGCTGAACATCGCGTCTCTCCCAGCCTTTCGTATTGTTGAGGCCCTCGCAGGGCCCTTTGATGCGATGGTAGGGCTGGCGCGTGCGGGCCAAATGCCTGCGCACGCCACGCAAAGGTGCGTTTACGACATGGCCTGAGCAAATGCTAACTGGGTGCCTACAAACTGTAGGAGCGAGCTTGCTCGCGAAAAACCTGAGGGCGCCGCGTTCAATCAGGCAGCCCGCGTTATTGTTGACGTTTTTCGCGAGCAAGCTCGCTCCTACAAGGGCTAGGCAATGAGCTTGCGAACGAGTAGCAACAGAAGAAAATGCATGGGATACAGGGCATAGGCCCAGCGTCGCATGGCGGGGGGGTTGGCGTTTTTGCCATGTCGCAATAAGACCAATCCTGCCAGCGGCGCAATCAGACATGCAGCCAACCCCAACAGCGCCACAAGCGTGCCGCTATTGAGCAGAATCTGCCACTGATTGGCGGCGACGCAGACTAAACCCGGCAGCACGCTGAAATACCAGGGCCGGCGAAACACCAGCAATATCGCCAGTGGCAGCAATACACCAAAGAAACCGAACATCAACTGGTGTGAAAACACGGCCGCCATTGTGACGGCGATCAGCGCCAATCCTCGATCAACCAACGCCTTTTGCTGCCAACCTCGGGCAACCAGCATGCCCAGCGCCAGGGTCGGCAACACGTTCAAGGTATCGGCATCTTCGATGAACATCCGATAAGGCACTTCGCTGATCACGCTGAACAGCAGCAACCAACCCAGGTAGCGCCAATGGCCCGTCACTGGGGCGTAACGGACACGGTGCAAATTAGCCGCAATCGCCAGGCAAAACCATGGAAACGCCAGGCGCCCCAGCACATATAGCCCATCCAGGCTCAGCCCCACATAGCGCAAATGATCGAGCACCATACTCAACAGCGCCAGCCACTTGAGCAGATCCAAAGCGCCATCTCGGACAGGTCCGACAGGCAAGGTTTCAGTACCGTGCATAATTCCCCAACGACTTTGCATTTACAGTGCGTGCGTGCCCCCGGCAATCTTGGGTAAAGTGCGCACCAACATCGACCACAGGAACGGGCCATGACCGACAAGAGCCAACAATTTGCCAGCGACAACTATTCCGGCATCTGCCCGGAAGCCTGGGCCGCCATGGAACAAGCCAACCAGGGCCATCAACGTGCCTACGGCGATGATGAATGGACCCACCGCGCCGCCGACGGTTTCCGCAATCTGTTCGAGACCGACTGCGAGGTGTTCTTCGCCTTCAACGGTACGGCTGCCAACTCCCTGGCGCTGTCCTCGTTGTGCCAGAGCTACCATAGCGTGATTTGCTCGGAAACTGCCCACGTCGAGACCGACGAATGCGGCGCGCCGGAGTTTTTCTCCAACGGCTCCAAATTGTTGGTTGCCCGCACCGAAAACGGCAAGCTGACCCCGGAGTCGATCCGTGAGATCGCCCTCAAGCGCCAGGACATCCACTACCCCAAACCCCGCGTAGTCACCCTGACCCAAGCCACCGAAGTGGGCAGCGTGTACACCCCGGAAGAAATCCGCGCCATCAGCGCCACCTGCAAGGAACTGGGACTGAACCTGCACATGGACGGTGCCCGCTTCGCCAATGCCTGTGCATTCCTGGGTTGCTCACCGGCCGACCTGACCTGGAAAGCCGGCGTCGACGTGCTGTGCTTTGGTGGTACCAAAAACGGCATGGCGGTGGGTGAAGCCATCCTGTTCTTCAATCACAAACTGGCTGAAGACTTCGACTACCGCTGCAAACAGGCCGGTCAGTTGGCGTCGAAAATGCGCTTCCTTTCTGCGCCATGGGTGGGCCTGCTGGAAAATGACGCCTGGCTCAAGCATGCGCGCCACGCTAACCATTGCGCGCAATTGTTGAGCAGCCTGGTGGCGGATATTCCCGGTGTGGAATTGATGTTCCCGGTACAGGCCAACGGCGTGTTCCTGCAACTCTCCGAACCCGCGATTGCAGCGCTGACCGCCAAGGGCTGGCGTTTCTACACCTTCATCGGCAAAGGTGGTGCGCGCTTCATGTGTGCGTGGGATACCGAGGAAGAGCGTGTAAGGGAATTGGCTGCCGATATTCGGGAAGTGATGAACGCTTAAAGCAGGGCCCCGGCCAGTCCTTACTGGCCGATTGCCGAGACTGTTTTTTGATATTTCTGACAGCTACGTAGCTCGCATTCATTGTCTAGCCTCTTGTTACCCGCAAGGAAAACGCAGCGATAACTGCCACCTTTCGGGTTTCACCGCCAGCCGAATAATCGGCGGCAAAGGCACATCAATGGAGAGCTTTATCATGGAATATCAAAGCAATAGCAACACACTGCAAAGCGGCGGCAGCACTAGCACCACGGTCATTGACTGGGATGAGTTCAGGAAACACGCCAAGGTCGGGGACACCATTCAGGAGTCATCAAGGACGCTGACCATCTACGACAAAGCCTACGAATTGACAAACTCAGGCCAGCACTTCGTTGTCCATATCTATGCCCAATAACTGTTAACACCTAAGGCTCGCGTCGCAGATTCCCGACCTGCGACGCGACGCTGAATCATGATCGTTTCCGCGCTCCGCGTGGGAATGCCTCCTCGGACGCTCCGCGCCCACCCGAAATCAAGGATGAACACGTGGGCAGAAGCCGCTATGTCATCACCGAACCCGAAAAACCCCACTTCCTCACCTGCACTGTCATGGAATGGCTCCCCCTCTTCACCCGCAACTACCTGGTGGACCATCTTCTGGATTGCTGGCGATATCAACAAAGCAACCACGCTTTAAACTTGTTTGGTTACGTCATCCTGGAAAATCACTTGCACTTTATTGCTCAAGCGCCCGATCTGGGAAAGTGCGTCAGCCAATTCAAATCCTTCACCGCCCGCACCATCATTGACGACCTGCAAAGCAAAGGCGCGGAGCGGGTATTGCAGCGCCTGCGTTTCTGCAAGCGTGCACACAAGACAGATCGTGTTTATCAACTGTGGCAGGAAGGTTCACATGCGGAGTTGGTTTACAGCGAGGCAGTCATGCGCCAGAAGCTTGATTACATCCATCACAACCCCATAAAGCGGGGCTATGTGGACCTGGCTGAACACTGGCGCTACTCCAGCGCGCGCAACTATGCAGGTATGCCAGGCCTGATCGACATCCAACCTTGGCTCTGAAGATCCGCGTGCCCCTTCCCTTACGACGGGACGCGGAGCGTCCTGG